>CAZIBE010000048.1:0-28150 GCA_964536685.1 uncultured Calditrichaceae bacterium | reverse complement strand
CTATTGTTTTTATTTAGGATATAAGATTTCTCACTGCGTTCGAAATGACAAAAACCGGTTTTTAGAGCAGACTCATATCTTAAAGCAGACTTTCAGCAACCGCTTTTAGGTGCGCTATTTTACCAGTGGATTTATAAGCTTTAAAAAACCTCAAAGTTTTAGTAAGAGCTCCTTGGGTTGAAAAATATTTTACATCTACGGCCTTCCATGATATTTTAGGAAATACAGACAATAAAATGTAACATGATGAATAAAAAAGAAATTACCAAACGCATTAAACAATTAGCCCGGGATACAGGCTTCCACAAGGTTGGCATTGCCCCGGCGCAGCGTCCGCCCCACTCCGATTTTCTACGGGAGTGGCTGATGCAGGGACGGCACGGCGAAATGCACTGGATGGAGCGCTATCTGGAAAAACGTTTAAATGTGCAAACGCTTTATCCGCAGGCGCGCTCGGTAATCGTTGTGGCGCATAATTACTTTACCGATCACAGCCATGCTCAGAATGTGGCCTACGGCAAAATCAGCCGCTACGCCTGGGGCAATGATTATCACAAGATCATCAAAAAAAAGCTTAAGCATTTTTTGAATGATATTCGCAAAAAGGTTGACCCATCCATTGAAGGACGGTTATTCGTAGACAGCGCGCCAGTGCAGGAAAAACTGTTCGCCCAGGCTGCCGGCATTGGCTGGCAGGGCAAAAACACCAATATTATTTCCCGTGAGATGGGCTCATGGTTCTTTTTGGGTGAGTTAATCATCAATCGTGAGTTAGTTTACGATGAAGCGGCGCCCGATTATTGCGGTAGCTGCACGGCCTGCATCGAGGCCTGCCCCACACAGGCTTTGCAGCCGTACCATATCGACGCCCGCAAATGCATTTCCTATTTAACTATCGAGCTGTGGGATAAACCGATCCCGGACGAACTGGCCGGTCGTTTGAACAACTGGATTTTCGGCTGCGATATTTGTCAGGATGTGTGCCCCTGGAACCGCTTCGCCAAAGAAAGCGACGAAGCGGGGTATCAGCCCGCGGAAGGGAACGTTAAACCGCTGTTGGAAGAACTGTTACACTTAACGCCGGAAGATTTTAAACAGCGCTTTAAAAAGTCACCCGTGTACCGGGCAAAATATGAGAATTTTATGCGCAACGTCCGTGCCGTTGCAGAAAATTCCGGCAAAGAACATCTTTCAAATGTCCCCACCGGGACATCTAAATAATTCTCGCTTCTTCTTCCCGCCAAAGAATTGGCGGGCGATTACCAAACCTCCCTGCCGGGATTAATTTGTCAATCGGGCGTTGTAACTTGGTTATTGCTTATTGCTTAAAGGGGTTTCTGCCAAGAGACGTTGTTTGGAATATCCAATTATCAACAGTCAATATCCAACAGAAGCCGCTTAAAATCCACCAACACGCTTATGTCACAATTAAATATGAATGGCTCTATCGTCCGCATCGCCCGCCGCTTCCATGATCATTTCCGAAAGTGTGGGATGAGCGTGCATGGTTTTGAACAATTCCACCGTGGTCGATTCCAACGCTTTAGCCATGCCAATTTCGGCAATCAGCTCCGTGGCTTCCGCGCCGATGATATGAGCGCCTAACAGTTCTCCGTATTTTTTATCAAATATCAGTTTAACCATCCCGTCGCGCGCCCCGATAGCCCGCGCCTTGCCGGAAGCGGAATAAGGGAAGCGGCCGATCTTCAACTCGTAAGCCTGTTCTCTGGCCTTTTCTTCCGTTAAGCCAATGCTGGCCACTTGCGGCTGGCAATAGGTACAGCCCGGGATACTGTCGTAGTTTATGGTATGGGTTTCCACGCCGGCGATCTTTTCCACGCAAACGATGCCTTCGTGCGAGGCCACATGCGCCAGCAGAGGCGGTCCGGCGATATCGCCAATAGCATAGACGCCCTTCATCTCTGTTTCGTACCACTCGTTAACGGGAATGAAACTCGTTTCATCTTTTAATCCGGCGGCCTGTAAATTCAAGCCTTCCACATTGCCCCGTACGCCAATGGCCATCAGCGCTTTGTCGGCCTGCAAGGTTTCGCTTTTCCCGTCAGATGAAATCGTAATCTCAACGCCGTCTTTGCTGGCTTTTACCGCTACCACGCGTGTGGACGTGTGCACGGCAATTTTTGCTTTTTTAAAGCTCTTAGCTAAAATAGCCGTAATTTCTTTATCTTCAAGCGGCAGCAAACTGTCCAGCATTTCCACTACCGCAACCTTGCTGCCCAGCGTGTTGTACAGATAGGCAAATTCCACACCAATAGCGCCGGCGCCGATGACAATCAGCGATTGCGGTAATTTTTCTAGCAGCATGGCCTGTTTACTGGAAATGATTTTGTCGCCATCTATTTCCACACCGGGGATGCTGCGCGGTCGTCCGCCGGTGGCGATGATAATGTGTTTAGCCGTAACTTCGTTTTTCTCGCCGTCTGCTGCTTCAACGCTCAGCGTATTTTTATTTTTGAATTGCGCCGTACCATACAGCACGTCGACCTTGTTTTTTTTCATCAGAAATTCCACGCCTTTGGAATTCATATCGGCCACACGACGGCTACGTTTAATAATGGCCGGAAAATCCGCCAAGACGCCGTCAATCTTTAAACCGTAATTTTTTGCCTGTTTGATTTCTTCAAATACTTCAGCGCTTTTGAGCAAGGCTTTGGTGGGAATGCAGCCCCAGTTCAGACAAACGCCGCCTAATTTATTCCGTTCGATGATGACCGTTTTCAGCCCTAATTGCGCCGCCCGGATAGCGGCCACATAACCGCCCGGCCCCGATCCGATTATTGCTATATCATATTCTTGTGCCATGCGTTCTCCTGTATGTATCGTTTAGCGTTTATCGAAATTAGATGCCGGTCAAATTAATTGCAAGCGAAAAGAATAACAACGGCAACTCGGAATTTGTGATGACAGGTGTAACAGGTGTTAAGGGTTACCTGAGTTTTATATGTATAGTAGCCAAAAGAGCCAAGGGCCGAGTACTAAGGAACTTCGTAAGCAAGCTTGTTACTTAATACGTGACACTTGGTTTAATAACCGTTATTCGCTAAACGGAAAGCAATCGAAACAATTAATGCCTATACGCTTAACGCTTTACTGTTTTCTGATTCCTTACACCTTAATACTTTCCGCCTGCTACTTAAATTATTAATTGTTTTTACAGCTCAACCGCCACACGTTCTCGTCCTTTTAACTCCAACATTTTTTTTGGTATATGCGCGATTATTTCCTCTTTTAGCTTTTCAATGAGGCGCTTTTTGACGAAGCTGCGCGTGGTCACCAGGCTCACTTCGCGCACCGGAGTGCTATATTTAAAGCGCTTGACCATATTTTTATTCCCGACGGAAATATTTTCTATGGCCAGTTCCGGTATTAAGGTCATGCCGGCGCGCGTTTCTACAATTTTTTTTAGCGATTCAATAGAACCGCTCTGATAGCGCAAAGGCAGAGCCCGCTTTTGCTGCGTTGTGTGACAAATATTAATGACCTGATTGCGAAAACAATTCCCTTCATCCAACAGCCATACGTCCTCTAACAGTAAATCATCAAAATCTAATTTTTTCTTTTTAAACAACGGATGTTGCGGCGAAACATACACAAAAAATTCCTCGTAAAACATGGGCATTACGTTTATTGCTTTGTCGTTCCATGGGGTGACAAAAATGCCGGCATCCAACTCGTTGCTTTTAAGCTGTTCGATGATGGTTTCGGTCAATTTCTCGGTAATGCTTAATTGTACGCGGGGATATTTCTTTAAAAAAGAATTAATAAAGCGCGGCACCAAATAGGGCGCGATAGTGGGAATAATACCCAGACGCAACTGCCCGCCGATCTCCTCCCGGAATTCTTTCACAAACTCGGAAATCTTCTGCGTTTCCTGCAGTACAAATTGGGCTTGTTCAATTATCACGGCGCCTATTTCTGTGGGTATTAGCGGTTTTTTACTACGATCAAATATCTTGACGCCCAATTCCTGCTCCAGATTTTGTACCTGCATGGTAAGCGCCGGCTGGGTGATAAAGCACTTTTCCGCCGCGCGGGCAAAATTGCGCTCTGCCGCTAAGACGACAATAGCATTTAACTGAGTAAGCGTCATTATAACTTTTCCTTATGATAGTATAAATATTATCAATTTGATTTATCAATATACGTTTGCTATGTTGGTTCGTCAACAAAAAACATAAAAATTTCCGGAGGAAAAATGAAAGAACACATTACTATCGGTCTGCCCAAAGATTACGCCGGTGAAATGTCGGCGCATCTTAATGAATTGCTGGCTAATTTCAGCGTTTACTACCAAAACCTGCGCTCGCTGCACTGGAATATCAAAGGCGCGCAATTTCTGGCATTGCACGCCAAGTTCGAAGAGCTGTACAACGAAGCGGCCGAAACCGTAGATGAAATTGCCGAACGCATTCTTGTTCTGGAAAATCAACCGCTGCACACGTTGCAGGATTATGTGGAAGTAAGCTCACTGCCCGTAGCTAAAGATATCAGCGAACCCCAGAAAGCAGTAACTTTTACGATTCAAAACATCCGCGTTTTAATCGAGCAGGAGCGCAAACTGCTCAGCGTAGCCGAAGCCTTTAACGACCACGGCACCATCGCCATCCTGAGTGAATACGTCATCAATCAGGAGAAACAGGTCTGGATGCTGCGCGCTTCATTGTAATCTCTTCGGGACGCTTCGGCGTCCTTTTATTGTTACTTGCCTGCCGTTCATTTCATGTGCATATTATTTTTTTTAAAATTCAACCGGTTGTTCCATTTTATCACAACACCGTACATTCAACTGCAGGAGATAGCCATGTCCTTTGGGCAAAGAAACTGGCATATTGGGGTCACGCACATTTTCGATCGGCTTGCTCAGATTTGGGAAAGCGAAAAGATGCGAATTGCCATCGGATATTTTATTGTCGGCGTATTTTTAATTTCGCTGATTATCATCCAGCTGCGGCGCATGGATTTGTTGCCTGAAGCGCTTGCTGCGACCATTCCAACCAGTCATTTTTATGCCATTAATCTGGCTTTTTATCTATTATTGATCTTCGAAGTAGTGGCGTTGGTTTTCAGCCTGGCTCATTCCGTGGCCGAATCGGTGGGTAAGCAATTCGAAATTTTGTCTTTGATTTTGCTGCGCTCGGCCTTTAAGGAGTTCATCCATTTTACCGAGCCCGTTACCGCATCACAGCTAATGGGCAACATCTCGTATATTTTATCCGACGCCTTGGGAGCGCTGCTGATTTTTGTTTTTCTGGGATTTTATTATGCCATGCAAAAGCATCCCCCCATTACCAAGGACGCCGAAGAACAGGACCGTTTCGTTGCCGCTAAAAAACTGCTTTCGCTGGTTTTGCTGGTCACTTTTATCGTCATTGGGCTAATAAATCTATACCGCTTAGTGTGGGGCCATCCAACCCATGACTTTTTCTCGGTCTTTTACACTATTTTGATTTTTTCCGATATTCTGGTAGTATTAATTTCGCTGCGCTATAGTTACCGCTATTGCACCTTGTTCCGCAATTCCGGCTTTGCCCTGGCCACTGTGTTCATTCGCCTTGCCCTGTCTGCCGATCCCTACGTTAATGTAGGGCTGGGCATCGGCGCCGCGCTGTTTGCTCTTTTGCTGACCTATTCGTACAACCGCATTGCCAAAATTATCGCTTAAGCGCAAAAATACTTTTTACTGTACATTACCCGTGGCCTGCTGCCAGTCAAAATAGGCCGCCAAATATTCGTATACGGCAAAGTAGTAATTCAACATCGCCTGATCCAAATAGAGGCGCGTCTGCTTTAAATCCAGTTGCGTAATCACGCCGTTATCGGCGCTGGTCTCAGCTATTTTAAAAGCCTTGCGCGCCGCCGTTAACGCGCTGCGCGCCGAAACAATACGTTCTTCGGCTTCATCTATTTTTAGGTAAATGCTATGCAGATCGTTGTTGATTTTCTGTTTTGTTTTTTCGATCTTAATGGCCGTTTTGTCCAAATCGATGCGCGCCTTCTGTACCTGTGCGCCGGTGTAGCCGCCCATGTAAATAGGAATCGACAGCGACAACCCCAGAATGAAGTTTTTGTTTTCATTTTCAAATTTCCACTCGTCCGATTGCGATGAATAAGCAAAAATGAAGCTGCCGTCCAGAGAGGGCAGGTAGTTGGCAAATTGACTGCTTACATTCGTTTTGCGTAACTCTTTTTCCCACATCAGCGCTTTAAAATCGGGACGGTTTTTCAGGACTGCACCAAGCTTCGTTTTTTGCGGCTTGGCCGGATAGTTTTCCAGGCTGCCCTGTAATTCTAACGGTTGCTCCTGCGGGATGCCGGCAAAATCCTTTAGTGTGGCCACCATGAGCTCATAGTTTTTACGGGCGTTGATGGTTTTAGGTACCTGATTGCGCCAGCGCACCTCGGCCTGCAACGTTTCCAATTCGGAGACTAATCCACTTTTAAATTTATCTTTTACATGATCATAATTTTCTTTGGCGTTTTCTTCGGCCTGCCTGGAAATCTCCCACACCTTTTTCAACAGGAGCGCCTGGTAAAAGGCCTTTTTAGCAACGGTTACAATCCCCTGATGGCTGGCGTCAAAAGCCTGACGCGTCAGATGCTCATATTGTCCGGCAGCCCGTAAGGCGTCGCCCACTTTAAAGCTGAACAGGGTTTGGTTAAGCACTGCATTGAATCGATATTCGTTATTACGTGAAATTTTAAATTTTTGCTTAACAAAGCCGCCCCGCCCATCCGGAAAATCCACATACAAAAAGTTTTCCAGCAAATTACGTTTATAATCGCCCTGGGCCATAATTTTAGGCAGCGCCGTCGCCCATGCTTCTTTTTTCACTGCTTTGGCCATATCCAGGTCTTTGCGCGCCAATTGCAGATCTTTATTGTTTTTTTTAACCAGCGCCAGAAAGCCGTCCAAATCATAAGTCTGCGCCTGCAGAAGGCCAAATCCAAGCATGGTAAAAAGCACTGCGCTCACTACTTGTTTCATCTTCCGTCTCCGTTTACAGGATTTTATATTTTTATACTTTTATCCTTAGTTGACTGTCATGCCTTTTTTAAAATCATTCAAACCTTGCCGCCACTTTGTAACTGGGAATTAGGAACTGGGAACTAATTTCTTAACCAATCGAATTTTAAACGGGCTCTGATATGGTTAGCATGTAAAATTCCGAGTTCCAAGCTCCTGATTACTTGTTTTTCTTTCTTCACAACCTCGTTTTTTTAAATCGTTTTTGCCGGCGCCTTTTGCTCTTTGGTGGTTAAATAATACAGAGCCGGGATAACGAACAGAGTAAGCACGCCGGAAACCAGCAAACCGCCAATACTGACAATGCCCATGGGCTGACGAAATTCAACGCCGGCCGCGCCAAGGCCAAGCGCCATGGGCGCCATGCCTAAAATTATTGCTATCGTAGCCATGATGATGGCCTTTAGTTTGGTGGGGCTGGCTTCTATTAAAGCTTCTTTGACGCCCATACCCCGCCGGCGCAAAATATTGGCATAATCCATGATCAAAATGGCGTTGTTTACCACAATACCCAATAGCATCACGATGGCCATCATGGAAACGGTGTTCATGGTTTGCCCGGTGAAAAACAGGGATAGAAAGACGCCGATTAAGGCCAGCGGTACGGTGCCCAAAATCAGCAGCGGCTGGGTCAGGCTTTCCAGAATCGCCGCCAACAGCATGTAGGTCAGCAAAAAGGCAATGATGAAAGTACGCAGCATATCCTGAACCGTATCGCTCATCATTTTGGCGCTGCCGCCCCAATCGATTTTATAACCCGCAGGCATATCGACTTGCGCTGTGCGCCGGTTGATTTCATTAACGATATCGCCCAGAGGATGGCCCGGCCCGTTGTAACCGCTAAATTCAATGGACTTATATTTGTCTTTGTGCAAAATTTTACTGTATCCCTGTGTGTAACGCACGTCCGCCAACTGACCTAATTGGTAGCGCCCCAGACGGGAAACAACGGTCAGGGCGCGAATTTTTTCCGGAGAGTTAACCGACGTATCTTTTAACTTTAATCGAATATCATACTCATTGCCGGATTCGCGGTAACGCGTAGTAACCAGGCCTTCCACCGACGCCCGTAAGGTCATGGCTAAATCATATACCGTCAAACCGGCATCGGCGATTTTTTTGCGATCCGGCACGAGCGTTAGCTCTGGTTTGCCGGAACGAGAGCTGGTGTTCAGGTTCTCCAGCCCCTGGATATCTTTAATTTTAGCGACAATTTGTTTTTTCAGGCTTTCTAATTTATCCACATCCTGCCCTAATAGATAGAACTGAATCGGCGCCTGACCGCTGCCCATGGAAGAAACCGGCGATACGCGGATCAAGGCGTTGGGCACATCGGATAATTCTTTAATAAAACGGCTGGCCATCTGATTGCTGGAATACGCCCGTTCATGGACATCAACCAGCTTAATGCGCATGATGGCCAGGTTAGCGCCCACATCCAAATCACTGATAAAACCAAGCGTTGTTAATATTTGCTTTACCTCGGAATGTTTTTTGACGCGCTCTTCCAATGTATTTACCAGTTTGGCTGTTTTCTGTAAATTGTAGCCTTGAGGCAGCTCCACTTCGATGTTTATATCTCCTTCGTCCAACAGCGGCATGAATTCAAAACCAACTTGCCGGGCGACAAACAGACTGAGAACAAATAAAACTACGGAAACGATTACCACGGCCCAACTGCGTCCCTTGTTTTTCAGGATGGCCTGCAGCCAACGCTTGTAGGTGTTTTCCCACGAATGAAACATCTTTTCCAGCTTCTTGCCGAGGGGATGCTTTTTCACGTCTTTTTCCGGCAGAATCAGCGAGGCCAGCATCGGCGTTACCGTAAAGGAAGCAATCAGTGAAAAAATAGTTGCATAGGTTACGGTCAGAGCAAATTCTTTGAAAAACTGTCCCACCAGACTGGTCATGGAGGCAATGGGCAAAAAGACCACTAAATTGGTTAATGTGGAAGCAATGACGGCTATGGCAATTTCTGATGTGCCTTTATCCGCGGCGTCGCGCCGGTTGTGGCCCATCCCTTTGTGTCGAAATATATTCTCGATTACCACTACTGAGTTGGTCACCAAAATGCCTACAGCCGTGGAAAGTCCCATCAATGTCATAATATTAAACGAGAAGTCCGACAGCTGCAAAAACAGAAAAGTTGAAATAATGGAGTAGGGCATAGCTGTAGCTACGATCAGTGTGGAACGTAAATCATGCAGAAAAAACAACAACACCAACCCGGTTAATAAAATGCCAAGCAAAATATTGCCCAGCGTGTCTTCCACGGCGCTGCGGATAAAAATGGATTTGTCCATCACCGTGGTTAAATGACAACCGGCCGGCAGATCCTGTTCTATCTCCGGCAGAACACGCTGTACTTCGTCGGCCATTTTTACCGTGTTGCCGTCCGAGCTTTTAATTAAGCTAAGCAACACCACATCGTTTTGTTTTGCTCCTTCGAAATTATTCAAATAGGTCGTTCTTTGGCGTACCTCTGCCGAAGCGTCGTGAATATCGGCCAGCTCGCCCAATTTTTTATTGCCGAAAGCCGTAGGTATCTCTACTTCCTTCAGCGCCTCCAGACGGTCAATTTGCCCTTTTAAGCGCACACTGTATTCCTGATCCGCCTGTTTAAAGTGTCCGCCCGGAATATCCATGTTTTGTGCCGCCAAAATTTGGCTGAGCTGCGTTAGTGAAATGGCATTCTGGAAAACTGTGCGATTGTCCATTTCGACGCGGATTTCCCTGGCCTGTCCGCCGGAAAGATTTACACGCCCCACACCCTCTATCTGTGAAAGACGGTCCTTTACTTTTTTATCAGCCAGCTCATAAAGCGTTTTCATATCCAGCGGACCGTTTAGCACAACGTCGATAATCGGCTTGGCGCTGAGATCAAATTTTTGCACCACCGGCAGTTTGGCGTCGCGCGGAAGCTGGCTAAGAATAGCATTTACTTTGTCCTTCACTTCCTGATTAGCGACATCGGCATTCTTGCCCAGTTCAAATTTAATAATGACAAAGGACACGCCTTCCATGGAATAGGAGCGCATTAACTCAATTTTACTGATGGTGGCCACTGCGTCTTCTATTTTTTTGGTAACCTGTGTTTCTATTTCTTTAGGGCCGGCGCCGGGATAGATGGTCTGTACCGTCACATAACCGATTTCCACATCCGGCATCAGGTTCAGCGTCAATGTAAAATAGGCCAGCGTTCCGAAAACCAGAAAGACAATCAACCCCATACTGACCATAATGGGGCGTTTTATAGATAAACTGGAAAGAAACATCGTTCAGGCTCCCTCATTCAATAATTTTTATTTTGCTGCTGTCGGCCAATAAGAGTTGACCTTCGGCTATCAGCGAATCGCCGGCGCTAAGCCCGGACAGCACTTCCACATCCATGCCATAAGTTCGTCCCAGCTTAACCTGCTGTTTTTTGGCCAGACCATTATGCACAACATAGACAAATGTTTTTCCCGCTTCCCGTAAAATATTTTTTCGGGGAACAACAATGGCATTATCTTTTTCGTAATTAGTAATGCGGATATCCGCTGTGGCTCCGCAGGCCATAGCCTGACCGGGATCGTCAAATTCCAGCACGACGCCAAAGGCCTGGCGCTTAGGGTTTACAGAGGCGTCTACCTGCTTTACACGGCCGCGCACATCGCTGTTGTGCCAAACGGCCACGGCCGGCAATCCGGGATGCACATCGCAAATATCCTTTTCGCCAATCCAGATTTTAGCCTTCAGTTTTCCCGTTTGGGAAACCGTAAACAGCTCTGCTTTTTTTTGTACATTGTCTGTTTCCGTTACATCCATACGCGTAATGATACCGCTGATGGGCGCTTTGACCTGCACCATCTGGCGTACGGTTTCCCAGTTGGCTTTGGCCACTTCGTATTGCGCGCGCACATTATCATACATCTGCTGCGATACGCCGCCGTTACTGTACAATTTGTCCATACGTTTCATGTTTTTCTCTGCATTTTCATAGGCGACCTTAGCCTGATTATATTGCGTAGCCGGCGTTTCCGTGGGAAAGGACATGACGACCTGATCCTTCTTTACGTAATCGCCCACTTTAAAATATATTTTTTCAATACGGCCGCCAAAACTGGCATATGCCGACGCTTCGCGCATTCCTTTTAGAGCCGCCTGATAAATTAACCGGGCGCTGAATGTTTGCGGCTTTATGATTTGCACGCGTACCGGCGCTCCTTCCTGCCGATAAATTTCTTCCATGCTTTTCGTTTCCTGTCCTTCGGACGAGCAGCTCTGCAATACAAACAAAGATAGAAGTACTATCCATCCTGATATAAAATACGTGCGCATCTGTCTATACCTCATTTTATTGTTTATTCAAAATACCATTAAAGATCAAAGCGAAATATTGTTTGAGCATGGAGTCTCGGGTAACGCTAAACTGCCGTTCTAAATCAGGCTGTATTTCCGAATAGATTTTAAGAAATCCTATCAGTTGCATCCAGATTAACAGAACGCTGTCCACCGCTTTCAAGCCTTGACGGATAAGCCCCTCGTCCTTGCCCCGTTTTACCAAATCCATCCATTTACCCAAATATATCTGATCCAGTTCTCTGTTCTTTTGCCAGTCTTCACTGTCTTCGGATATTTCCATTCGGTGTGTCAAAAAATAGTAAAAGGCATTAAAATAGTCCGGATGCTTTTCCTGAAAACTGACGACGGTTTTCAAAAACGCTTCCAGTTTTTTTTGTGTTGAACGGAGCCTTTGCAGCGATTCATCTACCATATTAAAGAGCAGCTCCTGGCCGCGCATGAAAATAGCAAAGTACAAATCTTCTTTGCTTTTAAAATAAAGATAGATCGTAGCCTTGCTAAGCTCTGCCTCCTGAGCTACGGCATCCATAGTGGCGTGTTCAAATCCCTCAGAGAATACAACGCGTTCGGCCGCATCAATAATTTCTTTGCGTCTTTTTTTGCGTTCCCGCTGCCGGCGTTCGGAAATCCCCAATACTTACTCCCGGTTAATTACTGACCATGGGTTAGTTATTAGACGGGAAGTTTAATAAATAAAAAAGTGCGTGGCAAGAATTATTTTAAAAAAAACCGAATGACCCCCAATTTTGGAGGCAACCGGGAAACTCACCACATCCTGTTGACCCCCCACCCTCTAACCACAATATAAACAATACGCACTTTTTTGCTTCTCCATCCCCTTTTCGAAAGGGGGTGAGATGGATAGAGCGTCGCGGATAAATATTCACTTTCTTATTATCCGGTAGTTACAGCGGTTACAATGTTTATTTTTAGGGAACATTCCATTGTTTTAAACAAACGGGAGAACTTTTAATAGGTAAGCAATGTGAGTGGTTATAGGCGCAGCAGGAAACGCCGGCTGATAGTACCGACGCCTGCTGCTTAAATCTAATCGTTATGATTAGAATCTATCGTTGTTGGGGCATCGATTCAAACTTCAAGCGGGCGGAGCTTTGTGGCTGCGTGTGTCGCGCTAACCGTCTGAAACCGTGTTTTAAGACGTAGGATTTCATCGGCGAGTTGACGAACTTCCTGCAAAAAACGCACATCATATTCTGTCTCTTCTCTGGCGTTCTGCAAAATGAGGACGCGTAAGCGCTGGTGCAGTCCTTCCATCCGTTCTTCCAGAATATGGTTGTACATAGCGGTCTCCTTTATTTTGGTCTGACTCTATATTCGTTTTTTTTAATACGGAAATTAATAAAACTGTGGAAGCCGGCTAAAAGTGAACAATTCCTGTTCTGTTTGCATAATAATTATTTCCTGTTTAAGTTTCTGCGGTATTTTTACGGAGGATTTCTTTATGAAATATAGATTTTTTATTGTGCTTTTAGCGGGTATTTTGCTGTTCGGCTGCCAGAGCTCTAAACTCAAAAAAGAAAATGCAGCCCTTAAGAAAAATATTAAAGAATTAAAAATAACCCTCAGTTACATTAAAGGGACCCATCAAAAAATGAATTTTCTTATCGATCAGATGAAAAATGTCAAAGCCAAGATTGTTACCAACTACGGCGACATCGAACTGAGCTTTTTCCCGGAAAAAGCGCCCCTTCATTGTTTTAATTTTATCACACGCGCCGAAAGCGGTTTTTACGATAACACGCTGTTTCACCGCGTTATTCCCGGCTTTATGATTCAGGGCGGCGATCCGGTTACAAAAACCGACAACGTGGCCGCTTACGGTTCCGGCGGACCGTTGGTACATATTCCCCATGAATTCAACTCCCTGCATCATGACCGTGGTATGCTTTCCATGGCCCGTGTTTCCGATGTTTCCCAGGGGGCCGGTTCGCAGTTTTTTATCTGCCAGGCAGATGTACGCCAGTTAGATAACCAATACACTATCTTCGGTAAAGTAACCCAAGGCATGGAAGTAGTGGACAAAATCGCCAACACCAAACGCAACCAGCGGAACTTGCCGTTGAATCCGGTACGCATCAAAACCATCGAAGTGTATCGGTGATCCCTGTTTAAAATACATGTTAAAAGCGGCGACGGAGCCGCTTTTTTGTTTCCGGACCACGTGAAACTTTTCTGCTTTTAAAACATACATATCTTAAAACGGGGTTACCTACAAAACACAAAATTTGTCATGCATCACTTATTTTTAAACAGCGCTCATATACATTTTATCTCGAGTTTAAATTAACTTATGGGGAGGTGTGCCATGAAACGAACCGCCACGTGTCTTTTAGCCTCATTGCTGATTGTTTTTCTTTTCATCCCCGTCAACAGTCTTAGCGCACAGGAATCCACAACCACCGCCAAGGGTAAGCTTGTGCGAATCGACACAAAAGACGGGCAGACATTCAAAGGCGTTATTGAAAAACAAACGGCTGAATCCCTCACCTTAAAAACCAGCGACGGCCTGATACTTACAATACCCGGGGCAAATATTGAACAGCTGGAAGAAATCAGCGAACAGGAAATCAGCGGCAAATATGGCTACAAAGATCCTAATGATACCAGGCTCTTTTTCGCGCCTACCGCGCGCACGCTTAAACAGGGCCATGGCTACTTTTCCGATTACGAGCTGTTTTTCCCTTCTTTTGGGGTCGGGGCGTTCGACTTTTTAAGCATCGGCGGCGGGATAAGTATATTTCCCGGAGTCGGTGCGCAGTTGTACTATATCGCTCCGAAAGTTCGTGTTTTACATCTTAACAAGCTGGATGTTGCTGTCGGGACGCTCTATATGAACGCAACGTCAAACTCGGGGTTTGGCGGCGGCATTGCCTGGGGATTAGCAACCTACGGCACCTCCGATTTAGCGGCGACCGTGGGGGCCGGCTGGGGATATTCAGGTGAGTCCTTTGCCGACAAACCGGTTATCTTGCTTGGCGGTGAAGCACGGGTTTCCCAAAGCATTAAACTACTTGGCGAAGCCTGGATAATTCCAGACGAAAATAACTTCCCCTTATTGTTCGGAATCCGTTTTTTCGGCCGCCAGCTCGCCGCCGATCTCGGGATGATTTACATAACCGGTTCAAAAACCTCCGGCTGGCCCTTTATTCCGTGGGTCGGTTTTGCTTATAATTTCGGGGTCAAATAGTTTTAGATAATGAACAACCCCGCCGCCCCGAAAGGGGTGCCTTTTGGTACAAGCAACGGGGTATCCAAATGGATTTGAATAATTATAACGACCCAAGGGTCGGGGAATAAAACCCATCTGGATAGGATTCAATTCTTTTCCCGCTCCATTTAAACCGCCGGCAGAAATTTCTCCGGCGGTTTTTTTACAAAACGTTTCCTTTTCCCTTAACCGGTGTGACATCGGTCATTGAGATTATGTCTCATTTAACATTTCTTTATATATGTTTTGAATATTTAACATTTTTTAATAAATTTGCCGCCACGGAATTAAAATGGTTCAAGGGACTGAGAAAGCCTGCAAATTTGAAACAGATACGGTTACGCTGTGCTTTCTAAAAATTCGTTCGTTTTTTCTTTTTTATTAGTTACTCTGTTATTTTTTATAACTGCTATGCCGGCTGCCGCCCAGTGGTTTCCGCAAACCAGTCCAACCGCAAACGATCTACACGCTATTGCATATTCAGGTAATGAAAAAGTTTTTGTCTGCGGCGCCCGCGGAACGCTTCTTAAAAACAATCTCTCTCAATCCGGTTGGCAGGCTATAGACCTTTTCACCCATGCGGATTTTAATGCTGTGTCTTTTCCCGACGCTGAAACAGGCTACCTCGTCGGTGACTCCGGGACGGTTTTCAAAACAGAAAACGGCGGGCGCGCCTGGCTGAAACAACTTGTGCCCACAAGCCGGGGGCTGTTCTCTGTTTCTTTTGTGGACTCCGTCAACGGTTGGATCGCCGGCCAAAACGGCCTGATTCTGAAAACAATCAACGGCGGTCAGAGCTGGGAAATTTTACATCAGCAGGAAAATCAAACCATACGCAAAATTTTGTTTTTAAATACTTCTTTCGGCTGGGCGGTTGGCGACAGCGGTTTAATCTTAAAGAGTCGCAACGGCGGCGAAACCTGGCAGCGGCAGGAAAACAGCTTTTCCGCCAATTTTTACGGAATAGCTTTTGCCGATTCTACTCGTGGCATGATTGCCGGCGCCGATAGTCTGTTACTAACCACTTCCGACGGCGGCGCTACCTGGCGGCGCAAGGAAATTGGAGCAAGAGGGGATCTTTACGCGGTGCATACTATCGATTCGCTCACCTGGTGGTTGGGCGGAAGCGGAACACAACACGGTTTGCTGATTAAATCCTTTACCGGCGGAGAATTGTGGAAACCTGTTGACAACTCCCTGCTTGAAGATATTTACGATGTGAACTTTATTTCACCATACACCGGCTATGCGGTAGGAAAAGACGGCCATATCTTTTACACGCAAACGGCTGGCATCGGCATATTACAGCAACCGCATTTAACGGCCCCGCAGGGAGCGGCCGCCGGCGTTGCGCTTACGCCAACATTTCAGTGGCAGGCCGACGGCGACGCCCAGGCATATCAGTTGCAATTAGCCGACAACGCCCAATTTGACCATCTGATTTTTAACGATTCTCTGCAGACAACGGTATTTGAATATACCGATAGTCTCGACTATTTTGTCACCTATTTCTGGCGCATTCGCAGCCTGACGGTGTTGGGCCCCGGCCTGTGGTCTACCGTGCGCTCCTTTCGCACCGTGCATGCTCCGCCTACATTGTTATCCCCGCAAAACGACATGCTTGATGCGCCGGTTAATCCTGTGTTACAATGGGCGCAAACGGATGCCGAGGCCTACCATATAGAAATTGCCCGCGATGCCGCCTTTAACCATTTGTTACTCAACGAAACGCGCGAACAACCGTTCTTTCAGACGCCGCGGCTCAACTATGACAGCAAATACTACTGGCGCGTTAAATCCGTTTACGAAAACGAGGAAAGCGCCTGGTCGGAGACCTTTTCATTTACTACTCTTAACGGACTTAACGGTTGGATTGCGCAGTACAGCGGCAGCAATCAATTATTACAAGATGTTACATTCATCGATGAACAGAACGGCTGGGCCGTCGGTACGGCCGGCACCATCCTAAAAACCACCTGTGGCGGCGCCGATTGGCTGCCTTGTAACAGCGGCACGCCTTATAATTTGGAATCCGCCTATTTTTTTGACGCCCACAACGGCCTGGTGTGCGGCTGGAATGGCACCATTTTAAAAACTGCCGACGGCGGCTTATCATGGCGGCAAATAAACGCATCCGTATCCTACGCTTTACGCAGCATTACTTTCAGCTCAGATAGCGCTGGCTGGGCCGTCGGGGAAAAGGGCGTTATTTTAAAATCCATCGACAAGGGAATTTCCTGGTCGGTTTTTGCCACTAATCCCAACCAGGAATACTATCAGGTCTTTTTTATCGACGCCGAGCACGGCTGGATTGTAGGTGGAACGTGGAACGGTCATGACTATTCGCCGCTAATCATGGAGACAAAAAACGGCGGACAAACATGGAACTCTTTGCCTTTCGCCGGCGACGGCATGCTGCGCACGGTCTTTTTTATCAGCCCGGACAGCGGATGGACGGCCGGACGGCAAGGGCAGATATTCCGCACGCTTAACGGCGGCATGTCCTGGTTAATTCAGCAAGGCGATAAAAACTATGACATCCATTCCCTGTATTTTCAATCGTCCGGCAAAGGCTGGGCCGTGGGCAATAACGGCACCTGCCTGAGAACCGAAAACAGCGGGCAAACATGGAGCCCGCAGACGCCGGAAACAACTTCACTTTTAGCTGATATTATCTTCACGGATGCGGAGCACGGCTGGATTGTAGGCGGACACGGCACCATCCTTAAAACCGCCAGCGCCGGGCTGAATCTGATACCGACTTTAAGCGAACCGCAAAATCACGGTTTGGGGCTTTCCCGCGATCTGACCTTACGCTGGCAGCCGGTCAACGGCGCCTCTTCTTATTATTTACAAGTTGCCGACGATTCTCTCTTTTCTCACTTGATTTATGAAAACGGCAACATATTCACCAATGAAATTTTCCTTAGCGGGCTTGAAGAAAATTGCACCTATTTTTGGCGCGTAAAAAGTTTTCATAAAGGTAAAACCAGCGACTGGTCAATGCCCCGGAATTTCCTTACGGAAGGCGTGTGGCAGGCGCAATTCAGCACCACGCGGCAAAAGCTGAACGATGTTCTTTTTGAAAATCTTTACAATGGTGTGGCCGTCGGCGACGGAGGCACTATTTTACGTACCACCGACGGGGGCGGGACATGGAAACAGCTTCCGCTTGTTTCCGGCGTTGACCTGAAAGCCTTGTACCGCACACAAGAAAATATATATTGGGCCGTGGGGGATTCCGGCACCCTTTTGCAAAGCATGGACGAAGGACAAACCTGGCAGAAGCATGCGCTTTCGGTAGATGCGGCGCTGCAAAAAATCCTTTTCACATCGGAAAACGAAGGATGGGCCGGCGGTTCTGTAATTAAGGATCAGCAGCGCGTTGCTCTGCTGGCGCACACAACCGACAGCGGCAATAATTGGCAAATTTCGTATTTTGATTCCTTGCAAACGGTAAACGCGGTGGTCTTTTTGGATGAAACACATGGCCTTGTAGCCGGCCAGGGCGCGGCTTTCAATTTGTTGCGTACCACCGACGGCGGTCAGAACTGGACGCCGGCTGAAATAGCCGGCTCCGCCGAAATCTGTAACTTACTTTTCATCGACGCTGCGCATGGCTATCTAACTACGGCTGACGGCGCTTTTTACACGTCTGCCGACAGCGGCTACAGCTGGACTAAAGCCTGCCAGCTCGACCCTGTTCCCACATCCGATCTGTTTTTCATCGACAGCGCCAACGGATTTGTTTTAGCCAACGGTCTGTTTAAAACCACCGATGGCGGCCAAAGCTGGCAACGCTATTTTGCCGACAGCCTCTTTACAAAAATCTTTTTTGTAGATCAAAACACCGGCTGGCTGCTCGGCTCTAAGGGCTTGATTCTGAAAACCACCACGGCCGGTTCTCTTTTAACGTTGCGGGATACGGAAACAAATACGCTCCCCAAGAAATTTGAACTACGGCAAAACTTCCCCAACCCCTTCAACCCAACCACCAAAATCAGTTATACTGTTGGAGCCCGGGGCTATTCGCCTGTGCATGTACGATTAATCGTCTACAATACGCTGGGACAGGTCGTCAAAGAATTGGTCAATCAAAAACAGGCGCCGGGTACATACCAGGTGATCTTTAACGCCGGCGGGCTGGCCAGCGGCGTTTACATCTACCGCCTTAACGTCGCCGGTTTTAGCGCGGCACGGAAGTTAATTCTACTTAAGTAATTTTACCTCTCTTCTAAAAATATTCGGTAAGTCGATTTCGGGATATCAAATAAACCCGGAGCGGGTTGAAAATGCCCGGCATCTGTTTCCAAAGATAACCAGCGATGTGTCATGCTTCCGAAAACGGGATTTTCTCTTTTCTACAACCGGCTTGATTGGGCCTGTTCGTTTATTGACGGAAATCCGGGAGAATACTCTTTTACCTGGCCGGTTCGGCGATGCGCAGCGCGGCTTCTTTTTCGCTGGCCTCTAATTGAGCCTGCAGGCGCCCTACTTTGGTGATGCTTAAAATCAGTGCTACCACGCCGGCCCATTGCACAGCGCTAAGCATCTTACCATGTACCAGATATTCCAGAATGATAGCTGTTAGCGGAAAGGCTAATTCGCACACCGTAGCGACCGACGCGCTGATGCGCATCAATCCATAATAATACAGAAAGATAGCCGGAGCACCCGTGGAAAACACAATCAATAAAAAAATGATCCACTGCTGGCGATTGATTTGCTCTACATGCCCCAAATCGCCTGTAAAACCGGCAATAAGCAGCATCAGAACAGCAGTCATCACAAAGCGCAAATAAGTGCCCATTTTAAATTCCACATGACGTAAAGCGCGCTTGCTGAAAACTGTGGAAGAGGCAAAACTGATCGTGGCAATCAGGGCGAAGGCCGAAGCCAGCAGTGTTTTATCGCCTGTATCCAAAAGAGGCAGCCGCCAGCCAAAGGTCATAAAATAGGCTCCGATGATGGCCGTGCCGGCCCAAATTAAAAAGGAACGCGGCAGGCGTTCCTTTAAAAGCAGGGCCGCCAAACTGATAGCAAACACGGGCTGCAATTTTTGAATCAGCACTACGATGGACAAATTGACATAATTAACATAGAACAACGCTTTGGTGATAGCCATCGTGCCAATCGCACCCCCAAACACGGCCACCGCGATAAAAGCCAGCCAATCCTTACGTTTTAAACGTGTTAGGGCGGGCAATTGCTTAACAAAAAAGGGCGTTAGCAAAACAGCGGCAATGGCCGTTTCCACAAACACCACCAGAGGCACCGGCAGGGTATATAAAGATGGGCGCAGAATGATACCGTCCACACCCCACAGGGCGGCCGCTATGATCACAAAAAAGGGCGCAAGTTGACTCATTTATTTCTTTCATCTATTGGTCATTTTTGATATGTTGCAAACTTACAAACTGAGTGGAAATTTCACAATAAAATCTCATTCTATGATTCCGGTAAAAATTTGTTGCCTAACAACTAATAAGGAAGCCGCTTTGGCCGTTCGGCACGGAGCAAGCTTTTTGGGTTTGGTTTCCTCCATGCCCAGCGGACCGGGGATCATCCCGGAAGAGCGCATCGCTGATATTGCCGCCGGCCTTCCGCCCCATGTATGTTCCGTTTTGCTGACCAGCAAATCCAGCAGTCCGGACGTCCTGCGGCAACAGCGGACTGTTCACTGCAATGCTATTCAACTGGTCAACCCGCTAAACGAAAATGGATTAACCTTGTTAAAACAGAATCTTCCCGGCGTTAAGTTAATTCAGGTATTGCATGTTACCGGAGAAGAAGCGCTGGAGCGTATCCCGCCCAACAACGGTTTGCTCGACGCCCTGTTGCTTGATTCCGGTAATCCGCAGGCCAAAGTTCAACGTTTGGGCGGAACCGGACAAACGCACAATTGGCACATCAGCCGCGAAATTCGCAAACGAACTCCTTTACCGGTTTTTTTAGCCTGCGGTCTAAATGCGGACAACATTTCGCAAGCGATTAAAACCGTCCGGCCTTATGCCGTGGATGTTTGCAGTGGCGTACGCTACGCCGGCCGCCTGAACGCCGATAAACTTGCCGCTTTTATGAATGGCGTTAAAAAAGCGCTTATTTAAAGATAATGGGAAACGGTGTTTTTACTTTAAAAAAATGGCGTTTGCATATCACCCCGCCGCCCATTAATTTTGCCCTGTTAAAAGAAAATGTACCAATATAGAGGACCTCATGCGCAACAATGAAAGCGAAGCAAACGACATATCTTTATTTGAATTTCATATCACTCGCAGGGCCCGCGATAAATACCAGATAGACGACGCCTTTTTTTCTATTCACGGTGCCGTGATTTACGGCTCGTTTTACAAGGCCCGCGAATTCGCCGAAACTTTTAATAAAGGTAAAACGGACGCCCAAAAAGTGGCGGCTTCCGATTTATTCGCCATGGGCCTTTTGGATGAAGTCCTCCATTTTGTAATTGCCGCCTATGGCCGGCAAGTGCTGCCCGACTTATTCGAACAGATGGATTCCTATCTCTCCGGGTCTTTGGGGGAGAGCACCTATCATAAACTGTTGGAACAGTTCGTCGATCGCTTTCCCAATAGCGACGTTTACAAGAACCGGCAATCAGCCGCAGAATATCTGGCCGGCAAAACCGGGCAAACCCCCAACAAACATATCGCCCTGGAAGAAATGCTGGCTTTATGGCTGGACAACCGCAATCCGGCCTACAAACCGATTAAAGAGCTCATCGACGAAAGCGAACTACTGGCGCTTACGCCCTATCAAAAAGCCTTTTCCGCCCTGAATAGCTTTTTTAAAAAACAACCGCCTTTTGGTAAAGAGCGGTTGCCTCTGATAGATTTTTTACTGCTGCCTTCCAAAAAGTTTCCGCACTCACTGGCCGCCCAGTTAGAATACATTAAAGAACACTGGGCGGAATTAATTGAACCGATTTTATCGCGCTTGCTGATCAGCCTCGATTTTATTAAAGAAGAACACATGGCCCGTTTTGATGCCGGTCAGTTTGGTCCCGGCCCGACCTATGTTCTCGAGTTTGAGGGCGAAGATGAATTTGAGCCGGAACACTTCTCACAGGACCTGGACTGGATGCCGCGTCTTGTGGTCATCGCCAAAAGCACGTATGTTTGGCTGGATCAGTTAAGCAAGCAGTATCAGCGTCCCATTACCCGCTTAGATCAAATTCCCGACGAAGAACTGGACCGTTTGGCCGGGTGGGGTTTTAGCGGCCTGTGGCTGATTGGCCTGTGGGAGCGCAGTAAGGCTTCCCGAAAAATCAAACAGATACGCGGCAACCCCGAAGCGGTTGCCTCGGCCTATTCTCTTTACGATTATATTATCGCTTATGATTTGGGCGGGGAAGAAGCTTACCAAAACCTCAGGGAGCGTGCCTGGCAGCGCGGCATTCGTCTGGCCAGCGACATGGTGCCCAACCACATGGGCATCGACTCCCGCTGGGTAATTGAACAGCCGCACTGGTTTATCCAGAGTCCCCATCCGCCCTTCCCCTCCTATCGCTTTACAGGTGAAAATCTTAGCGAGGACGATCGCGTCAGCATTTACATCGAAGACGGCTACTGGAACCAGACCGACGCTGCGGTGGTCTTTAAACGCGTAGACAATCATACCGGAGAAGCACGCTACATCTACCACGGAAACGACGGCACCAGCATGCCATGGAACGACACGGCGCAGCTTAATTACTTAATGGCCGAGGTGCGCGAAGCCGTGATTCAGACTATTTTGCACGTGGCCCGTAAATTCCCCATTATCCGTTTCGACGCCGCTATGACGCTGGCAAAAAAGCATTACCAGCGGCTGTGGTTCCCCCTGCCGGGCAGCGGCGGCGACATTCCCTCGCGCGCCGAATACGCCATGAGCAAGGAAGAGTTTAACCGCCATTTTCCAAAAGAGTTCTGGAGGGAAGTGGTAGACCGCGTGCAGCAGGAAGTGCCGGACACGCTCCTGTTAGCTGAGGCTTTTTGGATGATGGAAGGCTATTTTGTGCGCTCGCTGGGCATGCACCGCGTATATAACAGCGCCTTCATGAATATGCTGAAAAACGAAGAGAACAGCAAGTACCGCCTGTCTGTTAAAAATGTGCTGGAATTCAATCCGCAGATTCTCAAGCGTTACGTCAATTTTATGAACAACCCCGACGAAGAGACCGCCGTGGCGCAATTCGGCAAGGGCGATAAATACTTTGGCGTCTGCATCATGATGGCTACCATGCCCGGCCTGCCCATGTTCGGCCACGGACAAATTGAAGGCTTTGCCGAAAAGTACGGCATGGAATATAAAAAGGCTTATTGGGACGAAACGCCCGACGGCGAACTCATCGACCGTCATGAGCGCGAAATTTTTCCCTTGCTGCGTAAACGCTACCTCTTCAGTGATGTGGAAAACTTTTTTTTGTATGATTTTTACCGCGCCGACGGTTCTGTAAACGAAAACGTTTTTGCCTACAGCAATCGCGCCGGTAATGAAAAAGCGCTTGTCCTTTATCATAATAAATACGAACAGGCGGCCGGATTTGTACGCACTTCAGCGGCTTATCTGGAAAACGGACAATTGGCGCAAAAAGCGTTGTGGCAGGGGCTGGATTTGCAGCCCGCGGCCAATCGCTTTGTTATTTTTAAAGATCACATCAGCGGTCTGGAATTTATCCGCTCGACCACGGAACTGGCTGAACAGGGATTGTATGCCGAGTTAGGAGCCTTTAAATATCAGGTGTTCGTAAACTTCCGCGAAGTGCGGCATAGCGGCGCCGAACCGTTTGCCGAATTACACCGCCGGCTGAAGGGGCGCGGCGTGCCATCCGTCCAGCAGGCGCTGGAAGAATTTTTATTTGAACCGCTAATCAGCGCGTGGGACGCAAACCTGTCGCAGCTTCTTCAAGCTCTTCCACAAAAAGAGGCGCCTTTTGCCAAAGCGCTTAAACAATTACTTGAGGTTGCCGCTTCTCTGGAAGGTTCGCAAGGAGTTGCGCCAAAGGTACCGGTCGTTTCCCTGTCTCTGTACCGGCACATGTTACATCTTAAAGAGCTAAATGGTAAAAAAAGCCTGAACGCCGGAGCGCGCAGTTTGTTGCAGTCCTTTGCTGCAGACGCTTCGCCACAGCATAGGGCTCTGGCGACCTTTCTGTTGCTGTACGGACTGAGCTGGGCCTATCCCGATGCCCGCGGCGCTTTCATCCGCGAACGTCATTTAGATAAAATTGTACAGAAGCATTTAGTCTCTGCCGGGTTGGATGATGGCTCGGCGACGCGCCACAGCGCTTTATTCGAAGCGCTGATCGCTGGGCAGCATCTGTGGCGGGATATGTCGGAGTTTATGGCGTCGTCCTGGCTGGAAGCCCTGTTTGACAATGCCTCCGTACGGCAGCTCTTGGGAGTCAATCGTTTTGAAGATGTGCTCTACTTCAGCAAAGAAGGACTGGAGCAGTTGCTGCCATGGATGTTTGTGCTGGGCGTACTGGCGCATAAAAAACCTGCCGTGCGCTCCGTAAACAAATGGTTCCGGCAAACAGAGGAGGCGCGCATCCGGGCCGAAGCCAACGGCTACCGTTTGCTTGATTTTTTAAAGGCCATCGAATACGTCGTCCCTAAAGCTAAACACAAAAACTAAGCCGCTTACAGCGAACCGGCGTATTGCCCGCCGTCCACCTGAATCGTGGCCCCGCTTATAAATCCGGCTTTATCCGAAGAAAGAAAGGCGATCATGTTGGCCAGATCCTGCGGCTGACCCAGCCGGCGCATGGGCGTGTGACCAATCCATTGTTCCAACACTTCTTCCCGCGGCGTTCCGGCTTCCACTTTCTTTTTTATGATGCGCTCCAGGCCTTCCGTTAAATGATGCCCGGGGGCCACATTGTTCACCGTAATACCGAACGTTCCTAATTCCATGGACAAACTTTTGGCCAGACCCACCACCGCCAGTCTCAGCGAGTTGGAATAAATCAGGTTTTCAATAGGCATTTTAACCGAAATGGAAGTAATATTGATGATGCGTCCCCACTTGTTTTGCTTCATGTACGGCAAAGCCGCTTTTATAGCGCGTACTACACTCATAAAGGTGACGTCGTACCAATAATGCCACTCTTCATCGTTAGTCTGATCAAAAGATTTAACCGGCGGGCCGCCGGCGTTGGTTACCAGAATATCCACACCGCCCCATTTTTGCGCCACAATGCTAATAAAATTTTCAATTTGTGCTTTTTCTTTAACGTCTACAACCTGGGTAAACACATCCGCCGAGGTTGCCGCTGCAATCTCTTTGGCCGTTTTGTGCAGCTCTTCTTCATTGCGGGCGCAAATAGCTACGCGGCAGCCTTCGGCGGCCAGGGCCAAAGCCGCTCCTTTTCCCAATCCCCGGCTGGCGGCAAAGACAACACCATTTTTATTGTGTAATCCCAAATCCACAAGGTCCTCCTTTTTTAATTCCAATACCATTATTGTACAGGATCCATTTTCTTTTTAAAGAATTTGCACTAATTTATTTTGACAGGCAAGGATAATTTGAAATTTGAATGACTCCCGGTTTTTAGAGACAAAAGGGTAATCGTGACATACGGACAAAATTCCACTCTTAAACCAAAATATTAAAAAGCGTTATTTTGGTTTTCTCCTCCCTCTTTTACAGGTTGTTGCAGGGTGATGTTAATTCTCTTATATGAATGACCCGTTGACTAATAATTGGATTTACCTAAATAAATTTTCCTGGATTCCGGTTTAAGGCTTGTGCCTCTTGAGGCCTTGCCTCTTTTCTCAACGCTGCGGCTACATAGGTTGATTAATACACTTTATCTTTACAAGCCTTCCCTGCTCCTTTGGAGGGTAAGGTTCGCTAAGGCCGCGTCCTTCCCGCTCGAGGCTTTATTTCTTGATGCTTTGCCTCGCAACCCGGCCTGAAATTCCCGCTTTAGGATTTCCCGGCGTAGCGCAGCGTGTAAAGCTTTCCCCGGTTGCGCCGTAGCTATATAAACAAACGGCTGGCTCATGAGTGGGAAAGCGGACGCACAGCAAGCCGACGGAAATCGTTATCGGGGATTTTCCAGCCTTGATTTTTTCGGTTGCTTTTGTATCAAGACAAAAGGAACTCATAAACATCCGCAGCTTATGCCCGCCTCTGACAAACATTGTGGGACGCCTGGCTTTAAGCCAATAATTATCAGTTTTGGGCTAAAGCCCACATTCAAAAGATTGCACTATTGACCACGAGCTCCCCGATAAACCGGAATGCAAGCAAAAGCTCGTGGCTATTCATCTCAACAATAACAGTGTGGAGTATAAATAATCCGCTAATAAAATCACTATGGAAGCACATTCCGCAGAATCCGGCCTGAAATTCCCGCTTTAGGATTTCCCGGCGCAGCGTAGCGCAAAGTCGGTATTTAGAAAAAATACTTTAAAAAACCCAATTAGTGCTCAACTGGTCATTCATATTCTCTTATAATTTGTATTTATAATTGGTCGTACAGAAAGTTTAAAATAGACTCCATTTTTGAATCTAAATCTTATAAGTCCAAATCAGCCGGACCGGATAAACGAAACGATATCTTGTATTTTAATGCCGTCCATCGTAGGTTTATAGCCGTTTTAATTAAAAAGGCTTTTATTATGCAATCCGTCTATCTTGACTACGCCGCCACCACGCCGCTATCTCCCGCGGCGGGCAAGGCCATGTTACAGTGGAGCACGGAATACTTCGGCAATCCCTCCAGCCTTCATGCTTTTGGCCGTAAGGCAAAAATTAAATTGGAAGAAACACGGGATAGGCTGGCGCTAATATTGCGAGCCCGCTCATCGGAAATCGTTTTTACCGGCGGAGGCACAGAGAGTAATAATCTGGCGCTAATTGGCGCGGCTACGGCAAACAAAGAAAAAGGCCGACGTATTTTAGTCGGCAGGACAGAACATCCTTCGGTAATTGAAACGGCTAAACACTTACAGCAAACCGGTTTCGAGATCCGTTGGTTGAAGGCGGACGCCCACGGCCGCATCACCGAAGCAGAGATCATGGAAGAGCTTAACAAGGACACCATTCTAATCTCGGTGATGCATGTAAATAACGAAACCGGCATTGTTAATCCGGTAGAAAAAATCGCCAAAATCTGTCAGCGACGCCAAATTTTATTCCATTGCGACGCCGTACAATCCTTCGGTAAGCTTTCGTTGGATGTTAACAAAGTGCCCGTAGATTTGCTTACCGTTTCGGCCCATAAAATATATGGTCCGAAAGGCGTCGGCGCTTTGTACGTTCGCAGTAAAACGCCTTTTAGCCCGCTGATTCACGGCGGCGGGCAGGAGGCCAGGCGGCGGGCAGGCACAGAAAACATGCCGGGTATTGCCGGCTTGTACGAAGCGTTGTCCCTGTTGCCTGCGGACGATTCCGAATATCTGCATATAAAAAAGTTGCGCGATTATTTTGAAGAAGAATTGAAACGCCGATTTCCCATTTGCCGGATTATCGGGCAAGAAACGGAGCGCTCGCCCCATATCAGTCAGGTAGCTTTTGTAGGGTTGCCCAACGACAGTCTGTTGATGCAACTGGATTTGGCCGGCATTGCCGTTTCCGTAGGCTCGGCCTGCAGTTCGGGCAGTATCACTCATTCGCGTACATTGCAGGCTATGGGTTTAATGCAGGAAATAATCGACAGCGCCGTCCGCTTCAGCTACGGGCGGCACACAACGCATGAAGAACTTGATTACACCTTGGAACAGTTGAAGCGGATTTTGAGTAAATGATTAAATCTTGAATCCGTCTTCATTGAAAAGCGTAAAGGGATGATCGGCCTGCACAAAATTTTTACCGTTAAGCCGGCCCGCCGGTTTAAATTTCCGGGCATCAATTTCACCGGCCTCGTTTAACGCTTCTGCGGCAACGTGGAAAAGGATGATTTCTCCAATAACTAAAAATCCGCCGCCTGCTGCAGCACGCACTCCATACTGATCAAAGATTCAGCCACGCGCGGCACGCGAATTTTTCCGGAAGGAAGCGGCGTAAGCCCGGCCTCTTTGAACTCATCGGTTTCCGGCGGAAAATATTGGGCGGTTTGGGACATGGGTTTTAACAATTCCCCGTGAACCGTGTTTACCACAAATTCACCCGTTTGTTCAATGTTTATCAGCGTGTCCTTTTTAGAGCCGTCGCGTTTACGAGACGGAGCAAAGCATAAAGTCGGCGGATTGGAAGAGATGCCGGTAAAATAGGAGAAGGGTGCTAAATTGGCTATGCCTTCTTTTGAACGTTTGGAAACAAAAGCTATGGGCCGCGGCATGATGCAGCCGGTCATCAATTCATATATTTGACGCACGGATAGAGATTGGGGATCAATAATTGCCATGATAAAAGACTTCCTCTGATTAGATTACTGAAAATACACCCGGCGCTTTGCTGCGAAGCTAAATAGCGGTGAGGGGCGCCATGGTACGCTCGGACTTGCGCCGCGGGTTGGGAATTACAGCCCTAACGTATAACCTAACCCCAAATTTATGAACAATATTACTTTGGTTTGTGGTTCCGTG
>CAZIBE010000047.1:0-28863 GCA_964536685.1 uncultured Calditrichaceae bacterium | reverse complement strand
CCTTATTTGCGCCACAGGCGCCCCTTCAGGGTAAACCATTTACTGATCGGTATATGAACAATAACTGATACATTTAGGGAAGTTTTTAATCTATATTTGAATGTTTACTTAAGAAAACCCAAAATTGAACGATAAAACAAATGAGCAGGAAATTGAATCAAAGTGATGAATATCATCGATTTAGCAAAGGCCTTGGCCTATTTTTTGGTTGAATTTTGTAAGTGGAAATTAAATTGAGGTCGCCATGAAAATCAAAATGAAGCTTAAAATTAAAAGTAAAGTTTTTATTTATCGCTATGAACAAACCAACGAAACCGTAGCTGAAACAGAGCGTATGCCTGTAGCAAAGGTTTCCAAATCTTCATTTTCTGCGCCTGTTCTGGCTCTTCAGCAAAATTAATCTTCTCCTTCGTCAACATTTTCTTGCTTAGTTATCTTTCCCTTTTTATATTTGCCACTCTTATTGAGGTACAAACATATGACAAAAGTAGCAAAAACGGCTAAAGTAAAGCAACCAGGCAAATTCTTTATTGGCCGTAAAAATGTAAACATTTTTTTAATTGGCTTGATTACCATCGCCATCGGTTTTATTCTGATGGCTCAGCCGCCGGTTAATGGATTTTTATCCCGTACTCTGGCGCCGATTGTACTGGTTATTGCCTATCTGGTAATTTTTCCCATAGCCATATTTAAAAAAGATAAGACGGACGAGCCCAAGTAAAAAATTAAATATTACGGGCGGTTAGCTCAGCTGGTTTAGAGCACCTGCCTTACAAGCAGGGGGTCATAGGTTCGAATCCTATACCGCCCACTTTAAAGCTCATGAAATATTCATGGGCTTTTTTTATTCTGTATTTCATCGTATATTGCTTCTCACAGAAGTATTTTTCATTTTAAGAGATCGCAATGGTAACAAAATCACAAAAAATCCGTCTGGGCGTATTCCTTACCGTTTCCGTGCTGCTTCTTCTAGCGCTGGTAGCTGTCCTATCGATTAACCGCTTTAAGGAAAAAGACGTCTATTATATCGCCTATAAAAACATCTCCGTTACCGGCCTGGATGTGGGCAGCTCGGTCAAATATCTGGGCATCAATGTGGGCACGGTGCAAAAAATTCAAATCGATCCCAAAGACATCAGCCGCATCATTGTTACAGTGGGCTTAAAAAAAGATACGCCCATTAAAAGCGATGCACGCGCCGATATTTCCACCATCGGCATCACCGGTATTAAACTGATTGAAATCCGCGGCGGAACCAATGAGGCGCCCTTTTTAAAACCCGGCGATTATATCACCGCCGGCACTTCACTAACCGAGAATATTACCGGCAAGGCAGAAGTCATTGGCGAAAAAGTGGAACTTTTGCTAAATAATCTGCTCAAGATATCCAACGAGACCAACCAGAAAAAGCTCTTTGCATTGGTAGATACTACACACGCCACCATCACTCATTTGAACCGGATGCTGGGAAGAAATGAGCGGTCCATACGTTCTTCCCTGAAAAACCTGGATTCCACCCTGTACTATCTGGCCGCCACCGGCCGGAGCGCCCAACACGCAGCAGACCGGGTTGATTTTTTTGTCAGCTCGGATTCTTTTAAAACCACACTGACCAACATCGCCCAGATTGCCGACAAATTAAACAAGGCCAATATCTATAATTTAGACGAACAGCTTAACCTGGCAGTGGACAAAATCAATCACATTCTCAGCCAGATGGACATCATTATCTCCATGAATCTGTCTAAATTCAACCAGTCCATGCAAATGTTAAATGATGCTATCGAATCACTGAACCATGCCGCGCAGCAAATCGATGAAAATCCGGCCATATTATTGAAGGGCACCAAACCGGAAAATCCGCCCGATGAAAAACTGGAGCAGTAAGATATGAATATAAAACTTCTTTTGATTACATTAGCTGCTTTGTTGTTTACGTTTTCATGCGCTCAAAAAGAAATCATCAAACACTATTTTATTTTGGGCGAAGATAGCGTTAACCAAGATTCTTTACACTTTGCGGCGCCTTTGCCTTTTGCCGTTCAGGTTAGCGCCATTAATATCACACCCGCTTACAACCAAACACGTATTGCCCTGCGCAGTAAAAGCCACGAGTTACGTTACTATTATTATAATCTCTGGGCCGAACGCCCCTCGCAGGCCATTCGCTTTTTTATTTTCAACCGTCTCAAGCAAAGCAATCTGTTTGATATTTGTCTTTCGGAAATCGGCGTCCTCACGCCGGACTACACGCTTGGCGGCTACGTAGAACAACTGGAACGCGTCGCTCTGCCTGATAATTACAGCGCACATCTTAAAATGCGCCTGGAATTGATTGATGTAAAGACCAATCGAATCATTGCCGGCCGGCGGATTGACCGCAGTATGCCTCTTGAAGAAAACAGTCCGATGAACAACTTTGCCGCTGCGATCAGCAAAATTTTACTTGAAGAGACCAACGTTTTTTTCGGCGAAATCTATCAGACGCTAAAAAATCAGAGCCATGGAAAATAACACCTCTGTTTTACAGTTGAAAATCCCTGCGCAGCTCTCCTTCGAAAATACGGGTCCGTATTGGAAGCTGTTATCCGCTGCTCTTAAAAAAGCGTCCGCTGAAAACGGCTGTATTTTGGATTTTTCCGATGTGAAAAAGATTGACAGCGCCGGCGTGGCCCTGATCGATCAACTGCATCTTTTAGCCCGGACACAGGGCATCCCGATACGCAATGAGAATGTTGCTGAAGAAGTTCTACAGACGTTGGAACGTTTCCATTTAAAAAATCCGCTTCCACCCAAAAAGTTAAAACCGGTGGGCTTCTTTGAACTGCTGGGAGAAAAAACTTTTGCTTTTTTAAGCGAACTGTATAATGCCCTGATATTAGTCTCTAATATTTTTTATTGGAGTTTTGCCGCATTTTTTAAAACCAAACTTCGCCGCCGTGGCGAAACCATCCGCCAGAGCCTGCAAATTGGAGTGAGCGCGCTGCCTATCATCGCCTTAATCGCCTTTTTAATCGGCTTCATCCTGGCCTTGCAATCCGCCGCTCAGTTGCGCCAGTTTGGCGCCAATATCTACGTGGCTGATCTGGTAGCCGTGGCTATGGTCAGTGAAATGGGACCGCTGATCACGGCGATTATGGTGGCGGGACGTTCCGGCTCGGCCATTGCCGCCGAAATCGGCACCATGAAAGTTTCGGAAGAAATGGACGCTCTGCACGTCATGGGTATCGATCCCGTTCCCTATTTGATTGTACCCAAACTGTATGCAATTGTACTTACGCTGCCGCTGTTAACCATACTGGCCAATATCATCGGCATCATCGGCGGTATGGTTATCGGAATCACCTATTTAAATCTCGATGTTATTCCCTTTTACAACGAAGTTATCGGCGTGCTTCGCTATAAAGAAATATTTACTTTTCTGGTTAAAAGCGTCACTTTTGCCGTCATCATCGTAGTAACCGGCACGTATTTCGGCCTCAAAGTAAAAGGCGGCGCCGAGGGCGTGGGCAAAATGACTACCGCCGCTGTAGTTACTTCCATTTTTCTGGTAATCATTGCCGACAGCATTTTAGGTTTGATTTTTTATTTCGGGGAGCCGCCGTTCTGATGTCCGATTCTATCATTCGCGTACAGAATTTATCGAGCGCTTACGGAGAAGAGCTGGTTTTGCGCGATATTTCGCTGCAAATTCCGGACGGAAAAATCACTGTGATTTTAGGAACCAGCGGCTGCGGTAAAACCACATTGTTAAAACATTTTATCGGCTTAAAACACCCGCTCAACGGTTCCGTTGAACTTTTAGGTAAAAACATCGACCAATTAGAAGAAAAAGAAGCCATTGCTTTGTTTAAACAAGTCGGTGTGCTGTTTCAGAACGGCGCCCTGCTTAATTCGCTGCCCGTTCATGAAAATCTGGCCATTCCCTTTGAACAACACACCAACTTGCCGCCGGAAATGATCCGCCATTTGATTCAAATGAAACTGGAATTAGTCGGATTGACGCAGGCTTACCATTTACTGCCAGCGGAATTATCCGGTGGAATGCGAAAACGGGCGGCGCTGGCGCGCGCCATTGCTTTAGACCCTGTCGTTTTATTTGCCGACGAACCCGGCGCAGGGCTTGATCCGGTTACCGCTTCGGCGCTGGATGAATTACTGCTATCTCTTAAATCGCAGCTTAACATGACGCTGATCATCGTTACACACGAAGTATCCAGCATCAAACGCATTGCCGATCATGTCGTCTATTTGCACGAAGGCAGCGTACTGTTCAGCGGTTCTTTGCAGGAAGCTCTGAAAACCGAGCTGACGCCGCTGCGGAATTTTTTTAACAGCGCCCGGCTATAACGTTCTATACGGCAATTTATGTTAGAAGCTGTTTAAAAATATTAAAACGGTACATCCATGGCTTGAAATTGGGAATTCGGAGCTAAAAGAATGAAGCATTCAAAATTTATTTTATATGTGCCGTTACATCGTTCAAAATAGAAACTTAGAATAATTTTAGCCATCGCTAACTTTGAAAACTGTTTCTTCAGTATTTACTTAAAATAGACTCATAGGTTCTTTAGATAGTCAAACAGGCTATTAAAATATGAAGCACTCTGTCCGTGAATATAAATGCTACACGGATTTAAGCCGTTTGCCGGGATGGCTCATATTTGCCGCTCTTTTGTGCATCCTGTTACTGCCGCAAGCTGCCACAGCCCAACAGGACAGCCTGCTCTCGGTATGGGCGGAATTTGTGGAAGAAGACGCCAGCCTGATCGATAATATTTACTACTTGCTGGAAAACCCTCTAAATGTAAATCGGGCAAATAAAGACGAACTGCTGCAACTGCCTTTCCTGATCGCGCAGCAGGCGGACAGTATTATATCTTACCGCCGGATGCATGGACGTATCCGCCGTAAAACGGAACTGCGAAAAATCATCGGCTCATGGACCTTCCGACTTATAAAAGATTTTATCGTCCTTAAAACACCCTCATCCCAGTCGCTGCGCTTAACTCACCGCAATGTCTATCCGTTCGATCCTGCGGCATTTTATGTGGACGGCACCTACGAAGGTTCGCCTTTATCTGATTACAACAAGGTTTACATTAAACTCAGCCAAAACCTGCGCGCCGGATTGGTTACGCAAAAAGACGCCGGCGAGGCTTCTTTTGCTGATTATTTTAACGGATATATTTGTTACGAAAAAAAGGACTGGCAGATAATTGCCGGCAAATACTATCCGCAATTCGGTGAGGGACTTGTATTCAGCAATCCCTTTGCCGGACTAAAAAGCGCTAACAGCCTGGCCGTATTCAGCGCCGGGCTAAACCGGGCACATCCCAGTTTAAGCTCTTACGAAAACGGCGGTATGTTTGGTTTGTATCTGCAAACGCCACGCATTAAGCATTTTTCCTTGAGCTTCTTTGTGGGGAATAATTTTCGCGACGCCCGTTACAGCGCAGACGGACATACAGTCATCGGTTTTGATTACGACGGCTACCACCGCAACGCTGATGAAATTGAAGCTAAAAACGCCGTCCGTGAACAGGTGGCCGGTTTAACTGTGGATAAAATATTCGGTAGGCATTTCCGCATGGCTGCTTTAATCAGCCGCTTTAAATATTCTCCCGAAATCAATTTTTCTTCCCAAACCGTTCCGGATAACGAGTACCGCCGGAATATCTTTAACTTTTGCGGCGACGCCCTTACTGCCGGCGCCATTGCCTATCGTTTTTCATGGCGGCATTTATCCTTAAAAGGCGAGGGCGCGCTCAGCAATCCCGGAGGTTACGCCGTTACACAGGCGCTGCTTCTGCGCAGCCACCGGTTTGGGTTCGGTGTAAAAATCTGGCGCGCCTCTAATGATTTTCAATCGCCGGCGGGACGCCTGTTCGATAACCAAACACCTTTCCCGCAGGGCCAGCAGGGAATTTACATCGCCGCTTCGCTGCACCCCTTAAACAGGATTGAAATAAATGCCTACCACATCTTTAAAAAAGATTTATGGCGCGGTTATTTTAACGATATGCCGCAATGGCAAAAAGAGTGGCTCGTCGAAGGCCGCAGAAAAAGCGCTCACGCTTATTTAACGCTGCGTGTGCGCCACAAAGAAGCGACGGGAGAGACTGCGGAAAAGCAGTGGCTTTACCGCGTGCAAATGGCCTTTCCGATAAAGCGGCGGTTCAAGTGGACCATACGCTGGCAGCACACAGCTTTGTCCCCGTATTCCGAAAAAGGCAGCTATGTATTTCAGGATTTCAATTACATTGTGCACAAAAGGTTTTCCGTTACAACGCGTATTACATTTTTCCACACCGCCTCTTACCGCTCCCGGCTGTACGAGTACGAAAGCGATCTGCCGGGCAGCTTTGCCAATTACGCTTTGTACGGAGAGGGCTACAAATGGTATATCCGCTTTACCTGCCAGTTCTCCCGCTCCCTAAAAGTCTGGTTCAAATACCGCTGTCTACGGCAAAACCGCAAAGATTTGCTGCAAAAGACTTTTGGCCGGCAAGCAACGCTTAACCGTTTACTTAGGGTGCAATTACAATTAGATTTTTAACGGTGCGCGACCGCTCTTCCATCAACGCACCCACAACCATTGGTTGATTTCCTTCCAGGTGGGCTTTTTACCTTGCATCAAGGTAGCCACGCGGAAAATCTTACCGGCAATCAAAATCATCAATAAAATCGAAACCACCATTACGCCAATAGTAACGTAGATGTCAAACGTCAGCGGCTGGCTGCTCAAGGGGATACGCATTATCATAAATGACGGCGTTAAAAAAGGAATGTAACTAAGCAGGCGAATCCAATAGGAATTTGGTTCGGCCAGCACAATCAGCGAAAGCAGCACAGGAAAAATAGCTACCGTACGCAGCAATTGATTGATCTGTTGGGCGTCATATTCGTTGGAAGAGAGCGACCCGACTGTGATGAAAATAGATCCGTAAAACAAAAAACCCAGGCTGAAATAAAGCAGAAAATATAAGGCATTCGTCAAATTTAAATACGAAAGCTTGTCGCCGGGAATGACATTGGCCCCGACCATGAACGCGGTGATCAAAAGCCAGATCAGTACCTGCACCAACCCAAGGAAACCCAGCCCTAAAATTTTGCCCCCCATAATCTGCCGGCTGGTGGCATAGGAAAGCAACACCTCAATCACACGGTTGGATTTTTCCAGTAAAATGCTGCTAAACAAATATCCCCCGGCGGTAAACACGGCCATAAACAACAAAAAGACGCCGATGAGCGGGCCGTAAAACTGTGCGTAAAAATCCCATTCCTTTTGACCGCTGGAAAGCAGCTGGTATTTTTTCACAGAGATCGGCATCAGCCAGCGATGGATTTTTGCCGCCCCCACATGATCGTCTAACATGCGTTTCTCAATGATGATGCTTTGCAGCACTTTCTCGAAACGCTCGGTCTCCCGTAAATCGCCCGGATTTTTAGAATGGTACTGCACAACGCCGGAACGCGTAAAATCATTAGGAAAAACCAAATAGGCATTAAGTACGTCCGTAATTAACAAGGAGTCGGCCATCTTCAACGCTTCAAACTTGTACACCGAATCCAATGAACTTTTAAATCGTTCTAACTCTATCTCCGTTAATTCTTTTTCTTCGCGGGCATTTTGCAGTTTTTCATACGACGTGCGCAGCACATATTCCCGGTTGGGAATATGTGTATTCTTATAGTATTGCGTCCGCTGATCACGAATACGGTTGTACAACCCGTTAATAGAATCGAGCCGCGCTTTTATTTCATTATACTCGGACAACATTTGATTATAGGGCTGGGACTGTGTTACGGCCACTTTCATCACCACATATTCGCGCGAACGTTTTTCCACACTGTAATAGCGGTTAAGCGCCTTTTGCAAATCGCGCTCAATGCGTTGACCGGATAAATCGATCACGCCGATCAGTTTGGTGGAAACCTCCGGCGTATAATTAAAAAAGAAGATGGGCAGCGTAATCACAGCCGTAAACAATAGCGGAGAAATAAAGGTATTAAACAAAAAGGAGCGCGATTTAAAGCGCGTACGAAATTCCCAGCTGGCAATACGAAATATCTTTTTCATGCCTTGTCCTCCGTCTGTTCCTGAATGAGACGAATAAATACATCGTGCAGCGACGGCTCGACAATCTCAATTTTTTTAACGTTGGCGCTCTTGTTTACCATTTGTAATATGTCTGTGAGCGACGTCTTCTTGTCGTTCACGGTAAACTTGCAGGAATTATTATCTTCCTCCAAAATCGAAATATCCGGGATTTCTTTAATAAACTCCAACGTTTCATCCGATTCCAGATAGAAGGCGCTTTCCCGATAGCGCTTTTTAATCTTTTTTAGATTACCATCGACAATGACCTTTGCCTGATTAATTAAACAAATATGATCGCAGAGTTTTTCGGCCTGTTCCATCTGATGTGTCGAGACGATCAAAATTTTCTTTTTTTTCTTATACTCTTCCAGAATTTGGCGTAAAACAATCTGATTTATGGGGTCCAGGCCGGCAAAAGGTTCGTCCAAAATCAGCACGTCGGGATCGTGCAGAAAAGCGGCAATAAACTGGATCTTCTGCTGCATCCCCTTAGAAAGCTGATTGATGCGCGCGTCGGTAAAAGCCACCAGCCCCAGGCGGTCCAGATAACGAATCGCCTCCACCTCAGCCTTGCGGGCAGATAGGTTGTTCAAGGTGCCAAAGTAGATTAACATGTCTAATACAGTCGCCCGCGGATATAAACCACGCTCTTCCGGCAAATATCCAAAATGCTGATTTTTAATGCGTGAGCGCGGCTCGCCGTTAAAAATGATTTCTCCGTCATCCGGCGCCAGAATATTCATAATCATACGCATGGTCGTCGTTTTGCCGGCTCCGTTCGGGCCCAACAGCCCAAACACTTCACCGCCCTTAACCGCAAAAGAGAGATTTTCCACCACCGGCGTGCCGGTGAAACTTTTAGTAATGCTTCGAATTTCAAGGATGTTTTCAGCCATAATATTTCCGTCGATTAATGTTTTGAAACAGTGATTAAACTATTGCCCAGCTCGCCTACCTGCTTTTCAAAAGACGCTGCGCGACTTTGCGGAATGTGTACGCGCATCACTACCAAGTCGGAATAGTCGCTGCCGGCAATTTCGCCCCTGAAACTTCCTAACAGCCGCCGCAGAGCCGGTTCTAATTCGTAAGGCAAATTTAAGCGATATTCGGCAGCCCGTACTTTGGTCTTTAGTTTACACGTTTGCAGCGCCGCCGCCGCGGCCTGTCCGTAAGCGCGAATCAATCCGCCGGTACCCAATTTAGTTCCGCCAAAATAACGCGTGACCACACACAAGGCTTCATAAAAAGGGACGCTCTCCAACACCTGCAAAATCGGCTTGCCCGCCGTTCCCGAAGGTTCGCCATCGTCAGAATAGCGAAACACATCCTTATCGATAAGATAGGCAAAACAATTATGCGTGGCATTGTAATATTTCTTTTTTATATGTTTATAGATTTCCTCAGCCGTCTCTTTGGAAGGCGCCGGAACAATGCGGGCAATAAAGCGCGAACCCTTTACCTTGATTTCCGCTTCCGTTTCCGCCGCCGGAACGAGATATTCGTCCTCTGTTAAAGCCGGTTTTTTTAGCATTTGCTTAACATTAAAAATAATAGAAACTTACAGAAGTCAATATATCAACTGGTATACTTTATGTCAAGAAAGGAAGGAGAAACCGGCGTTTTAATTGTACACAAACTGCACGGTCAAATCGGGGAAGGAACGCTGAATCTCCGTTCGCAAATCATCAATGGTCTGGTCGTAAGCGTGATTGTTCATTACCAGGCAGCACGCATGATCAAAATTCATTATCCGGCAAAAGACAATCAGCTTTTTTTTATTGGGTTGTAAGCGAAAACGTTCCACCAGACCGATATTGGCCACCGGACCGCCGGACTGGCGATCGATGACGCGCTCCAGAATATCGTCTAATTCCTGCTGCATATTGGCATAAGGGTTTTTATTCTTCATGATTCCTCATGGTTTTTCACTTTTAACGTACGCTTCTTAAAAAATATTTCTAATGGCCCTTTAACATCTCTCTGATTAAACGCAGCGCTCGATGCTGATCCATAAAAAAGGGACTGCTGGCAATGGTAATCAGACGCGCTTGTTGAATATACTCTTTAATGACCTCCATTTTCAAGTGCTCATCGATGTAGGCCATCTCCGGCGCAAAGATATCGATGTCGATGTCCAGCACAAAATTTGACGGCGGTTCTTCTTCAAAGGCGCTGCTGCTGTCGATGATTTTAACTTGCGAGAACAGGCCGGTTTGCAGGGCCGGCTGAATGAAATTGCCCACATTCAAAACATAATTGGCGTAGTCGAACACCGTTTTTAAATCAACTTGAGGATTCAAATTGAAATCCGGCAAGCTCTCCGGCTGACGCATATCGCTGTGCTGGTCGATGTGCACCAAGAGCTGGCCGGGCGATATTTTACCGTGCTTAAAGGCCCGCCACCAAAAGAAAAAGGCGTGGTTGTGATTATCAAAAATGAAAATGTCTTTTTGTGCATTGCGGTAATAAACAAAATGCTTTAGGCCGCTGCGATTTTTTTCAACGCCCGCTTCCACCTCGCTGAATACTATTTCGAAACCAGCCTCTAAATTATCCGGCGTACCTTCGATTAAAGGCGGAACATAAATACGCTTATGGCGGCGCAAATCAAATGAAAAAGCATTATTGCCCACCGGACGGTTGATATAAAAGCCCTTATATAAATTTATCCCATCGTCTATGGACACTCAAAACTCCTTTGCGAAGCCCCCCCTTAACCTTCGTGAAACCTTTAGGATTTTGTAAAGATATCCCTCGCTATCCTTTGCCAAACCTACAAGGATTCGTAAAGATTTCACACCCTCATTATCGGAATCCTTACGAAACCTCTAAGGCTTCGTAAGGGGCGCCGCATTTCAGTCCAGATCCAGTTCCTTTACCGAGTCGATAATGGTGCCGTCGCGCCACTCTATTATCGCCACCACATTGTCCTTCACTTTAGGCTTTTGCGGTTTGCCGGTGATGGCAATGGCCTTTTCATGCAGCTCTTCAATAGAAACGATTGGCAAATCGGATCCTTTCAGCCGATCCAGTAAATCTGTCCGTTTGGGATTGATGGCTATGCCTTCGTCGGTTACAATAGCGTCTATCACATCACCGGGCGCGGTAATGGTATGCACACGCTCCACCACAATAGGATTAGTCTTGCGATACAAGGGGACGGTAATAATCGTCATATAGGCGTCGGCCGCATCCTGGAATCCGCCGATGCCATGCAACAGCCAGCCGTCGGAATGCGTGTTCACATTCACGTTAAAATCCAAATCAATTTCTGTTCCGCCCAAAACCGAGGCCTTCACGCGCGGCGCAAAACAGCCCTTAGTGTGGTAATTGTAGGAAACAAAGGGGTTGGTTTCGATGTGATTCCAGTTGTCGCGCAGAGAACGCACGCCAGCCAGATCAAAAGACTGTCCGTCCAAAATAAACTTGGTTAGTCCCTCTTGCAACATATCCACCAGAATTTGCGTAGAACCGCCGCGCACGAAATCGGCCACTACGTTCTTTTCACGCATATACTCGGCGATGTACTGAATGTACGCCAGCGACATCCCGCCGGCGCCGGCCTGAAAGGAAAACTCCGGCTCGTCGATTAGTCCGCTGTCTTTCACCAACTGAGCGGCCATAGCGGCAATTTTCAAACGATTGGGATCGGTGGTTACACGCGTAGTGCCGGAAACGATCTTTTCAGGATCGCCTAATTTTTCCACCGGCACAACCAAATCCACATTGCCCCCTTCAATGGACCAGGGCCAGGTGGGAAAAGGCACCAGGTTGTCGGTCAGCACCGCCACCTGATCGGCATAAAGCGAATCGGCTAAAGCAAAGCCCAACGGACCGCAGGCCGAAGGGCCGTGCACGCCATTGGCATTGCCGTGCGGATCAGCCGTGGGCGCGGCAATAAAAGCGGCGTCGATATGCAAATCTCCGTCCTGAATGGCGCGGTAGCGTCCGCCGTGGGAGCGCAGTACCGCTGTCTTTTTCATCCCGCCAGTGGTACACAAGCGTCCCACCGGCCCGTTCATCGAGCCCAACACGTGGGAGACCGTGCCCTTTTTAATGTGAGCGACCAATGGTTCATGCACCGGGAACAGCGCCGATGGCGCCAGCACGATATCCTTCAGACCGCGTTGCGCCAGTTTATCGACAACCATATTTATCATATAATCGCCGTTACGCAGATGGTGGTGGAATGAAATGGTCATGCCGTCGTGTAAATCCAATTTATCCAGCGCTTCGTCCATATTTTTTGTGACCTTGCCGTCCACGTAATTCGCGCCGCTGGGAATGGGCGGCCCCACTTTTCGTCCCAGCGGTTTAAATTGACCAATGCCTTTAAACGGCACAGCCGGGCGACCGTTAACTTCGGCGGGCACATCGCGGCCCAATGTATTTTTGACCAGTTTCATAGTTCAACTCCTGAATTTGTCCGTCAACAACCTACATTCATTTAAGTTAAAAAATCCATATAGTTTTCCGGGGTAATAATCCTTGTTTCGCTACCCGGATAAGCATTTAGAAACGTTTTTGAAAATCGAAATTTCCTGGCAGGATTCCATTTAAATTCGTAGGCGTGAAGCCTGCCTCCATGCTCTTCAATATAGTCAATTTCCTGCTGCTGTTTTGTTCGCCAAAAAAACCGATTTACCCATCGGCTTGAATAATGATTTGCTTTCATGCGCTCGGAGATCAAATAATTTTCCCACAATGCTCCAATATCCTGCCGCAAATTTAGCGGATTAAAATTTTTAATGATTGCATTGCGAATACCGTTATCGTAAAAATAGATCTTCCTTGTCTTCTTTATTTCGTTTCGTTCGTTACGACTTAGAGCGCGTAAACGAAAAATGATGAACGCTTGTTCTAATAAATCGATATAGCGCTCAACCGTCTGATTGTCAGCCCCGATGAGTTGACCTATTTCATTATACGAAACTTCGCTACCTAATTGTAAGGCCAAAGCCTGTAGCAATTTTTCAAGCAAGGACGGCTTTTTTAATTGTTCCAGAGCAAATAAATCTTTATATAAATAATTGGTTGTTAATAACCGTAAAACTTCCTGCTCTTCCCCCGGTTTTGTAATGACCTCCGGATAGTAACCATAAATTAATCGATGCTCAAGCAACCGCTTTTCAACCAGTAATCCGGAATGCTCAACCATTTCCACAAAGGAAACAGGATAAAGAAAAAACTCATATTTTCTTCCTGTAAGCGGCTCCTGCATTTTATTAAACAACTCAAATGAAGAAGAACCGGTTGCGACTACCTGTACATTTTTTATGTTATCAACGATAAGCTTTAAAGTGATTCCTATATTTTCGATACGCTGCGCTTCGTCAATGATTACTAATTTGTTTTTCCCAATAATTGATTCTAATTGAGTCGAGGTTGTATTAGAGAACAACTCTCTGACATCCGCCTCATCTCCGTTAAGCCAAAGTATACCCGATTCGTTTTTACCGAACATTTGTTCTAAAAGAGTGGTTTTTCCAACTTGCCTCGGGCCAAAGATGAGGATAACTTTTTCCCGAAATAATTTTTCTTTTATTAGTGACGCTAATTTTCTACGAATCATTTGCACATCCTGGTCTTTACAGACCGCAATATAACTATTTGCGTTTGTTTTCGCAAATTGTTATAACTATTTGCGTTTTGAAACGCAAAATGGCATAAATATCAAAACAGCACTAAATAATTTTTAACCCTCGCCTTAAAAAATAGTAATTGGTAAAAAGCGCTTGAACCTTTGTACGGAGGTTCGTAAATTGTTAACTACTGTGGTAGGGAATATAACCAAATTTTGTACATTGGAGCAAGATGAAAAAAATAATTCCGCTTATGCAAGCGCTGGGGTTTACGCAATACGAGTCGCAGGTTTACCTGGCGCTTTTACAGCAGGCAAATGTAAGCGGATATGAATTAGCCAAAAATTCCGGTGTACCGGCATCCAAAATCTACGCCACGCTGCACAAGTTAATCGACAAAGAGATGATTTTGGTCATCGACGGCGAACCTAAAAAATATGTGCCCATTCCTCCGGAAGAAATTTTAAAGCGCTTAAAAGATGATTATCTGCACGCCATCGATGATCTCCAGCCGAAATTAGAACACCTGTACACACAGGACGCCGAGGTGGGCAACTATATCTGGAATCTTTCCGGACGCAAGTTAATCATCAGTAAAATCCGGGAGTTCATCAACAAAGCCCAAAGTAAAATATATCTTTCCGTTTGGGATGAAGAAATTGATGAGTTGGCTGACGCGCTGACTTTGGCCAGCCACCGGGATGTAAAAATGCAGGTGGTTCATTTTGGCAAAAAGATTTTAAACATAGGCCGCGAATACCGCCACGGCCGCGAACACCAGATTCGCGTGGAACGCGGCGGTCGGCGCATTGCCCTGATTGTGGACGATCAGTTCGTGATTTTAGGCCACTTTTTAGAGGACGGCAGTAGCAGCGCTTTATGGACAACCAACAAAGGACTGGTGCTGTTAGCCAAGGATTATATTATCCACGATATTTATTCCATTAAGATGGTTGAAAAGTTTGGCGCCGAAGCAAATAGCATTTTTGAGATGGGATGAGGGGGCGTTTGTTAGTTATTGGGTTATTAGGTTATTAAGTTATTAGGTTATTGGGTTATTGGGTTGTTGGGTTTGGGAGGTTTAGGGTGAACTTCAAAAGTTTTGAGGAGATGGAGGTTTGGAAAAAATCAAGGGAATTTAGAATCCAGGTTGCAAATGTGGCAAAATCATTTCCTAAAGAAGAGAAATACCGTTTGACAGACCAAATTATACGCGCATCCCGTTCAATTCCGGCAAATATTGCTGAAGGGTTTGGGCGCTTTCATCACCAGGAAAACATTCAGTTTTGCCGGATTGCCCGCGGCTCGCTTTATGAAACTTTAGAACATATTATTTGTGCCTTTGATGAAAAATATATTACAGAAGAAGTTTATCAGGAATTACGCAACCAATTTAATGACATACTAAAGCTCTTAAACGGCTACATCGCTTATTTAAATAAATCAAACGCAACCAAATAACCCAATAACTTAATAACTAATTCACCAAAATATACGGAGGAATCATGTCCGACCTGCACTGGAAATCCGCTATCACAAAAGTGGAACCTAACAAACTGACCGTTCGCGGCTATCAGTTAGACAAGCTCATCGGCAATGTCGGCTACGCCCAGATGGTTTATCTGCTGTTTAAAGGCGAAATGCCGCAGGAAAACATCGGCAAAATGATCGAAGCCATTCTGGTCTCTTCGGTGGATCACGGTACTACGCCGCCGTCGGTGCTGAGCGCACTCACCGTGGCTTCCACGGGCGCGCCGCTCAATGCTGCCGTGGCTGCCGGCATTTTGTCCATCTCAAAATTTCACGGCGGGGCCATAGAAGACTGTATGCACATTTTACATCAGGGTATGGAACTCGTTAAACAAGATCAAATGGATTTCGAAACCGCGGCCGCGCAAATCATTAAGGAATACCGTTCGGTAAAAAAACGGCTGTCCGGATTCGGCCATCGCTACCACACCAACGATCCGCGCACCAGTCGTCTGTTCGCTTTAGCCGAAGAATTGGGCGTGGCCGGGGACTATGTACAGTTAGCCCGGGCTTTTGTAACCCAGTTAAAAACCATCACCGGCAAAGATTTGCCGCTGAACGTGGACGGCGCCATCGCCTCGCTGCTTTGCGAAATGGATTTTGATCCCATTTTGGCCAACGCTTTTTTTATGATTGCCCGGGTGCCCGGACTGGTGGCCCATATTTACGAAGAAAAAACGCGCTACAAACCTATGCGCAAAATTCATCCCACCGATGTGGAATACGACGGGCCGGAGAACAGATCATTATAATAAAACCATAAATTAACTGGTACCCGGAACTGTGAATTAGGAATTAGTTCCCAATATCCAGTTCCCGGTTTATGTTCAAAATGTTTTGATTCAAAAAAAGAAAGGAATCCTATGCGCGATCAAGTGCTCGAATTACTGCCTGAAATCGAAGAGATTCAGGATAAGGAATTAAAAGAGAAGGTCATCGCCTGCTGGGAAGAAGCCATCTCCTTCCGCAACTGGACCAACGAAGAATTACTGGGCATTCCCTTTACGCTGCTGGCCGAAAACGTTAACATCGGTTTTATCGAGCATGTGCGCACCTGCTGCCGCATGGGCGTCGCCTGCGACAAGGTGCTGACCGAGGCCTACGGCGGACGCAAAACGCCCGTTAACCGCGATTATCTGATTGCCGGCTCGCTGCTGGCCGATGTGGGCAAGTTGTTTGAATTCGATAAAAAAACGGACGGTACGGTGTTCAAAAGCGATTACGGCAAACACATCCGCCATCCTTTCAGCGGTGTGGGGCTGGCCTTCAAGCACGGTCTGCCCTCGGAGGTGATGCACATTATCGCCACCCATTCCAAAGAAGGCGCCGGCGAAAAGCGCTCGCCGGAGTCTATTATTTTCCATCATGTGGATTTTATCGATTTTGAACTGGTGAAATAAACACAGCCGCAGAAGTACACCGAAAGGAATAAAAAAATGATTTTTGAGAAAGAGCTTTCGGATAAAATCATTGATTGTGATTTTGAGGTTCATAAGGTGTTAGGATATGGTTTTCTTGAAAAAGTCTATGAGAACAGTTCAAAGCATGAGTTAATTTCTGTTGGTTTAAATGTTGAACAACAAGCCTCTATCGATGTGTATTATAAAAACAAGATGGTTGGCGAATATAGGGCGGATTTGTTTGTTGAAGGAAAAATAATCGTTGAGTTGAAAGCTGAAAAACACTATAACAAAGAACATGAAGCACAATTATTAAATTATTTAAAAGCAACAAACACCAAGGTTGGTTATCTGATTAATTTTGGTAGAAATAAATTAGAATTTAACCGTTTTGTCTATTAAAAATTCGGTGCCTTTCCGTGTTTTTCGGTGGCACGCAAGAAACACAAGGAGAACAACATGTCTAAGTACAAAATTGCCTGGTTGCCGGGCGACGGCGTTGGTAACGATGTAATGCAAGCGGCCAGAATTGTTCTGGATGCTTTACGCTTTGACGCTGAATACATCCACGGCGATATCGGCTGGGAATTCTGGAAGCATGAAGGCGATCCCCTGCCCCAGCGTACCATTGGAATGATGAAAACCACCGACGCCGCCCTGTTTGGCGCTATCACATCCAAACCCAAAGAAGAAGCGGCCGAAGAGCTGGACGATCACCTGAAGGACAAGGGACTGGTGTATTTTTCGCCCATCGTGCGCCTGCGCCAGGAATTCAATTTGCATACCAATCTGCGTCCCTGCAAAGCCTATCCCGGCAATCCCCTGAATTTAAAAGAAGGCATCGACTTGGTCGTCTTCCGGGAAAACACCGAAGGCATGTATGGCGGCGTGGAATTTCATCCTATTCCTCAGGAAGTGTTCGATGTGATTGCCAAACACAATGCCAAGATGAACAAGTTTGCCAAATTCGGTTTGGACAATCTGGCCATGTCCACGCGCATCATGAGCCGGCAGATGTGCCGCAACATTGTAACGCAGGCTTTTGAATACGCCAAGACGCACGGTTATAAATCCGTTACCGTGGTAGATAAACCCAACGTACTGCGTGAAACCGGCGGACTGATGGTGCGCACGGCGCGCGAAGTGGCCAAAAACTATCCCGGCATTGAGCTGTGGGAAACCAATATCGACGCGCAAACCATGTGGCTGGTAAAAAATCCCATGGATTACGGCGTAATGGTGGCCGAAAACATGTTCGGCGATATTATCTCCGATTTGGCGGCGCAGTTGGTGGGCGGATTAGGCTTCGCCTCCAGCGGCAACATCGGCGATAATTATGCCGTGTTTGAACCCACCCACGGTTCCGCCCCCAAATATGCCGGAAAGTACAAAGTAAACCCCATGGCCATGCTGCTGACCAGCAAACTGATGCTGGACTGGCTGGAAGAAAAAGAAATGGCCCAGCGTCTGGAATCCGCCATCGCCACGGTAATTAAGGAAGCCAAAGTGCGCACCTATGATATGGGCGGCGAGAACACCACGCTGGAAGTAGCTGAGGAAGTGGCACGCAAACTATGAAAACAGAGGAAACGGAGGAAACAAAGGAAACGGAGGAAACAAAGGAAACGGAGAAATATTTTTCTGGGAGATCACATGTCGATACAAAATATGGATGAAATCAACGCGCTTACTAATCAAATCATCAAATGCGCCATTGAAGTCCATAAGCAACTTGGTCCCGGATTTTTGGAATCTGTTTACGAAGATGCTCTTTGTGTTGAAATGGATTTACAGGGATTAACCTTTGAACGCCAAAAAGAAATACAATTAATATACAAAGGACACATGATAAAAGGACAACGATTGGATTTATTAGTAGAGAATCAGATAATTGTCGAAAACAAGGCAATAAAGGAAGTTTTGCCTATTCATAAAATGATTTTGATGTCCTACTTAAAATCGACTCAACTGAGGATAGGTTTGCTGATAAACTTTCATGAAATGTTGCTAAAAAACGGCATTCACAGGATTTTACTCCCTGAAAAATATATCAGAAAATAATCTCCGTTTTCTTTGCTTACTCTGTTCTTTATTGAAGAAAGGAAAAACAATGAAGGAATTCATCACTTACCAATTAGCTGAATTCACAAAGAGCTTGAAATTCGAAGACCTGACGGCAGAAACGGTGGAAAACGTCAAACGTTTTTTGCTGGATTCCATCGGCTGCGCTTTTGGCGGCAGTCAGACCCACGATGTTAAAATCATGCTGGATTTTTATAACGAGATGGGCGGCAAACCCGAGACCACGGTTTTTAATTCCCCCGTTAAACTGCCCATGCTCAACCAGTCGTTGCTCAATTCCCTGATGATCCGCGCACTGGATTACAACGACATTTACTGGGAAGAAGACCCTTCCCATCCCAGCGATTTAATTCCCGCCGCTCTCACCCCTGCCGAGTTTTTGCATAAAAGCGGTAAAGAACTAATTACCGCCATTGCTTTGGCTTATGAATGGGAGCAGCGCTTGTGCGAGTTTGCCCATCCGGGCGTGCGCGAAACCAAATGGCACCATGCCACGTTGACGCAGTTTGCTTCGCCGCTGGCAGCCGGCAAAGTGTTGGACCTCAGCGTGGAACAATTGGTGCACGCCATGGGTATTTCCGCCAGCCACAACCACACACTGGGCGTGGTTACCGCCGGCAACCTGACCATGATGAAGAATACGGTGGATCCCATGGCCGTACAATCCGGCGTACAGGCCGCTCTGCTGGCTCAGCGCGGTTACGAAGGTCCGGCACACGTCATCGACGGTAAAGAGGGTTTAGCGGATGTTTTCGTGAACAATGAATTTGAACTGAACATTTTGACCGACGGTCTGGGCGAGTCCTTCCGCATCAACCGCTGCTCCATGAAGGCGTTTCCCACAGAGGCCTTAACGCACACGCCCATGTCTGCCGTTATTAAGCTTATGAAAGATCATCACATTAATAAAGATGATATCGAACAGATAACCATCGGCACCGTGGCGCGGGCGGCGGATATTTTATCTGACCCTTCCAAATACGATCCCCAAACGCGCGAAACCGCCGACCACAGTCTGCCTTACTGTATTTCGGCCGCCATTGTGGATGGCACGGTAACGCCGGCTTCTTTCTCCAAAGAAAAAATCTTTGATCCGGAAATTCGTTCTTTTCTTAAGAAGATCAAAGTGGTGGCCAATCCGGAATTCGAAAAAACATTTCCGGCGCTTAAACAGGCCAGCGCTCAGATCATTACCAAAGACGGGCAGAAGCATGAGATTACACTGGACTACCCTTTGGGCGACTACCGCGAGCCGATGGATCTGGAGACGCTGCTTAAAAAATTCGACGCTATGGCGCTGCCTGTTACGGGTCAGGAAAAACGCGACCGTATTGTAGACGCTATCATGAACATAGAAAAAGAATCAGACGTGACAAATTTTATGGCGTTACTGGCAAAATAACCGGCGATTAGGAACTGGGAAATAGAAATTCGTAACTATTTTCTCATCCGGATTCTTGTTTTAAATAACAAAGAAAATGAGCTGTTCCGGAAAAAAAGTAAAATGGCCTTTCTTTTAGTTCCCGGTTCCTAATTTCCAATTATAGAATGTTCTTGTTCCGCTCCCGCAATCATTCAGTGGGTGGGATTTTTTTATCTGGCAGCATTAAACCGCATTCATTATATTATATCTTAATTATATTTTCTATTAAGAGGTTTATTATGAGAGCGCTATCTTCAGTTACTCTTTTATTTCTTTTGTTGGTGATCTTCGTCCGATATTCTTTCTCCAAAACCGTTAACGGGCAGCCGCTGGCGCACACCTTTTCCATTGTTGCTGTAGATGAACAAACGGGCGACATCGGTGTGGCTGTGCAGTCACACTGGTTTTCGGTAGGCTCCATTGTTTCCTGGGCCGAGGCCGGCGTGGGCGCCGTGGCCACCCAATCGCTGGTCAACGCTTCTTTTGGGCCGCGCGGATTACAGCTGTTAAAGGAGGGCAAAACGCCGCAACAGGCGCTTAAAATTCTGCTAAATTCCGATGAAGGGCGCGCATTCCGGCAGGTGGCCATTATCAACGCCAGGGGACAGGCGGCTACGCACACCGGCAAGGACTGCATTGTTGAGGCGGGACACATTACCGGTAAAAACTATTCCGTGCAGGCCAATATGATGCTGAACGACAAAGTTGTGCCGGCTATGTCCAAAGCTTTTGAAGGCAGCTCCGGACCGCTGGCCGAGCGCATGATAGCCGCTTTAAAGGCCGCACAACAAATGGGCGGAGACATCCGTGGCCAGCAATCAGCCGCCATTTTAGTGGTGCGCGGAAAATCTACCGGCAAACCGTGGGAAGACCGCCTCATTGATCTGCGCGTGGAAGACCATCCGCAGGCAGTGGCCGAAATCGAACGTCTGCTAAAGGTGTTTCGGGCTTACGAACACATGAACAACGGCGATTTGGCCATCGAAAAGAATGATGTACCCAAAGCCTTGCAGGAATATGGCGCCGCCCAACAGATGTTCCCTGATAATCTGGAAATGAAATACTGGACGGCTGTTTCTTTGGTAAACAGCGGTCATATAAAAGACGCGCTGCCGCTGTTTAAAATCATTTTTCAAAAAGACGCCAACTGGGCCGAGCTGACTAAACGCATCATACCCAACGGCATGTTAAAAGCCGACGAGGCTACTCTGCAGCGGATTTTACGGCAAGCGCATTAGCCCGGGGTACTTTGCGAAACCTTGGAGGTTTTGTCAAGTTTTCTCTTTGTTTTACAATAATCCTCGATAGCTGTTCACACGTGGATTCGCTTAATGATTAATAGACGTATCCATTCTGGCTTCCGGCTTTGAAGCTCATACTGATATTTAAGTTTGATTAAGACCCGACAAGCCAACTCTTCTAAAAATTTCTTGCTTTACAAATTTGTATCCTCTATTTTTCATTCACAGTTAAACCAACGATTGGTTTACAAGATGAAACGATTCTTTTTCCTTATCCTTTTTTTGCTAATTTTTCAAACGATTCCGTCGCAGGCCAAAGTCGTGCACCGCATCGTCATTAACGGCGTGATTAATCCCATTGCCACCGAATACATCGTCGCCTCCATCGAACGGGCCGAAAAAGCACAGGCCGAACTATTAGTCATTCAAATGGATACGCCCGGCGGTTTAATGGAATCCATGCATCAGATTGTCAAGGCCATCCAGTCGTCCTCCGTGCCGGTGGCTGTATACGTTGCGCCCAGCGGTTCGCGCGCCGGTTCCGCCGGTGTGTTCATTACTTATGCTGCCCATATTGCGGCTATGGCGCCTTCCACCAATATCGGATCAGCCCATCCGGTTTTTGGCGGCGGCATGCCCGGCGGGGGACAGGCCGACACCAGTTCAACCCAAACCTTAATGGAAAAAGTAACCAACGACGCCGTAGCCAAGATTAAATCGGTAGCTAAAAAACGCGGACGCAATGCCGACTGGGCGGAAAAAGCCATCCGCGAAAGCGCTAATATCACCGAGACTGAAGCGCTGGAAATGCACGTTATCGATTACATCGCCCCTTCGCTGGATTCCCTGCTGACTTTAGTGGATGGCAAAAGCATTGCCCTGGATGCAGGCTTCTCTAAAACATTGCATACACGGGGCGCTCCGGTTGAAACTTTTGAGATGAGCTGGCGCCAGCGTCTGCTGGATATTATTATCAATCCTAATATCGCCTATATTTTGATGATGTTAGGCATTTACGGCCTTCTCTTTGAGCTGTACAATCCAGGCACTATTTTGCCGGGCGTGGTGGGCGGCATTTCGCTGGTGTTGGGTCTTTATGCTCTGCAAACCCTGCCGGTTAATTATGCCGGCGTTATGTTGATTGTGTTTGCCGTTATTCTCTTTCTTCTGGAAATTAAAATTCCCAGTTACGGCCTTTTAAGCATCGGCGGCGTCATCTCATTAGTGATAGGAAGCGTTATGTTATTCGACACACAACTGGAATTTTTACAGGTTTCCTGGCAGGTAATTTTAGGCGTGGTCATCATCACTGTACTCTTTTTTGTGTTTGCCATCGGTATGGCCATCCGCACACACCGCACCAAACCTCAAACGGGCGCCGTGGGTATGATTGGCGAGGTGGGTGAAGTGTACAAAACTCTTAATCCCGAAGGCACCATTAAAATTCACGGCGAGTTCTGGAAAGCCGTTAGCGATAGCAATATCCCCAAAGGTAAAAAGGTAAAAGTGGTTGAATACGAAGGAGAAACGCTTAAATTAAAAGTTGAACCTTTAGAATAGAGGAGTCATCATGCAGTTTATAATTAGTATTATCGTTTTTATTATTTTATTATTATCCAGCGCCATTCGTATTTTAAAGGAATACGAGCGTGGCGTAATTTTCCGTTTGGGACGTCTGGTGGACAGTAAAGGCCCGGGCATCATCTTTTTGATTCCCTTAGTTGATCGCATGGTAAAAATCAGCTTGCGTACCGTGGTTATGGACGTGCCTCCTCAGGATGTAATCACCAAAGACAATGTTTCCGTTCAGGTAAACGCTGTGCTTTACTTCCGTGTACTCAACCCTTCCAAGTGCGTGGTGGAAGTTGAGAACTACCTCTTTGCCACATCGCAGCTGGCACAAACCACTTTGCGCAGTGTGCTCGGTCAGATGGAACTTGATGAATTGCTGACCGAACGCGATAAAATAAACGCCCAGTTACAGGAAATCATCGATCAGCATTCCGACCCCTGGGGCATCAAAGTATCGCTGGTGGAAGTAAAACACATCGATTTGCCGGAAGAGATGAAGCGGGCCATGGCCAAGCAGGCCGAGGCCGAACGTGAACGCCGGGCAAAAATCATCGCCGCCCAAGGTGAATATCAGGCTGCTACCAAATTAACTGCTGCTGCCAAAATCATCGATCAAACGCCCTCTGCCTTACAATTGCGCTATCTGCAAACCTTAGTGGAGATTGGCGCCGAGAAGAATTCCACAACTATTTTCCCGCTGCCCATCGATCTGTTTAAACCGTTTCTGGAAAAAGCGGTTCTGGAAGTGATAGAAAAGGAAAATAAATAAAACAACCACTTGACTATGATTCCTGTAAGAGCTACCCCAAGCCGGTATGATTACTATGACCTTTCGGGAACAACAAATTAAGCGTGGCTATTACACAGCGCTGTTTAGCGGCCAATCTATGGCATTGCCGGGGTTAGGGACGGGAAGCCCCGATAAATCGGGATGTACTACTTTTCGTCCCTATAGACGATGGTAAAATCAAATGTTGCCTTTTTTGCAGAGGTAACGTTATGCAAGTTTGTTATATAGTCTCAAAGAAATCCCGGTGCAGCCCAAACAACAAACACCGTGTGAATGAACACCTCCGCCGCCCCGAAAGGGGTGCCTTTTGGTACAAGCAACGGGGTATCCAAATGGATTTGAATAATTATAACGACCCGAGGGTCGGGTAATAAAACCCATCTGGATGGGATTTAATAAAAGGCGACATGCCGAACAAATTGCTTTTCGTTCGACGTTAACCTATGTAACTATTTGAAACCGGATATTGAGAATTTGTGGATTAATTCCCGGTTCCTAATTCCAGGTTATATTTATATTTTTTTAAGCATGAATTGTAATCATGTATAATTAGAATCCCCTCGGGAGAAATAGATGAAATTTCTTTTTGTAGCAGCAAGCGCTTTTTTGTTTTTCTCCTGCTCTGTGCAAAAGCTGGCCGTGCGCCAGATGGAACCCATCTTGGGAAACAGCGCCGCCGCTCTGTACGAAGAAGACGACTTGCAGATTGCCGAACAGGCCCTGGCTTCCAATCTCAAATTAATTGACGGTTTGCTTAAAACAGATCCACAGAACCGGGAGCTGCTGCTTTTGGCGGCACAGGGTTACGCCGGTTACGCCTTAGGATTTGCCGAAGACAGCGATCCGGCGCGGGCGAAAAAACTATATCTGCGTGGCAGAGAATATGCACTTAAAATTTTACAAAGATACGACGGTTTTAACAGGGCCGAAAATGAAGGCGAAGAAGCTTTAAGCGTCTTTTTACGAAAATTGACCAAAAAAGATGTGCCGGCTTTGTTTTGGGCCGGCTTTGCCTGGTCGGGCTACATCAACCTGTCGCTGGACGATCCGCAGGCTTTGGCCGAGCTGCCCCAGGTACAGGCGCTGATGCGTCGCGTAGAAGAACTGCAGCCGGAATATTTTCATGGAGCGGTCTATTTGTTTTGGGGAACGCTTTATGGAATGAAGCCCAAAATCATGGGCGGCGATCCGCAAAGGTCCAAAGTTTATTTTGAGAAGAACTTCCAGCTTACCAACAAAACATTTTTACTGGCCTATGTATATGCGGCCCGTTTTTACGCCGCCAAAATATTGGATGAAGCTCTGTTCGATAAGTACATTCAAATTGTTTTATCCACACCAGCCGATGTGGAGCTCAATCTTACCATGCTCAATCAGATAGCCAAACGTAAAGCTTTGCTGTTAAAGAAAAAAAAAGAGGAGTTGTTTTAGTTGTTCTTCTTTACTTACTCAATCCTACCTTCCCGATACCACTGGAAGATGGTTACGCCGGCGGACGTACTCAGCCAGAGATTGTCGCCGTCCACATCGATATGGTACACGGCATTGGCCGCCAGCCCGTCTCTTTGCGTGTACAGATACCAGTAATTCTTTTTTGTGTCATACTTCAGCAAGCCCGCATCGCTGGCAAACCAGACGATGTTGCCGGTGAAAGCCACATCATGAAACACCGTCTGCAATTGGCTTTGAATCTGAGTAAAAGAGAACCAGTTCCCGCTGTTTAAATCCATCACCGTTATGCCCTGCTGCCCGGCAAGCCAGAGGGAGTTGTGGTTTACTGCGGCGGCGGTGATATTAACATCTGCGATGGCGGCATTTATCTGAAAAAATTTAATCTTATCTGTTTCCGGATCATATTCATACATGCCGTATGGTGTTGCCAGCAAAACCGTAGAATCTAAGGGAACAATTTTAAAGACGCGGATGCTGTTCAATGTATTATCATCGCTCTGGTTCAGAAACGAACTGCCTGGCGTCATCCAGTTAATACCCGAGGCGGTGGCGATGAACAACTGGTTGCGCCAAAATTGCAAATCATAAACGCGGTCGTCGCGCAGACGCTGAGCGGGCGTAAAAGTACGCCATTCCGTTTTTTTCTTGTCGAATCGCACCAGGCCATATTCGCTGCCGAAAAATATATAACGCCGGTTACCGGCAATACACAGGATATTATCATTGTAAATATCCATAATATAACGCGCTTCGTAGGTGCGCCATTTATCTTTACTGTCAAACCAGCGATTAATACCGGCCGGTTCTCTTCCCAGTCCGACGCCTCCAATCCAGATGGAGTTTTTATCAAAATATATATCGCGCGGCGAGATATTGCTCAATGAACGTTGTTCAATTTTTAAATTCAGATTTCCGATGCTAGCGCGCGCCACGCCCAAACCGTCCGTACCCAACCATAAATTCCGGTAAGTGTCTGCTACCGCCGGACCGTTCAAATGAAAAATACGATTGAAGTTATCCTGAATTTCGTTAGGGGAAATAAAGACATATTTGCGATCGGTAAAAAAATTGGGCAATTCGGAAAGCAACGGGCGGTAATAGGCGGGAAAGTCATAATTTTTACGCTGCCGGTAATCCTGCACCTCGTGTTCATCGGGACGGCGTTTTGGGGGGAGGTCTTCGCGCGAAGCTGAACGCCAGTAACGAAAACCAGGATTGTACACATCGATACCGGCAGCCGTGCGGGCAAAGAGGCGCTGGGAAGGCTGATAGCTCAGATCAATGATACGATTACTGCGCAGGCCACTGCTGGTTGTAAAGGGGAACTCCCATTCCCGGTTATCGCGCTGGTAGCGTAAAATACCGCCGCGCTCGGTTCCAAAATAGATATAATCATCGCCCACATCAATAGTCGTAATAACCGCCGCCGGAGCATAGGTAATCCAATCTTTGATACTGTAGTGCGTAAATCGATCGAAGGACAAAGTATGAATCATCTGTGCCTGTGTTACGGACGCAAACAGCAGGATAAAAAACAGAACGCATCTTTTCACGGAAAATCCTTTATTTCTCTATGGTTTTTAGTATCGCTTTAATACGGGCTTCGTTTTCCTGAGGATATTTTATGGTCAGATAAAAATAATTTTCATCGGATTCACGGTTTAATACGGTGGCCAAAGGCGAAAGAATATGTTCGGCGGCAGATACGCTAAAAGGAAGTTTTAGGCGTCGTACATGGAAATCCGCTTCGGCCATCTCCCGTAAGCGCGTTTTCAATGTGTTCAACCCCAGATGTCTGCTGGCAGAAATGAACAGCGCGTCGGGGTAAGACGTATGAATCTGCTTTAATTTTGGCGAAGCGCTGAGTAAATCTACTTTATTAAAAACCAATAGTTGTTTTTTGTTTTGAATATGAAGTTGTTCCAACAGGTTGTGCACTACGCGAATATGATCTTCAAAATGGGGATGAGAAATATCCACAAGATGCATCAGTAAATCCGCCTCGCTGGCCTCGGCCAGAGTGGTCTGGAACGAAGCGACCAGATGATGTGGCAGCTTACGAATGAAGCCCACGGTATCGCTGAGCAAAATGGTAGCATTTTTATCGATATCAACACGCCGTACTGTGGTATCCAGCGTGGCAAACAGTTTATCTTCTATCAATACATCGGCGCCGCTTAGGGTGTTAAGCAGCGTGGATTTACCGGCATTCGTGTAACCAATTAAAGCCACACGGAAAAACTGCCCGCGTTGTTTACGCTGTGTTTTGCGCTGGTGTTCAATACGCCGCAGGCTGTTCTTTAAATGGCTGATTCGCTCGCGCACCATGCGGCGGTCGGTTTCTAACTGTGTCTCACCAGGGCCTTTAGTGCCGATGCCGCCGACTTGTCGTGATAAATGCTGCCATTGTCGCGTTAAACGCGGCAGCAAATAGTTCAATTGGGCCAGCTCTACCTGTACCCGGGCCTGGCGTGAGCGGGCATGCAATGCAAATATATCCAGAATGAGACCCGAACGGTCAATCACTTTTTTAATAAGAATTTTTTCGATATTGCGTACCTGGGCCGGAGAGAGTTCATCGTCAAAAATCACCAAGTCAACATCATTTTGCTCGATAAAAAAAGCGATCTCCTCCAACTTTCCTTTACCAATAAAATAAGCCGAGTCGGGCGCCTGACGTTTCTGAATAAATGTTTCGATGACTTCTGCGCCGCTTGTTTGGGCTAAAGACTTCAACTCGCTCAGATGGTCTTCCACATCCCAGCGGTTTTGCATATCACGGGCCAGGCCAATCAAAATACAGCGCTCTTTGCGGGGATATATATCCTTTGTGGTATCAAGCTGAAAAGAATTTTTCATATAATTAAATTGCTCGGATTCTACATAGAGATGTACCGAATCAGGAGCCTAAAAGTTTCTTCTCCATTTTATTTTTTTCATTTACGATGTCTGATGTTAATGAATTTCCAAAAATACTTGTGCAAATGCAAGGGAAAGAACGGGCACTATCGTTTTTGCTGATTAAAAACTAAACATCTCAAGTGATTAAAAATTGGGAATTAAAAGATTTTTCTCCACGAGCTTCCATTCGAACCCCTGTCGTCCCGAGAACCGGGATGGCCCAGGCCTCTACTCTTTTCTTCATTCCCGGTTTCTTAAGCCAAACTCTTCCAGAATACGCTGTTTGTTTTTCAGCTTCTTTAATCGCAGCTCCCCTGCATGGCCCGGCCACGGTATTCGTATTCCTTGTAAGCCAGCAAAATCCAAGGCCCGCGATGACGGGTATAGGCGCTTCTGCCGCTGTTGTGGTAGCTTAGACGCTCTTTTACATTTTGCGTCTGCCCTATGTAATACCGCCCGTCTTTTTGGGATTGAAGGAGATAGGCATAGTACATACAATACGCTCCTGAAATAAAAATAGCCTGTCTAATGGATTAAACAGGCTAAATGCACTCCCAAGGGGATTCGAACCCCTGTCGTCCCGAGAATCGGGATGGCCAAGGCCTCTATCAAATGAATCTACAGGCCAAACTCTTCTTTAATGCGCTCTTTGTTTCTCAGTTTCTTTAACCGAAGCTCCTCTTTCATGGCTTCGCCGCGGGAATCGTATTCCTTGTACGCCAACAAAACCCACGGGCCTTTGTGACGTGTATAGGTACTTCTTCCGCTGTTGTGGTAGATTAGACG
>CAZIBE010000046.1:0-28940 GCA_964536685.1 uncultured Calditrichaceae bacterium | reverse complement strand
TTAAATAGTGTGTAACTCCTTAAAAAAACAACTAATATTTTTCAACTTTTAACTTGTTTTGGACAGCAATGAGTTAGATTATGAGTTCACTCTAAAAAGGTCTCTCACTGTCATTTTCCCATCACGAAGTGGTTCCTTTCCCGTAGGGATCACTCCGTGGCGGGAAACGGGACGGCCTTTGCCGCGAGGAGCAAGGCGACGAGAAATCTATTGTTTTTATTTAGGATATAAGATTTCTCATCCCGATGAATCGGGATTCGCCACGAAAGTGGTCCCTGTGGGAAAATGACAAAAACTGGTTTTTAGAGCAGACCCAATTATGATAATTTTTTTCACCCTCTCTGACCCTATAAATCGGGTCTGCCTCCATCAAATGGGGGGGGCATTAGAGATTACAAGTAAAATAATATGCTTAAGGTAAATGTTTAACGATAGACGGACCAGCAAATTTCGTTACGAACAGAGGCAGTTTTTGCCATACCTTTATCGCCATAGCATATTTGGGATTTTCTTTATTTACTTCTGGTAATTGTTCCCCTGAGGCCAAAAGATAGTACCAATGCAATTCAACTTCCTCGCCGCCCCACTGTTTTTTAAAGCGATGCGTGCCTCCGTCTTTCGTACCGCGGCCAAAATCAAACTTTTTGTAACCGCTGCGGATAGCCTCAGACAGCACTTCCCAATACAAAAGCATATTAGGACTAAAGCGATTATACTGGCGCAAAGACGAAGCCCAGGGAATTTCCATCGTATCTTTGAAGCCGATAATGAATGCAGCAGCTACCGGCTGGCGCTCTGCCGTGTAAACCATTACAATCTTTGCCTGTCCGGCCAGCTCGCCAAGGATAGTTCCGAAGAAATTTTTATGATAGACCGGCGTGCCTAAATCGCGCATGTTGCGCGTGAATACATAATAAAAATCAGTGAGCAAATCCTCAGCGCCAACCTTAGCGAACATATCTTCTTTAAGCGGACGGCGAATCTGGCTGCGCAGCTTGGCTTTAAATGATTTCATCAGCGCTTCGGCATCTTCGGGCAAGTCCAGAATGAAAGTAACTTTATTAGAGCGCTGAGGCAGATCAAATTCAGCATCCTTAAGCATGCGTAATTCCACCGTCTGCGATTGAGTCTGTTTACGGATATTTTCCAACTCGGCTAACAATGCTTCTTTAACCTGCATATCGTCGTAGAGCATGCCGCCATAATTTACATAAGGCATGGAAATAAGCATTTTGCCGGTAATGAACGTATGAAATTTAATCAGCGGCAACAGGCCGCAAATCTGCCCTTCCTTTTCGGCATAAAAATAAATACCTTCTTTTCCAAATGACTTTTCGATGATATTCTTCCAGGCAATTTTATGATACATCTTGCCCTGTGGATGGCGCTCCACATAATCATCCCAACGCTGTTTGTCCGCGGTCTGATAGTACTTTATTTTGAGCATGAGGCCTGCTGTTAAATTGAGTATTAAAAAAAGGGGGCAAACAACCAGTGCCCCCTTAGAAACGGAATGAACTATTCTGACGAATCAATAATTGTAATAGGAATAGTGGTATCTATCTTTTTCAAATTCATGTTTAGCAAAATTAAGCACAATACCCAATAAGCGGTCTGAGAAATCTTCAAACTCGTCAATCTTATCTTTGATTTTTTCTACGTTAGATTTTCCTGCCCTAACTACGAACAGTCCGCCGTCAACATAACGGGAGATAACTACAGAGTCCGAGGTTACTGTAATCGGCGGCGTGTCTATAATCATAAAACCAAAGCGTGTTTTCAAAAATTCAAACAATTCTTTGGCCCGTGGCGTCCCCAATACTTCGGACGGATTCGGAACCGGCATGCCGCTGCTTAATAAATACAGATTAGGTATGTGCGTTTGCTGAATAATCTTGCGCAGGTTTTCATCGGTTACATCGGCCTGGCTGTAAAGAAAATCCGTTAAGCCGGGTTTCTTTTTACTGGCAAAGGTATTATGCAGCACACCGCGGCGCAGATCGGCATCGACTATAATAGTGGGCAATTTTTGCTGAGCAAAAGTAATCGCCAAATTACCGGCATTTAAAGACTTGCCCTCATTGGGATTCAGCGAGGTGATAAAAATAGATTTTGTTTTCGCGTTATTAAACAACAACTGCGTTCGCAGTGTCCGGTAGGCTTCGCCCACCGGCGTCGGTGAATAATCGGCAGTTACTAATTTCGGGTCCACGCGCGGCGGTCCGTCAAAATCCTCCTCGATGATATCTTTTTCTGTTGCGATGATTGGTATTTTTGCCAGTACCCGAATAGGAATGATGCGCTCCAATTCATCGGAGGTGCGCACGGTTTTATCGAGAAAATTACCTATTACCACAATGCCAAGCCCTAAAACGAGCCCTAACAACGCGCCGATAATGGCATATTGCAAGTAGCGTTTAAAGCGCCCCCCGGACGGTGGCACAACCGCTTTATCCAGTACCAGAATATCGCCAACCTCAACGGCGTCGGCTACTTTAGCCTGGTTAAATCGCTCCAATAATGATGAATACACCTGTTCGGCAGCCAAGCGTTTACGCTGCAGCTCAGCTAACTGTAATTCTTTAGCCGGTAAATTGCGGATTTTGTAATTGTCATTTTTGATTCGACTGGCTATGCCGGCTAAACGTGTGTTGTATTGCTGCAACTGGCTGTTGGCATTATCCAGAACCTTCTGTTCCAAAGCCCGCAATTTACGCGCATTTTCAACTACCACTTCATGAGTCGGCGCATAGTTGGCTAATAAACGGCTGCGCTCGGTGGTTAAACTGGTGTATTCCGATAACAGCGCGGGAATGGTCGGATTGCCCTGTGCGTTAAGGAAAGACAAAAGCTCATGCAGCACGGAATAGCGGTTTTCTCCCGTAGCCGAAGACAAGCGGGATAACAACACCTGCAATTGTGATTTTTGCGTACTAACATTCGCTCGTTCAGCTTCGGCAGTTGACATGCCGTTTACAATGCCGTTAGCATCGGGCGTAAGCCCCACCCAGGGATTTCTTTCGCGAAACTGCCGCAATTTTTTTTCGGCTTTATCCAGCCCTTCCTGTGCGGTTTTAAGCTGTTCGGTTAAAATACCCAGTACTTCCCGTGTATGGTATTTTTTTAATTCAAGGTTCTTTTGGACAAACTCGTCAACCAAGGTATTCATAATATCGGTAATTAAAAAACGATCCTGCCCTGTAATCTCTATTTTAAGCAAAGTGCGGGCACGGTTCATCCATGATGGTTTTAACGAAGCCCGCAGAGATTCGATGGCATTTCCACGCGACCGTACGTTAAAAACAACTTTATTGTGCGTATCCCAAAAATCTTTTTTAAGAACAAAGCGGATACCATCATATTCTAAAACATTATTTTCCAGATAAGGGATATCGAGCACCTGTTTATCCTCAATGGTCTTATCCTTGCTGGTGTAAAACAACTGCAACTGGCCGTTTTTATTTTGCAGAACATATTTACCTTCAAGAAATCCGCTTTTAACCATAATGCTATCCACCACACCGATGCGGTCGTTTCGGGGAAATTTTACTTCAAGCGCTAATTTATCGACAACACTTCCTAAAAAACTACGGCTCATCAGCAATCCGACCTTCGCTTCGTTTTCCTGACGCCCGCGGGCTTCCAAAGCAGAAATAGAGCGGCGGTCTTCGAACTGCAGAAGCGCATTGGTTTTGTAGAACGGCCTGGGACCAAACTTAACCGCCAAAACGGTCCACAATACAAATACGACACTGAATATAGTTAAAATAAGCCATTTTTTACGTTTGATTAAACGAATATAACGTTTATAATCAAACCCGTTTTCAGACGATATCTGGGTTGATTTATTTTTTTGCATAGGAATTCACTTTCATCTTATCTTCTTTGTAACAGGATATAATCTCTTTGATATGTATTATACAGCATCCACATTGAGGTGGCAAACGTTAAAACGGGCAGCACGTCGCGGATAGCATCCCAGACCGTACGCCGGTCCGGCGAAGGCGTCCACAATATGTCTCCCGATTTAAAGCCCATTTTTGCCAAAGAAACGCCATTTTCGAAATATTTAAGTACTTTATCCGATACTTCATCTTCGTCCCGTTCCCAGCGCATGTCGTAGATGCCGTCTTCCAGTAGCGGTCCGCCCGCAAGATTGACGGTCTGCCAAAGAGTACTATGCGCATCCACATAGTAGAGTCCCGGCCGGGCAAAGCCGCCTAACAGGCTGACACGAATGACCGGTTTGACATAAATATTATTAGGATAGCGCAGATAACTGCGGAAGTTTTTCCGTAAAAACTTCAATAAGTTTTCTTTTTGCAGAGCTACCACATCAATTTTCCCGATAATAGGAAATTCACAAAAACCGCCGTCATCGATGGGGAACACGCCATTTAAAAACGAAGTTGTATCCGGAAACGTGCTGATAAACAAACCGTCTCCTGCCTTGAATGGCGCCTCGGTAAATTTTTTCACCTTCACCGACTGAGCTTGTCCGGCAGTGATAAAAAATATAATACTAACTAAAAGCAGCGAAAACTGACTAATCTTATTTTTCATAAGGTTCACACCTATATTAACATGAGCGATAATATCTGTACCTTTTTTCCTTTGTATTTAAATCCAATTCCCTCAAAAGGCGCTTAAGTCTAAAATATCCGATCTTAGTCCTGCCAAAATTTTCATGGCGTAAAACGCGCCGTATTCCGAATATCCCCAAAAGGGGATTTTGCGCCACGACATGTTTAATTTTTTCACTTATTGGCAATTCGGCTAATTTTACATCTTTTTTAAGAGCATGGGGAATAAACTCGGTGCCACTTTTACGGTGAAAATCCTCTTGTGTATTCAGCTCGATGATTTCCGTCTGCGCTTCTTTCGGTGGTGCATTGTCTTCAGCGCTCTGTGGTTCGAACAAGTTCATCTCTTCGATATTCGTTTCGGCCGGCGCTACCGTATCTTTTGCTTCTTCTCCTTCGTCCGATTCCAGTACCAAATTCAATTCGTTATCTTCCTTACGAAAAGAAGCAGCCGCATCTTCGATAGTAGGAAAATCTTCCAGAATGTGATAAAACTCCAGCATTTGGTAAACTTCATAGATTTCAGGATTCATATTGGCCAGCTTAATATCGCCGCCATTCTCGCGGAAGCGTTTGATTTCACCAACAAATACGCCCCATCCGGCGCTGCTCATGTAGTAGAGATCGCCAAAATCCACAATCACTTTAAACGATCCGCTCTGGATAATATTATCGAACATCTTTTGCAGTTGGTAGCTGTTGGACTGATCAATGTGCCCGCCAAGCTCAATGACCATAATCTCACCGCTTTGATCCGCAAATTTCGATTCTATTTTAATATCTTCCATATATTAAACCCCGATCTTTTTAAAGCTCCGCCCTGTCAATTACAGTCCTCTACTGACTGCAGCATCAAATAAATTAAACAATCTATTATGATGAAGACGCTGACTGACAACTTTAATTTGTCTAAAAAATCTTTTTAAATGAAGCAATGTTAGACTTTTGCCCCAATATAAGTTAATCGCCATTTTTGGAAAAAAATTAACCTTTTTTATAATTAATTTACTGGCCTTCTCCCCGCAGCATTACACCGATTGTCATTAGCATTATTTTAAAATTCATTTTCCATGAACTCATGTGGTCGATATACTCGATATCTTTGGCCACTTTTTGTTTTACGTCTTCCAGCGTCTCGTCATAGCCCACCGTAACCTGAGCCAAACCGGTAATACCCGGACGGGCTTTGAGGCGATTCATATAAAAAGGAATTTTCCGCTTAAAGGTCTCGGCAAAAAAGGGGCGTTCCGGACGGGGGCCGATAAAACTCATATCTCCCTTAAGCACATTCATTAACTGGGGCAATTCATCGATGCGTGTTTTACGCATAAACTGCCCTATTTTGGTTATACGGGGATCGTTCTTGCTGGCCCAGACCGGCCCCGATTTTTTTTCCGCATCCTGCACCATGGAACGAAATTTATATACCTTAAAAATGGCGCCGTTTTTGCCGTAGCGCTCCTGGCTATAAAACACCGGACCTTTGGATTCCAGCTTAATGGCAACAGCCGTAACAATAAACAGAGGGAACAGGAAAATCAAAAGAAGCAAAGCGCCAAAAAAATCCACCAGGCGTCTGATTCCGAAATCGGTTGGCCGCCAAACCTCCCTGATCATATCGCGGATAAGATGGCCATAATCTTCATCGTAAGCATCGGAAACAAGCCGATAGTTTACGCCTAGCTTAGTACAAATACTGATTATCTGGGAAAGAAAATGTTTTTCGGCCGGAGAAAGTACAATTAAAACTTCTTCTATCTTATACTTTTTAACTGCATCTTCAATCTGAGCTAAATCACCTAAAACCGGCACATTCTTATAATAGGAACGCACCGCCTCTCCGGCGGGTTTGATGAAAACTTTTACATCGTAACCTACAGCCGGATAACCGAGAATGCGATCATAAAGAGTAACCGCCTCAGTATTCCAGCCTACGATCATGGCCGGACTTAGTGCTTCTTCATTTAAAATGGAAATCGGTTTTAGAGCCACATTACCTGACATAGTCTACCTGCAAACCTCTTTTCGGATGCTCTTTCCCGTTAAATTTGTGTTGAACAGCTTACTCCCCTTTGCATTAAACCGCTTTACACTGTATTTAAACGACATACAGACAAATCATCACATTTTAAATTCTTGATTTAGCGCATTTATATAACCGAAAAATGGAGTCTGTTTAGAACAGTCGGAAACTACAAAAAAGACTTTGTAACAAATTGTGTTATGTATCATAAATTTTTCCGATTCCATTTTTTAAATGATTAACCACCTAATATCTTATCCATTTTCGTAACATTCTCATAAAACTTAAATGCTACCTGTTTACCCTGACTCAGACGTCAGATATACAGTACATGCGTAACATTTTAAATTATTGTGCATAAACATACACGCCTTATATTACACAATATTTTTAAATCATATTTGTTTTTTTTCACAAAAGAAGGTCATATTTTTACAGCAATGCTTACACTGCAAATTAAGAGATTTTATATATTTTAAATTTAATAAGTTTATCAGAGGAATACTATGCAGCCAAAAAAACAAAACATACGGAAATATCCGCATATTTTTATCATCCTCCCACCATCTCTAAACAAAATAAGCCGAAGATTCTCCGGCTTAAATATATGCAGGCAATCCCGCTTATTACACTATCTTTTCTGCAACGCCCTTGAAATAGCACTAACCGCTGGCTTGCTATGAGGAACACGAGGATATGCCTAAACTTCCATTAGTTCCTTTTCTTTGTGCTCCATGACTTCATCAATTTTTTTAATATGTTCATCGGTCATTGTTTGCACTTCATCCAATTTATTACTCAATTCATCTTCGGAAATTTCATGATTTTTTTCCATCTTCTTCAGATGATCGTTAACATCGCGGCGAATATTGCGCACGGCAATACGTCCTTCTTCGGCAAACTTGTGTACCAACTTAACCAAATCAACGCGCCGTTCCTCACTAAGCTGGGGAATAGGAATACGAATTACGCTGCCGTCGTTACTGGGATTAAGCCCTAAATCGGCCTTAAGAATAGCCCGCTCGATTTCGGCCAGCATGTTCTTTTCCCATGGTTGCACCATAATTAATCGCGGCTCAGGAACTGTAACCGTTGCGGCCTGATTGATCGGCACCGTTTGGCCGTAATAATCAACTTTTACCGCATCTAACAAAGCTGGTGTCGCTCTACCGGTACGAATCTTTGCCAATTCGCTGATAAAATTTTCAACCGACTTATCCATGCGATGCCGCGCATCTTTCAACAATTCTTTTGTAGCCATATTTCACCCCTGTACTATTGTTCCGACTGCCTCACCTAAAACAATTTTCTTCAGATTATCTTCTTTGCCGGCATTGAAAACAATTATCGGCAATTTATTATCCATCGATAAGGTAATAGCGGTAATATCCATCACTTTCAATCCCCGCTTTACAACTTCCATATAGGACAGGGTATCAAACTTAAAAGCATCTTCCACCTTTTCCGGGTCGGCATTGTACACACCATCCACGCGCGTACCTTTTAAGATAACGTCGGCGCCTATTTCCACGGCGCGCAATACCGCCGCCGTATCGGTGGTAAAAAAAGGATTGCCGGTACCGCCGGCAACAATAATCACACCGCGGTCATCCAAAGTTCGTACCGCATGAGCGGGCACATAATAGTCCGCAAAAGCGTCCATGCGCAAGGCCGTTAATACACGGGCCGGAATCCCCGACTGCTCCAAAGCATCCTTCATTGCTAAAGAGTTAATGACTGTAGCCAACATGCCCATGTGATCGGCGGTTACACGGTGCATTTGCGAAGCCTGTTCCGACAGGCCGCGAAATATATTGCCACCGCCTAACACCAAACCAATTTCCACGCCCATTTCATAAACCTTTTTGATCTCCCCGGCAAAATAATTCAAAACATCCGGAGCAATTCCTGTTTTATATTCGCCGGCCAGCGATTCTCCGCTGAGCTTCAATAAAATACGTTTATAAACGGGTGCGGCATCCGCCATCATTATCCTCCGATCTGAAAACGAGCAAAGCGTTTAATATTAACGTTTTCTCCAACTTTTGAGATCGTTTCGGTGAGTAAATCTTTAATGGTTTTATCCGGGTCGCGAACGTAAGGCTGCTCTAACAGGCATATTTCCTGAAAGAACTTATCAATCCGTCCCTCAATGATCTTTTCCACGATATGTTCCGGTTTGCCGGAGGCCAAAGCCTGTTCCCGATAAATTTCTTTTTCTTTGTTAATCAATGCAGGATCGACCTCTTCCCGTGTTATCGCCACCGGATTAGATGCGGCAATATGCATGGCTACATTTTTACAGAAATTTTTAAAATCTTCCGTATTGGCCACAAAGTCTGTTTCACAGTTAACTTCTACCAATACCCCCAGCCTGCTACCCTGATGTATGTAAGAGGCGATAACGCCTTCGTTTGCTTCGCGTCCGGCGCGCTTCGCGGCTTTGGCAATTCCTTTTTTACGCAAATTTTCCATCGCTTTGTCAAAATCACCGTCGGCTTCCTGTAAAGCGCGCTTGCAATCCATCATGCCGGCGCCGCTTTTTTCACGCAGCTCTTTTACCATTGCTGCTGTAATATCTGACATTACTTCGACTCCTTTTTCACTCTTGGTTTACCTGGCCTTTTTGCTTTCGCATGTTCTTTTTTTCCCTCAGTTTTTTCTTGCGGTTTTTTTTCGGATTCTACCGCCTTTTCCAGCGCTTTCTTCTCATCGATCTTTTGCCGGGCTTCAATTACGGCATCGGCAATTTTACTGGTGATTAAACTGATACTTTTGGCCGCATCGTCATTAGCCGGAATCGGAAAATCGATAACCGTGGGGTCCACATTCGTATCAACTATGGCTACAATAGGGATATTCATCTTGCGGGCTTCGTTAACCGCAATGTGCTCTTTTTTAATATCAACGATGAAGATGATACCCGGAATGCGCTTCATATCTTCGATACCGCCCAACACGCGATTCATCTTCTCTTTTTCGCGATCGATCATCAGGCGTTCTTTTTTAGAAATTTTTTCATAAGTACCGTCAGTACTCATCTTTACTAAATTTTTGTAATGTTTAATGGATTTTTTAATGGTGGCAAAGTTGGTCAGCATACCGCCCAACCAGCGATGAGAAACATAAAACTGGCCGCAACGCTGCGCCTCGCTGGCAATAATCTCTTTAGCCTGCTGTTTGGTGCCCACAAAAAGCACGTCGTAGCCTTCGCCGACTACCTGCCTCATAGCGTCAATTGCCCGTTCCAGGGCAGCTTGCGTTTTTTTAAGATCAATGATATGAATCCCGTTCTTCTGCATGAAGATATAATCTTTCATCTTGGGATTCCAACGGCGGGTTAAATGGCCGAAATGAGCTCCTGAAGCCAATAACTGCTCAAGTGTTACTGAAGGCATGAAAATCTCCTCTATGTTTGGGTTTTGCCTCCACCGGTTTTAACGTCATCTCAATTCCGCATAGCGGAACACCCTTGACAACAAGAACCGGTGTGTGTGTTTTAATAAAAACAAGAAAAAAGCCAGATAGACACTCTGGCTTTAAATAATTTTAACGTTTGGAGAACTGGAACCGTTTCCTTGCTTTCGCCAAACCGTATTTTTTCCTTTCAGTCTCGCGGGGATCACGCGTTAGAAAACCGCCCTGACGCAAAGCCTTGCGGTAATCTTCGCTGTAAGCCAACAGCGCCCGGGCAATGCCTAAGCGCAGCGCACCGGCCTGGCCGCTGAGACCGCCGCCCGTCAAACGAACGGTAAAATCAAATTTATCCATATTTTCGGTAAGAGTCAGCGGTTGTTCAATATCCATCTTCAGCGTTTCGCGTTTAAAATATTCCAGCAAACCCTCTTTGCCGTTAATTACAAACCTGCCGTTGCCGGGCGTCATGCGCACGCGGGCGATGGCATTTTTACGTCTACCAGTCGAAATATAAACTTCCATCCAAATTCACTCCTGCTTATACACCTAAATCCAGTGTCTGAGGCTGCTGCGCCGTATGCGGATGCTCTGGCCCAGCATATACTTTAAGTTTTTTAAACATACGGCGTCCCAAAGCGTTTTTGGGCAACATCCGTTTTACGGCAAATTCAATCACACGTTCCGGATGTTTCTCCAAGATCAGGGCTACGGGCGTATTGGTTTCGCCGCCTAAATAACCGGAATGCCGGAAATACGTTTTCTGTTCTGCTTTTTTGCCGGTTAATTTCACTTTTTCCGCATTAATCACTACAATAAAATCGCCAACATCCTGATGCGGCGAATAGATGGGTTTGTTTTTCCCGCGTAAGATATGCGCGATCTTACTGGCCATGCGTCCTAATACCTGTCCTTCCGCATCGATCAAATACCAGCGCCGGGATTCTTCCACCTCTTTTTCTCGCGCAATGTATGTTTTCAAAATCATACCTCCTGAAATTATTTCCAAAAATTGAGCATCGAATTTAACGATATATGATGCCCGAGTCAAGCATTGCTCTGCTTTTTTTACAGAATAACGCAGATTTTTATTATGGAATAACTGCGATATTTTATTTTAGACCCAAATTTTTTATGTAAAACCTTGGGCTTGCAAAAGTTAAGTAAAAATATAGAACGCCATTCTTTCCCAAAGCGGGAACTTTCAAAACAGACGCAGCGGATACAATAATATAAAAAAGAGGAGTTTGACCGGAAATCTAAGTTTTACGATAATTAATTTCTGTAACTATAAACTCACTTGCTGTAAAAAGCGATTATTTTGGACAGCAATGATTTGATTTGGATGCTTAAAATTTTATGTCAGAAACCTTTGACAAAATCCATCAGCGCAGATTCATATATGTTCCATTTTTATCAATGAGTCTACTCTAAAAAGGGGGCTTGCCAAAGGTACCCCTTGCGGGAAAGCCCCAATTGTGTCGTAATTTGTGCACTCCCCATCCTACTCCGAAAGAGTCCCTTTCGGGAAAGGATGGGGTTAGTCAAAGCTTCTAACTTATTGAAATACAGTTGACTAACTCCGCCATTTATGGCGGAGAGAAAAGCATCCCCGCATTTTAAGCAAGCCCTTTAGGGCTTTTTAGAGTGTACTCATTAATGGTTTGTAAACTCATAAAAAAACAGTCGCCCTAAATTCCGGTAATTTTTAAAGTTATTTCCCTCACCCCTCGGCTCCCCTTCAGGGTTAACCATTTACTGATCGGCATAACAATTAGATCTAATAAATATAGAATCCTCGCAGAGGATAAACTTGCCTCTTCGAGGGAAGGGTTTGTTGTTTAAGCAATTATACTTCCTCTACGAAGAAGCGCCAGGACAGCGGCCTTAAAGTTACAACAAAACATCTTCTACGAAGATGTGAAAAGGTTGTAGCGCGAGTCTCTGACTCGCGTTCTACTCGGAAAATTGAGCCGTGCACTAAAACGTAACACAACTTTCAGGCTTACTCTCGGATCGGAGAGTCGATCTACAAATTAAAACGATAAATATCTGCGCGCGTTTATAGACAATTAGATGGAAAACCCAAGCGCCTTTGTTCCTCCCGCTAAATTTATTAGAAGTTTTTGTCGAAATGCTTTATATTTAGCGGAAATTTACATAAACGCGGCATGCTCTAAAAGAAGGAGTGAAATTAGTGGCTGATAAAAAAAATAAAACGATGGAAAAATTAGTTTCGCTGGCGAAACGGCGCGGATTTATTTTTCAGAGCAGTGAGATTTACGGCGGCATCAATTCCTGTTACGATTACGGCCCCCTGGGCGTGGAAATGAAAAAGAATATTAAAGAACTGTGGTGGAGAAGCATGGTTTACGAGCGGGACGACGTGGAAGGGCTGGACGCCGGCATCCTGATGCACCCCAAAGTGTGGGAGGCTTCCGGCCATGTGGAGGGTTTTACCGATCCGCTGATCGATTGCAAAGTGTGTAAAACGCGTTTTAGAGCCGACCAAATCGATATCAATAAACCTTGTCCCGTCTGCGGTAATAAAGACTCTTTTACGGAAATACGCCAATTCAACCTGATGTTCAAAACCTTCATGGGCCCGGTGGAAGATTCGGCCAATGTTGTTTTTTTGCGGCCGGAAACGGCTCAGGGCATTTTTGTTAATTTTAATAATGTCCGCGAAGCCGCCCGTCGCAAACTGCCCTTCGGCATCGCTCAAATCGGCAAGGCTTTCCGCAACGAAATTACGCCGGGAAATTTTATTTTCCGCACACGCGAATTCGAACAGATGGAAATGCAATTTTTCGTGAAACCCGGCGACGACGACAAATGGTTTGAATACTGGAAAGAAACGCGCCGCAACTGGTTTAAACGGCTGGGACTTAATCAGGACAAGCTGCGTTTTCACGAGCACGGCAAAGACGAACTGGCCCATTACGCCAAGGCGGCTTTCGATATCGAATACGAGTTTCCCTTTGGCTGGAACGAGGTGGAAGGCATCCACAACCGTACCGATTTCGATTTGGGACGCCACGCCGAATTCTCCGGCAAAGATTTGCGCTATTACGACGACCAGGCCAAAGAGCGCTTTATTCCTTATGTGATTGAAACTTCCATCGGCTGCGACCGCACGCTGTTAACTTGTTTGGTAGACGCTTACACGGAAGAAGAAGAGCGCGTAGTAATGAAGCTGGCTCCGGCCATCGCGCCCATTAAAGCGGCCATCTTTCCACTGGTTAAACGCGACGGCATGCCGGAAATCGCTAAAAAAATCGTGGACGATTTGCGCGGCGATTACCGCATCTTTTACGACGAGAGCGGCTCCATCGGCCGGCGCTACCGCCGTCAGGACGAGGCCGGCACACCCTTCTGTTTTACGGTGGACACCGAAACGCTGGAAAACAACACGGTGACCATCCGCTACCGCGACAGCATGGAACAGGAACGCCTGCCCATTGCCGACATCAAAGCCTTTTTAGCGGAAAAGATTAAATAGATAGCTGAAGATGCTATCTTTTGGGCGGGAAATTCTTAATTCGTAGAACCTTTAAAGAGTACGCGCGGTTTGGCCCCTCCCCGTCCGGAGGCTGTTGCAGATTCAAAGATTTCTCGCTTTTTTCTTTGAAAAAAACTCGCCACGAAAGTGGTCCCTTCGGGAAAATGACATAAACTGCTTGTCATTTCGAGCGAAAATGAGGATGAAATCCGAATTTGAGGAGAAATCTTTACGCTTAACCAGCTACTGCAACAGCCTGTCCGAGGGGAGGGGCGTCCGTCAGTGGACGGACGGGCTGGGGGCATCGCTTTCCTATTTTTCTATTTACTCTTTCCAGAGGCTGATTTTAATCCACCACTGAGGCCTCCGAGCGCACAGAGGTTTATATTTTACCTTGGTTCTTTTGTACGCTTAACGCTTAACTATTTTCTCTTTCCAGATTTCTGCCAATTCAAAATTCAACGTTTAACACCTCCACGGAATTGAATGACGCTTAACTAATTTCTGATTTCTCTTTTCTATTTACTTACTACTTATCACTTAATACTTACTACTTAATTTCTCTTTCCTTATTTCTTACTCTCTTTTACTTTTCCCTCGCTGAGCTTTTTCTTATTCAGCCGGTCGTAAACGGCAAATTCGCCGATGCTCAAGGTGTCGTCTTTCACCAGGCGGATTTTTATCCAATACTTCCACATCAGTTTAAGTTTGCGGTTATAGCGCCCTTCGTTCAGATAGGAATATACCTCCGGCCGCACGCGCAGCGTAATGCGGCGGTCGCCGCGCGAGGTGCGGTAGCGCTGAATCCAGCGTTCGATATCGGAAACCGTGCTGTTCAGAGTAGGCACCAGCCCCGTCCCCTGGCACACCGGACAGGGTTCCTTAATGGTGTGCAGCACGCTGGGACGCACGCGCTGACGCGTCATTTCAATCAGGCCAAAACGGCTGACCTCTTCGATTTTGGTAATGGAGCGATCTTTGGCAAATTCTTTTTTCAGTTCCTGAGCAATTTTTCTTTTATTCTCCTCGCCTTTAAGATCGATAAAATCGATGACAATCAAACCGCCTAAATCGCGCAACCGCGCCTGCCGGGCAATTTCGCGCGCGGCTTCCAGGTTAATCTTAAGGGAATTGGATTCATGGTCTTTGCGGCCGATGAATTTTCCGCTGTTCACGTCAATGGAGACCAGCGCTTCGGTGGGCTCAATAATGATATAGCCGCCGTTTTTCAGCCACACCTTGCTCTGCCCCATTTTTTCAATTTCTTTTTCAATATTGTATTCATCAAAGATGGGCAGCTTTCCTTTATAGTAAGAAACCTTGTGGCTTAATTGCGGGGCGACATATTTTACATAAGATTGTATCTCGCGCATCAGCTTGCGCGAGTCCACCACCACGCTATCCACATCGGCGGTAAACAGATCGCGGATAATGCTGGAAGCCATGGCCATATCTTTGTAAACAAGCGTGGGCGCCGCTTCACTTTTTACCTTTTTTTCGATTTGTTTCCAGGTGTCCATCAATTTGTTTAAATCTTTTTTCAGAACCCGTTCCGGTTTCCCCTCGGCCACCGTACGAATAATGACGCCAAAGTGGGCGGGAACGATCTGCCGGGCAATCTCTTTTAAGCGCCGGCGTTCTTTGTGATCCTGAATTTTGCGTGAAACGCCCACCTGCCGTTTGTTAGGCACCAGTACGACAAACCTGCCGGGCAGAGCGATTTCCGATGTGACGCGGCAGCCTTTGGTACTAATGGGTTCTTTAATGATTTGTACCAGAATATCCTGATTGCGTTTGAGATAACGCGCCACATCGAAAAATTCTTCATTATTATTCCGATGATTTTGCGCCGGTTCTTCGGCGTCGGCTTCGTAGTCGATAAAATAATCCTGATAGGAAGCGGATACGTCGGAAAAATGCAAAAAAGCATTTTGTTTGTGTCCGATGTTAATGAAGGCCGCCTGCATGCCCGGTAAAACGCGGCTGACCTTTCCTTTGTAGATATCGCCGACCATGCGTTCGTATTCGGGACGCTCGACAAACAATTCAACCAGTTTCGAATCCTCCAGAATAGCTATACGCGTTTCTTCATTGGTAGCGTTAATTATTATTTCCTTCGTCATGTTCGAAATATTCCTTTCTCCGTCTGGAACCAATAGAGCGTTATGGGGAACATGCCTGCCATTATGCACTGTAAATGTACGAATATAAACTAATTCGCCGTCATTTAATGTTATGTTAATCACTAATTTAATAAACCTGCCCGGCCTTTTTCTTTCGTTAAAAAGGAAAAACATGCCGCCGGCGCCATCGTTCACTCCCCACCCGCGAAGCAAAAGAAGCCGGCCGTAACAGACAGATTTTTACATAGATGCAGGATACCAGAAGATGCTACGGAAGAATATCCAGAGGAGATATTTCCCGGTTATCTTTACAAATTAATTGGCGGTAACGGTGAACGCGCAAATCACGCCCGTCAATTTCGTTATCATGTAACAGTTGGTTCATGATTTCCGCAATACGCACGGTGCGGCTCTCGATGGTACGCGTCTTAATGCGCAGCACATCCCGTTCCCGTATAATGGAATCGATATAGGGCCGGATATTGATCGCCTTTATTTTGCCCTTAACCTTGCGTCGCACTTCGATTTGCTCTGCGCTAAGCATTTTCCCCAGCGCCTTCTCAAATTCACGCTGCGACCACTGCATGGCGTGCAAATCGATTAAATACTCGCTGGAAGTAATGGCCGCCGACAAAGCAGTTACCTTTTGCACGATGGGTTTGGCTTTTAACAAGCGCAGGCCGTGCGGTAAAAACGGATTTAAATAGTTAACGAGTTCCGGTCTGAACGAGGCTGCTATCTCCATATCCATATACTCCGCTTCGCTGCTGTAGCCCAACGTTAAAGGCGGCCCAAAAGAAATTTTGGGATGCGGATTAAAGCCCTGGCTGTAACGCAGGGGGATTTGCGCCCGCCGGCAAGCGCGCTCAAAAATACGCACCAAATCCAAATGGGATAAAAAGCGGGCATAATCGGTTTTTTGATATTGCACGCGCAATTTGACAAATTCTTCTTCTTCCGGAAGTTCCGGCGCTTTAGCCTTCTGCGGAGCTGACTCCGCTTTGGGAGAGACCGGCTGCTGTTTTTTGTGCAATTCCAGATGTTTGTAACAATCGGCAAATTCCGCAAAACTGTTTTTACGCTGGATGCCGCAGGCGTAACAAGTGCCGTTTTTGCAATCGATCGCAGTAATTTCCTGATAGGCGTTAGCGCGTTCTTTCAACAGAAATCGCTTACTTACGCCTTTGTCGATATGATCCCACGGCAGCGGCAGTCGGCTATCAATCTCTGCGGCAAATTCCATAAAGGGTAGATTACATTTTTCGGCGGCTTTTAGCCAATACTCCATCCGGAAATATTCGAACCAACCGTCAAATTTGGCGCCGTCCAGCCAGGCCTGATAAATCACCCTGCTCATGCGGCGGTCTGCGCGTCCCAGTACGTTTTCCACCAGCGAAACATCCGGGTCACGCCAAGATAGTTTAATCCATGGAAAACGCGAAAAGCGCTTCTTTAAAAGGGTTGTTTTGTGTAAAAGTTCTTCTCTGGTATCCTGCCGCTCCCATTGAAAGGGCGTATGCGCCTTAGGCGAAAAGGGCGAAATTGAAATATTAAAGCGCACTTTTCCGTAAGAACGACTCATTGTAACCACCTGCTCAATGAGATCGGCAATGGCAAGCACATCCTCCTCTGTTTCTGTTGGTAAACCAATCATAAAGTAAAATTTTAATAATTTCCAGCCGTTCTCCAGCGCAATGCGCACCGAACGGTATAAATCTTCTTCTGTAATATTTTTATTGATTACACGGCGCAGGCGCTCGCTGCCAGCCTCCGGCGCAAAAGTAAAACCCGATTTGCGCACTTCGGAAACGAAACGGGCGATCTCGTCGCTAAAACTGTCCAGCCGCATGGAAGGGAATGACACATTGATGGTACTTCCCTGCAAGACCTGACGCGTCTCGCGCATCAACTCGCTAAGCGGGGCGTAATCAGAAATCGACAAGGATAAAAACGACGCTTCGCTGTAGCCGGTGTTTTGCAAACCGTTTTGCATCTGGCGCAGCACATCCTGCACGGGACGTTCGCGCGTGGGGCGGTAAATCATGCCGGCATTACAATAGCGGCACCCTTCCGTACAACCGCGCATTACTTCTATAGATATACGGTCGTGCGTGATGCCCAATAAGGGCACGATGGGCTTATCCGGATAGTTTTCCGCTTTCAGCTTCGGTAAGATGCGGCTAAGCACCCGCGGCGGCACATCCGGCTCTGTGGCGGCGATGGCGGCAAAATTACCCTGCGCATCATATTCCGCCCGGTAAAAACGAGGCACATATACACCGCGAATTCCGGCCAGTTCTTTTAAAATTTCCAAACGTGATTTTCCGAACTGCCGGCCCTGCCGCACCACCCGCGCTATTTCCAGCGCCGCTTCTTCGCCGTCGCCAATTAAAAAGGCATCAATAAAATCGGCCATCGGTTCCGGATTGCAGGTGCAGGGGCCTCCGGCGATAACTATCGGCGCTTCTTCCGGGCGCTCCCGGGCCCACAGCGGAATGCCGGCCATATCCAGCATGTTCAGCACATTGGAGTAAGTCAGTTCGTACTGAAACGTAAATCCAATGATGTGAAATTCATTTAACGGTGTAAACGATTCCAGGCTAAACAAAGGCAGATTGTTTTGCCGCATGCGCTCTTCCATATCCGGCCATGGAGCGTACACACGTTCGGCCCAAATATCCGCTTGTTTATTCAGCACATGGTACAGAATATCAAAGCCGATATAGGACATGGCGATTTCATAGACCTCCGGAAAGGCCAGCGCAATTCGCAGTTTTATGGTCTGCGGATTTTTATGAACGGTGTTCAACTCTGTACCGATATAGCGCCCGGGTTTGCTTACGTAAGGCAAAACTTTATATTCGAGGATGCGGGCAACATCTTTGTTTTTATTAATCACGTTTTTTACAGCAATTTAATTGATAGATTATTTATCCTTAAACAGGAATTATGTACAACTGGCAGGCAAATATATAATATGCAAGGCGATTAAGCAAACGTCAGTAAATATATTACAGCGCCCAGGCACAAGCCGTCGCCCCTGCCCGGACTAAATAGAAATCAGAAAAATGACTTTTATCGCACAGCGCTTAGGATTTACTCCATCAGATCCTTAATTTTTTCCACAACAATTGGTACGTTTTGATGGGCATCGGGAATAACAATGATGGCATCGTCCCCGGCGACGGTTCCGATAATATGGCTGTCTTCGATTTTATCGAAATAAACGGCTACCCCCTGCGCGCGCCCCGGCATGGTTTTTACAACGACCGTAGACTCGTTATTGATCACGCTGACAATCTCCACACCGATAACCTGGCGTAAGGCTTGTGAATTGTTTTCCTGATGAAACACGTACTTAAAACCCCGGCCGTCCGGAACGCGAATGATGCCGATTTCGTGCAAATCGCGTGAAAGAGTAGCCTGAGTAGTATCGAATCCCAGCGCACGCAGCTTTTCTAACAGTTCTTCCTGACTGCCGATTTTTTGCGTGGCGATGATTTCTTTAATTTTTGCCTGTCTGCTTATTTTGCCTGTCATAACACTCCCGTTTTGCTGATTGATTCTTCATGCAAAAACAGCGCGCTTACATTTTCTTTTGCTGCCGCCAAACATAATATGCAATCGACTTCTATGACGCTACCGAGTAAAATAGATATTTTTTATATTTATTACAAGGAAAACTTATTTTAATACTGAATGCCCCCCATTTTTCAGAGACAACTGGAAAATTCACTTCATCCTGTTGAAACCCCACCCTCTAACCACAATATAAACAATACGCAATTTTTAGCTTCTCCCTCCCCTTTTCGAAAAGGGAGGGAGAGTGAGAGAGTGGGGTTTTCACATTGCGGATGAATATTAACTTTCTTATTATCCGGTAGTTACAGCGGCTACGATGTTTATTTTTTGAGGACATTCAAAAACTTATTTTAATCTGAGTAGTCGCAATTACATTGATGCATCCTCTATGGCGACAGGGATGTATCCCCCCGTTGCAATCGTTAATTTTTTTTACCAGGACGCCAAGAACACGAAGGGAAAAACAATACCCAATATCCAGCGTCCTCCTCTGGCGGGCAATCGGAATGACCAATTTCCACTGATTTCGCCTTCCGCACCGGCGGGATTCAATGCATTGAATCCCGCCAAAACCCACAACGTAGCGTACGAAAAGAGCAAATCCATTCTCAAACAACAATGTTGTATTATGCCCCACACCGGGAGAATAACTAACCGGGCTATTTCCCAAAGAATTCTCTTTAATATTTCTTCCATTTCTCAGGAAGCTACTTCTCCGCTCTTTTAAAAATATTATTTAATGAAAATAAATCGTACTCCTTTTGCGTTAACACAGCAAGGTCTTTAAACGGGGGAACTTTTTATGCTGACAAAGCAGGATTTTGTAAATAAAGGCTTTCAACATTTTGCCGAACGCAATTATGAGAAAGCTGAATTCTTTTTCCGCAAAGCCATTGAAAGCGATACGACATTTGAAGCTGCTTACAAGGCTTTAAGCGAAACCTTAAACCGGATGGGACGCATTGACGAAGCCATACCAATCGTTCAGCAATGGCTGGGAATCAATAAGTATGCAGCAGCGGCGCACTATGCCCTTTCCCGTTTATACGTGCAAAAGGGCTGGCTGATCGAAGCAAAAAAAGAGATGGACTTATGGCACTCTTTACGCAGCGCTAAATAAGCGCATTTGAAATTCCGTTCTCCATTCCGTAACTTGGCAGCCTTTAAAATGATTTTACAACCAAACTTTTTATTGTGAAAAATAATCCGGAGAGAACATGCGGAAAACACTTCTGCCTATTCTATTTTTATTTACACTCATGGCCTGTACGGGCACATTCCGTGAAACGCAAAAAAGAACAACCGCTCCTGCGCTGATTTCAGGATACTCGGCTTATGTGGTCAAGCCGAAAATTAATCTGCGCAGCCGGCCTTCGGGCCGGGCAACCGTAGTAGCAGTATTGGAAGACGGCAACGAGGTGCGCATTATTAAAAACAACAATGGTTGGTTAAAAGTGCAGGATTTGGACGGCCACAGCGGCTATGTCCGCTCTGACCTAATCGGGCCGCGTAACCTGAGCCGGGCGCGCCTGGCCGCTGCGTTTAACGACAGCATCATGCCGCGTTTTAATGCCGAGTTGTTTCTGGATAAAACAGCTACCTACAAAATTGTCTATCTGACGCTGCCTGAAAAATATTATACGACTAAAGCTAAAGCGCGCAAGCAGGCAAAAATGATTGGCCGCGCTTATCAGCAACAGGTGTATCCGGGAGCGGTTGAAATCCGTATTCTTAAGCCCAAATCCAAAGACCTTTTCGAACGAATAAAACTATCGGCCAAAGGCTATGCCGGCAACAAACTTCCCGTGCTGCCTTTCGGCCGCATCATCAAATGGCGGCAAAAAAATTACGGTATCCGCATCTGGGTTGCAATTCCGGCAAATATAGGGCATAAAAAACTGCTGAAAACCGCCAGAAAAATTTCCGCTACCTATGATTTGCCGGTGAATAAAACAGAAATTTATTTCGTCTTAGACGAACCGGATGTGGTGCGCAACGTGCGGAAGAGGGAAACGAACCTGAGGCGGGCTGAGGCCTGTATTTTATATTATCTGGAAGATAAAAACGGCGAAGATTATCATTTTAATTTTTGTGCTCCAAAATAAATCTTAAAACCGGTTCCATCGGTTAATGGAGTGGGAGAAGAGAAAGAGTAAAAGTGAGAGCAAGAGTAAGAGAGAGGTCAAAAGACAAGAGCAGGAACAGGAGCGGCAAAAGTATGTAAGCAAATTGTCAGGGCTTGCCGTTTCCTGCGGAAAAATCCCAATCGTTACCTTGATCGCTTAGTTGCCGCGATTTTGTTTGTTTAAACGCACCAATAAATAGATAAAGAAGGGGCCGCCCAGCAACGAGGTAATGATGCCCACCGGCAATTCGGTAGGATAGATGATGCTGCGGGCAATGGTATCGCACCAAACCAGAAATGCCCCGCCGATCAACAGCGAAAGCGGCAGCATACGCCGATGATCCGGCCCGGCCAACAAGCGCAGACTATGCGGGATTACCAAACCAATAAATCCGATGGGGCCGGCCATAGAGACTACTATCCCAACCAAAACCGACCCGGCAATTAAACTAACCGTTTGCAAACGTACCGTATCCACGCCCTTGCTCTGCGCCAAATCTCTGCCCATAGTTATAATATTGAGCGCCTGCGTCTGATTTAAAAAATAAACTGCCACTGGCAGCAGAAAAATCATTAGCGCTGTAGGATAGCGCCAGCCTGTGATGCTGAGATTCCCCATCAGCCAATGCACCATGCGAAAGGTCTCGGTAAAATCGGCCAAATAATGAATAAACAGAATCAGCGCCGAAAAAGTTAGGTTAACGGTCACGCCGGCTAATATCAAACTATACTCCGAGGCGCCGTATCCCATTTGTGCAATCTTGTAGATGATCAGCAAAGTCAGCATACTGCCAGCCACAGACGACAAAGCAATAGCCGAAAAACCCAGCAATTGAACATCCAGTCCTATTTTAATGGCAATAACCGCGCCCAGCGCGCCGCCGGAAGATACGCCCAGCGTGTAAGGCGTAGCCAAATCGTTGCGCAGCAAGGCCTGAAATACCGCGCCAATCATAGCCAGCCCGCCGCCCACTAAAAAAGCAAATACGATGCGCGGAAAACGCAGCGAGAACAGCACGCTGGCGTCCAGTGATTGCCAATCCGCCAAAGCCCGTATCAGACTGATATTTTTCTCTCCCACCAAAGGAGCGACGACCAAAGCGGACAAAACAAATAATAAAAGAAAAAAACGTATTGTTTTGTAATGCCTGTTTTGCATAACCATTCAATTATATGAATTTACAAAGCAAATTTCTAAAGTTATTCTGCTGTGATAAGCCTTTAGTGCATTTTATTTTATTACTTTTGCTTTTTATCAAAGCTTTTAAAGCGCATTATATTAATAAATGTATAATTATTAAGTTAAAACACTTTTTAATTTTGACAAAATTAAATATGTATTTTATATTAAGGAAAATCAATTTACGACAAAAATTCATTAATGGAAAGCCGCAAGGATGCGTATGCTGACCATTAATGAAATACTACACCACCACTCTAATCTAATTTAAATAGGAGGATTGCCTATGTTCAGCGGAGAAAATGTTTCCCGCCGCCGCTTTTTGAAAAGCGGCGCCTTGCTTCTTGTACCGCTAGCAGCCATGCCGGTTATTCAGGCCTGCCAGAAAGATACCGGCGCTTTAGCGCCCACTCCCACACTTACAGCTCTGGACAAAGAGATCGAATCTCTGCCGAAGGTGCGTATTAATGCACGCTCCGAAAGCGATATCGTCCGCGTTCCTGAAGATGCTGTTTACTCACTAAAATCCGGCAACCACTATGTGGCCATTGTACTGAACCGTCCCAAAGGCTACTATTTAAGTTTGCGGAAAATCCAGGTTAACGGTAAAAAAGGCCGCATGATGAATATCTCCGGGTTGCAAGGAAATACCGATATTCTGTTTTATCCCCGCCAAACCATCCGGCATCTGAAAGAAGTAGATATCGCAACACTCAAACGACGTTTCATAAGATAATAGGGGGGAGATCAGCTATGTCACTACTCAAAATCACTACTTACGATGATGTTCCTCAATTAAATCCGGATTGTGTATATTGTGGCGTTTGTGCGGATGAATGTCCCGTGGAGGCTATTTATGTAACTCAAGATGTTCCGGATGACGAGGACGGTTATTTATTCATTAATGAAGACGCCTGCCACGATAAAGCTCCGGATTGTGGATATCCCTGTATCGAATGCTGTCCGGTAGACGCTTTGTATCTTCCTAAACCTAAATCTGAATAGGATAAAAATTAGTAAAAAAAAGCTGTGCCTTTTGGCACAGCTTTTTTTATATCTTCATATTATCAATTGCAAAGCCTGCAATTCAATACGTTTTTCCGAATGATGATTTAAATAATCCAGTAACAGTGTGCTAAAATCACAGCGAAGAGAATCCGGAGGAATCAGCTCCTTTATCTTGCGGTGGGGATAGTTCTGCAACTGCTGTAAAAAACGAAATTCATTCAATTGTAATTTACGGGACGTCCCGCCGCCGCAACCCGAACAGTACACATTACCCTGCGTTATCGAAAAATATACCGGCGCCGGCGGTTGCTCTTTTCCGCATTGACGACAACGTGAAAAATCCGGTTTAAAGCCTAAAAACGAACTAAGCTTTAAAATAAAATACCAAAAAATCACCTGCGGATATGTCCCTTCTCCCATCTGCTGCAATAAACGGATTAAGAAATCGAAGAACAACCTGTCGCCGTGTAAATCCTCAAATACTTTTTGGACCAGTTCCAGCATAGCCAAAGCATAGGGCAGGCAATCGTAACGCTCCCGTAATTGCGGAAAAGAATTTAACAACGAAATATCCGTCAGAATTTGCAATTCGCGTGTGGGCTTTTGGTTGATCACTATCTCCACAAAATTGAGCGCTTCCAACTTGCCGCCGAAAGGGCTGTTCTTCCTGAGGGCGCCGCGGGCAATCACTTTGATTTTGCCCCATTCGCTACTGAACAAAGTGACAATTTTACTGGATTCGTGCCAGCGAATGGATTGCAATACCAGCGCCTGGCTTTTTATGATTTCGGGCATTTGTTGTTTACACGTTTTTAGCTTTCAGCCGCCGGCCATTGGCTGTTAGTCCTATTCCTGGCCAATGATCGATAGCCATTAAGTTTAACGCCGATTTATTTCGGCGCTTTACTGTTTCCTCTTCCCTATTTTCTTTTTTCTTAGCACTTATTACTTACTACTGAAATATCTCTTTCCCGTTGTGTAATTTCTCTTCTCTGATTCTTAATACAAATGACCGGTTGAAATTATTTTGGGCTATCACGTAAGTGATAGCCCAATATTTCTAAAATTTTATTTAAATGGTCATTCATATTATTAATTGTCTTTTACTTGAAACTGCCTGATCATATAGCCCGCCTTCGGGCCGAACTGCATTAAAAAGGTTAAAACACTTTCGCCGGCATAACTTTGGAACAGATGCACTGAGGGCAACGGTGTAAACGAGCGGCGCTGAATTCCGGACATCTGCAAAATATCCCAGTCCAGTCCGTTTTTCCGTTCCGTTAAATATTCAGCCGACTGCTGTGCTCCAACCGATTTAATAATGTAATCTTCGTGAGATAAACCGTTAAGCTGGATTTCCGAAGATCGTTTCCAGCTTACATCTAAATGTAAAAAATTGCCAAGATTAGTCGTGACCTTAAATAAAAAATCGGCCAGACTATCCTGCGCCTCGGCATACCACTCCTGCACCTGCGGCAGATAGTAATAGGCAAAGGGATAATCGTGATACACATGACGCAGCGTTTGCCAGTGCTTGCGCTGCCAGTTGTCCTGGGCGTTGGTAATTTTTTGAGCAATGGCCAAAGGCTGTGGATTGTGTTTCACCGGAATGCGCAAACGCTGTTCTTCCGGCGTAAGCGGTGCCGAAGCGGTGATATCGGAACGCTTCACATACTGCAAGTGATCGGCAAACAAGGCCACATCCACCTGCGATATATTCCAAAAAGTTTTAAGCGGCGGCAAATACGCCGGACGAATCGCCGTAATTTTCATGCGTTTAACTTAACATAAAATGGGCGGAAATAAAAGTTCTGCGGGAAGAGGGGGAGGAGGTAGTAAGTAATAAGTAGGAAGTAATAAGTAGTAAGTAGTAAGTGAAAAGAAAATAGGAATCAGGAAAGAGGAAATAAAGTAGTAAGTATCGGGATTAAGCGTTGAATCCTTTGATCATGGGTCGTTGGCAATTGACTATTTCCAGAACTAACAGCTAAGAGCTACATGCTGAAAGCTGAGAGTTGACGGCTAAAGTAAATGGTCATGGCCATCTGGCATAGATCATTTATTCAAAATGCAAAAGTCAGAACTCAAAATTTCAATAAACTTGGCTTTTCGTTAAAATCCTTGTAATTTTTCGCCGGCAAACAACAGAGCATTTATTAAGGATTTTATGGATCAGTTTAAATTAGTTACCAACATGCAGCCCCAGGGCGATCAGCCACAGGCCATCGACGAATTAATCGACGGTTTGCAGCGCGGCTTGCCCTTTCAGACCCTTTTGGGCGTGACCGGCAGCGGCAAAACGTTTACCATGGCCAACGTAGTGGCCCGCGTCAATAAACCGACGCTGGTGATTTCGCACAATAAAACCCTGGCCGCCCAGCTTTACGGCGAGTTTAAATCCTTTTTCCCGGAAAACGCCGTGGAGTATTTCATCAGTTATTACGATTACTACCAGCCGGAAGCCTATTTACCAACCACCGATACGTATATAGAAAAGGATTCTTCCATTAACGACGAAATCGATCGTCTGCGGCTGAAGGCCACCAGTTCCCTGCTCACGCGACGCGATGTGCTGGTGGTGGCCAGCGTTTCCTGCATTTACGGCATCGGTTCGCCGCTGGATTACAAAAATATGATGTTTTCGCTGCAGCGCGGCGAAACATACGAGCGCAATAAACTACTCCGCCAGTTAGTGGACATTCAGTACAACCGCAACGATTTTGATTTTCAACGCGGCGCCTTCCGTATCCGCGGGGACATCATCGACGTGTTTCCCGCTTATGAAGAATTCGCCTACCGGCTGGAATTTTTTGGCAACGAATTAGAGGACATCCACATCATCGATCCATTAACCGGCAAGAAAGTCAATTCCGTGGAAAAGGCCTTTATTTTCCCGGCCAAACATTTTGTAACGCCGGAAGAAAAGATGCGCGCCGCCCGCGTGGAGATTCGGAAAGAGTTAAATGCCCGTTTACAGGAATTGCGCGCCGCCAATAAATTAGTGGAGGCCCAGCGTTTGGAAATGCGCACCAATTTCGATCTGGAGATGATGGAGGAAATCGGCTATTGCAGCGGCATCGAGAATTATTCGCGTTATCTCTCCGGCCGCGAACCCGGCCAGCCGCCTTACACGCTAATCGACTTTTTCCCCGACGATTTTCTGGTGATCATTGACGAATCGCACCAGACCATTCCGCAAATCCGCGCCATGTACAACGGCGACCGCTCACGTAAGGAAGTTTTGGTCGATTACGGCTTCCGGCTGCCCAGCGCGCTGGATAACCGTCCGCTTAAGTTTAACGAATTCGAACAGCGCCTGAATCAGGCAGTCTTTGTTTCGGCCACACCATCCGGGTATGAACTGCAAAAAAGCGAAGGCGTGATCGTGGAACAGGTCATCCGTCCCACCGGGCTAATCGATCCGGAAATCGAAATCCGGCCCATTGCCACGCAAATCGACAATTTAATTGCCGAAATCAAAGAACGTACGGCCCAAAAAGAACGAACGCTGGTCACCACTTTAACTAAACGCATGGCCGAGGATTTGACCGACTATCTGCAATCGGCCGGTATCCGTGTGCGCTATCTGCACTCGGAGATCGACGCCCTGGATCGCGTGGGTATTTTACGTGATTTGCGCCTGGCGGAATTTGATGTGTTAGTGGGCATCAATTTATTGCGCGAAGGGCTTGACCTGCCGGAGGTTTCTTTAGTGGCTATTCTGGACGCCGATAAGGAGGGTTTTCTACGCTCCTATGTTTCGCTGATGCAAACCGCCGGGCGGGCGGCGCGCAATGTGGGCGGCAAGGTGATCTTTTACGCCGACCGTGTGACCGACTCCATGAAACGCACCATTGACGAAAGCCTCAGACGGCGCAAAAAACAGACAACCTACAATAAAAAACATCACATCACACCACAATCCATTTTCAAAACCGCCGAAGAGATCCTCAAAACCACCTCCATAGCCGATGTGCGTAAATCCCTGCCGGAAAAAGTGGCCGAAGCCGAAATATTTTACGGCGATTCGCTGGGCGCCGAGGAGCTGATCGAGCGGCTAACCAAAGAGATGCAAAGCGCCGCCGCCAATTTGGAGTTCGAACGGGCAGCCATTTTGCGGGACGAAATTGAGCGAATAAAAAAGACCATGAGCAATTAAGAATTGGGGAAATATAAATTGGGAGTTAACTCTTAACGGTGGAAAATTACCTCTCAGTTCCTCATTTCCAGTTCCTGTTTCCAGTTTTCTATTTCCTGATTCTTTATACTACTTACCACTTAATGCTTACTACTTTGTTCTGAAAATTGAATTCAGTAAAGAACCGGCTTTATCTTAGTCAACTATCTCGTTTGCCTGATTTCAAAGTTGATTTCTCCATAATCCTGTTATATATTACCGTAGTCATGACTATAGTCATATTTAAGGAAAAGGTCTACTATGAAAACGGTTTCCAAGGGCAAACTTAAAGCTAAAATGTTAGAATATCTCCGTCACGTTGAGGCTACCGGCGAAGAGATTATTATCACCAATCATAATATACCGACGTTGAAAATCGTGCCCATAAAAAAGAAAACGGATATTAGCAAAGTATTTGCCGACGTACGCGGAAAAGTTCATATTGACGATTCCATAATGGAACCGGAAACGGAAGAATGGGATGTTTAATATGATTTTAATGGATACCTGCGCCCTTTTATGGTGGACGTTGGAGCCGGATAAATTATCCAGTAAGGCGCAACGCTATTGTCAAAAAATTCCCGATGAAGGCGCGGTAATTTCTTCCATCTCCATTTGGGAGATCGGCATAAAAATAAAAAAAGGCCTGTTGGATATAAAAATTCCTTTATCCAAATATGTTGATCGCTTAAACCGTCTTGAGTACCTGAGAATCATTCCCGTTGATGAAAGCATCTGGATTAAAAATATAGAATTAGGCTGGGATCATAAAGACCCGGCTGACCGCACCATCGTGGCAACAGCCATGTTGCACAATCTTCCCATTATGACCAAAGACGCGCTCATTCAGGATTATTATCACAAAATTATTTGGTAGCCGAAGCCGAAATATCTTTCGGCGATTCGCTGGGCGGCGAGGGACTGATCGAGCGGCTAACCAAAGAGATGCAAAGCGCCGCCGCCAATTTGGAGTTCGAACGGGCGGCCATTTTACGGGATAAGATTAAGCGGATTAAAGAAGGCACTGATTAATTAAGAATTAAGAATTAAGAATAATTTATGTACACTTAAGTGTTGACTAAAATTTATAGCACTTATAATTGAATATTGACTATTGATTGAAGGATGTAATTAGCGCTGGCGCTTTACGGCGCATTACCGATTTGCCATTTCCTCTTTCCTGATTTCTTTGTACTACTTGCCACCTAATCCCTCTTATCGTA
>CAZIBE010000045.1:0-29690 GCA_964536685.1 uncultured Calditrichaceae bacterium | reverse complement strand
TAGAGCAGCCGACTCATAATCGGCTGGTCCGGGGTTCGAGTCCCTGTGGGCCCACATAATTAATACAGAAGGTTTATGGTGAAACGACAAACAATTGTATACAACATCACGGTTAAATTTAAATATTAATCTAAAAGTGCATTCATCAGTAGGTGGTGCACTTTTTTTTATGTAAATTGGGAGGTTTGTGTAGTGCAGACAACTTTGTATGCTTTGATTGAATTGCAAGAGATAGATAATCGTCTTGATGAATTAAAAGAAGAACGCGGGGATCTGCCGCTGATTGTTGAGGAACTTCAGGAAAAACTGAGCAGTAAAACAGAAGAGTTGCAAAAACAGCGCGAACAGGTTAAGCAAAGCAAGCTGCGCCAGCGTGAGTTAGAGCTGTTTCTTGATGAAGCCCGTGAAAAGCTGGCTAAATATGAAGAGCAGTTGTATCAGGTAAAAACCAATAAAGAATACGATGCCATTACGGCGGAAACGGATACAGTGAAAGCCCAGTTAGAAGAAAGTGAAAACGAGCTTTTGGGCATCAGCGACACCATCGGGGAAATCAAAGGAAGCATTGAAACGCTGGAATCGGAAATATCCAAATTGGAAAGCGAGTTAGACGAAAATCGCACCGATTTGGAGCAAGCTATGAATGCCACTGCCGAAGAAGAAAATCTTTTGCTGCAGGAGAGAAAAATAATCACCGAAAAATCCAGCCCGGAAATCATCAAAACATATGAGATGGTTCGCGAAGCGCGCGGCGGACAGGGCATTGCCCGTGTAGTTAACGGCGTTTGCGGCGGATGTTTTTCCTATATCCCTCCGCAAAAGGTGGTTGAAATTAAAAAGATGAAGAAAATTTACATCTGTGAATTTTGTGGTCGCATCCTTGTGTGGGATGAAAGTAATCAGTGAAAAGTAAAAGTAAATAATAAATAAACAATTCCAGGCAGTTCCAGGTAGTCGCTCCGGAAATACCCGGGGAGGAAAGTCCGAACATCGCAGGGCAGGACTTCCTGAGAAATCAGGAGTTGTACTATTTGTACAAACGGAGAGTGTCACAGAAAACAGACCGTCCCGCTACCTTGCGGGATAAGGGTGAAAAGGCGAGGTAAGAGCTCACCGCTTTGTTCCTTAGGGAAATACCTGTAGGTATTCGAAAGACAAAGGCAGGATAAACCCAGTCCGATGCAAGGTCAAGTATAGAAGGATTTCGCAGATGCGAAGGCGTACGGCCCGGTGCGCGTCTCTTCCTGCGCCAAGCGGGAAGAAACACACTTCGGGGTAGACCGCTTAAGTTAACCGGCGACGGTTAATTTAGATAAATGGCTGCCGTCCCGTTTCGGCGGGAACAGAATTCGGCTTACGGAGCTGTCTGGAATTATTTTGAGGTGGCCATGAAATACCAGTGGATTTTGCCTGAAACGTCCGACTCACAGAATGCACAAAAAATTTCCCGGCAATTCAATATCCATCCGGTAATTGCCCAAATTCTACAAAAGCGCGAGATTGACAGCGCGGAAAAACTGCAACGCTTTTTACATCCCTCCCTTAACCAGCTGTACGATCCCTTTTTATTGGATGATATGGACGTGGCCGTCAAACGCATTATTCGCGCTTTGCAGGACGGTGAAAATATTTTGATTTACGGCGACTACGACGTAGACGGCGTTACCAGCGTTTCTATCCTGTATGACGGATTGTTCCGGCTAGGCGGAAAGGTTTCTTTTTTCATCCCCAACCGTTTTAAAGAAGGTTACGGCGTTTCTCAGGCCGGTATTCGCATCGCCAAAAGGAAAAAGGCTTCCCTGATCATCGCCGTCGATTGCGGGATTACTGCCGTGAAGGAGGTGGCGCTGGCTAAAGAATTTGGCATCGATTTTATTGTCTGCGATCATCATGAACCGGGAGATATCCTGCCCGAGGCCGTAGCTATCGTGGATGCCAAACGCAAGGATTCCCAATATCCCTTTAAAGAACTGGCCGGCTGCGGCGTGGCTTTTAAAGTATTGCAGGCCATCGGTAAAAAACTGGGATTAAACGACGATTTTGCCACAAAATATCTGGATTTGGTGGCGCTGGGCACGGCTGCCGATATCGTACAATTAACCGATGAAAACCGCATTCTGGTGAAGAATGGTTTGGGACAGATGAATGTTCGTCCCAGGCCGGGCCTGGCCGCTTTGATAAAAAGCTGCGGTTTGGGGGAACGCGTCATCACGGTTAGCAATATTGTGTTTGTGATCGCCCCCCGCCTTAACGCCGTTGGCAGAATATCCAGCGCCAAAAAAGCCGTGCATCTTCTTACGGCAGTTAATCCGCAGCGTGCCCGCAACATTGCCCGTATCCTGGAAAACGAAAATAAAAAGCGCAAAAGCATCGATGAAATTACTTTTGAGGCGGCTATTAAAATCATCGAAGAAACATATGATCTGGAAAAAACGCGCGTAATCGTGGTGGCCGGAGAAGACTGGCATCCCGGCGTCATCGGCATTGTAGCTTCCCGCCTGATGGAAAAATACAGCCGTCCCACGGTGTTGATTTCCATTCAGGATGGCGTAGGGAAAGGCTCGGCCCGCTCGTTGCCCAGTTTTGATATTTATGCCGCTTTTAAGGAATTGCAGGATTTTCTGATTAATTTCGGCGGGCACCGTTTTGCCGCCGGATTAACTATCTTACCGGAAAATATTCCGCAATTTACGGAAGAACTGAACCGTCTGGCTGAATCTTTCTTGCATTTTGAAGAACTGGTTCCTAAACTATTTATTGATGCCGAAATTATGTTTAATCAATTGAATGGCGAGTTTTTTAATGATTTAAAAGCTCTGGCTCCATTCGGCCCCGGCAACATGCGTCCGGTGCTGTTAACCCGCGCTTTGCAGATTTACGGGCAGGCGGCCGTGGTCGGCGCTAATCATATTAAGGTAAAATTTAAGCAGGATACTCTTGTGCTGGACGCCATCGGCTATAATCTGGCGCAGTATATCGAAGCGCTTAAGCAGCCCGATCAACAAGTGGATTGCGCCTATGTTTTGGAAGAGACAAAATGGAGCGGGCAAACGACTATACAGATGAAAATTAAAGATTTTGAGGTGGGCAAGCGTGAGTGAAGAAGAAAAACAGCAACCGTCGCTATTTGAGCGTTTAAAAGAACTGCGCGAGCAAAAAGGGATTAGCCTTAAGGAAGTTTCCGAACAGACGCACATCAGCTTAAAATATCTTCGGGATATTGAAAACGGAAATCTCGCAGACATCCCGCCGGTTTACGATAAACTGTTTTTCCAATCCTATGTGCGTTACCTGAAGCCGGAGAATGAGGAAGAAGTCATCGCCGAATTCCGTACTCTGCGGCACGCCATGAAATCGGCGCCTAAAACCACCATTCGTAAAATTGTAACCCAGCCGGAATACCCGGCCAAAGCCCATTTGCTACGGGTACTCTATTTTGCAATTCCGGCCGTAATTTTAATTGGTTTTTTAATTTTTCTGGTTCTGAATTCTTCCAGCGTGGAAAGCACGCGCAACAGCGGCGTGCAGGAACTTTCCGTCAAACAAATCGCTATGGAACAGACCGCCGATACGGTAAAAACGGCAGCATCCGGGCCCACAAAAGTTCAAAAAATTCCGCAGCCGCAGGTGCAATTGACGCTTAAAGCCGTGGAACGCGTCTGGTTGCGTCTGGTTAAAGATCGCCGTGATACAACGGAATATTTGCTCACTAAGGGCAAGCAGGTACAGGTAACCGCCGATTCCCTTATTTTGTTGCTGGTGGGCAATGCCGGCGGGATTGATTTTACCGTCAACGGAGAGCATGCGGGCGTTCTGGGCAGCAGCGACCAGGTGATCACTAATATGGTAGTTACCGCTCAGGGCATCGTAAATAAAAAAATTAAAGCCGCCAGGAGAAAACATGTCATGCAAAAAGATTCTGCCAACGCTCGTTAGTTTTGTTTTACTTTTCTTGGTTTTTAGCTGTGCCGGGCAAAAACTGACTTCGAAGAAAGTAAGCAAAGACGGCCGGGAAATGCTGTATGGCCAAATTTCGCGTCAGCAATTGTATTTCGATTATCCTGCCTGGGATTCCTTGCAGCAGGCCTACAAGCCCGATCCGGCAGTGGTGAAAAAATTAAAGGGGATTAAAGGAAAATATACGGTAAAGATCTTTTTAGCCACCTGGTGCCCCGATAGCCGTCGCGAAGTGCCGCATTTTTTTAAAATTTTGCAGGCCGCCAATCTTACCAAACGTGTTAACGTCGCCATGTGGGCTGTGGATCGCAAATTGAAACTCGATAACGATTTGCCGCTAAAATTTCATATCGAACGGGTGCCTACCTTCATATTTTTTAACGGACAAAAAGAAATCGGTCGCATTATTGAAAGCCCCGAGGCGCTCCTTTTGGAAGAGGATATCTGGACTATTCTGAACGGGGCGGCTGAATGATTCAAAAATTCTCCGCGATTTTTTCTGCGATTCTGCTGTTTCTTTGTGTTCAGAACCTTACGGCCAGGGCATTTCCGCCAATCAAGGGCGCTAATGGTATGGTGGTTACGGCCGACCGCCATGCCACGCAAACCGGACTGCGCATGCTGCAATCCGGAGGCAATGCCGTCGACGCCGCCGTAAGCATCGCTTTTACCTTAGCGGTTACTTATCCGCAGGCCGGGAATATCGGCGGCGGCGGTTTTATGCTTATCCGCACAGCCGATAATACAGTGCGCGCGCTGGATTACCGCGAAACCGCCCCGGCTAAAGCAACACAAAATATGTATCTCGACAGCGCCGGAAACGTTATCGAAAAAGCCAGCACTGTGGGCTATTTAGCCGTAGGAGTGCCCGGCACCGTACGCGGACTGTGGCAAGCGCATAAAAAATTTGGCAGTAAAACTTGGCGTTCACTCTTGCAGCCTGCCATCCGTTATGCGGAACAAGGATTTATTTTAGACGAGTACACAGCCCGTTTGTTTAATTATTACAAGAAAAATTTCAGTAAGTTTTCTTCCGCTAAAAGCATTTTTGTAAAAGAAAACACACCCTTTAAAGCGGGTGATCGTTTTTTTCAACCAGATTTAGCCGCTACATTGCAGCGCATCGCCGACCATGGTCCTGATGGGTTTTACTCCGGAAAGACCGCCCGGCTAATCGTAGCGGATATGCAGGCTCACGGCGGTTTGATTTCTGAAAAAGATTTACAATCCTATAGAGCGGTCTGGCGCCAACCCATTCATTTTACGTACCACGGGTACGCTGTTTTCAGTATGCCTCCGCCCAGTTCCGGCGGAATTTTGCTGGCGGAAATTCTTAACACGCTGGAGCCGTTTCCTTTGCGGTCTTTGGGGCACAACAGCTCCGATATGATGCGTCTTTGGGCGGAAACAGAACGACAGGCCTATGCCGACCGCGCCCAATGGCTTGGCGATCCCGGCTTTGTACATAATCCCGTATCTGTTTTAACATCCAAAGCTTACGCCGATTCCATTCGCACCCGTTTGAACTATTTTTATGCCCGGTCATCCGCTTCCATCCATCCCGGTTTAAATATGATTCATGAAAAGGAACAAACGACGCATTTCTCAGTTGTGGATAGAATGGGTAACGCCGTTTCCAACACATACACCTTAAACGGTTCTTTTGGTTCGTTTGCCGTGGTTGCAGGCGCCGGCTTTCTGCTGAATAATGAAATGGATGATTTCAGCGTCAAGCCCGGCCATTACAATTCCTATGGATTGTTGGGCAGTGATGCCAATGCGGTTGCCCCCGGGAAAAGAATGCTGAGTTCTATGTCGCCCACCATCGTTACGCGCAACGATTCGTTGTTCATGGTCGTCGGCGCGCCGGGAGGCTCCAAAATAATTACTGCCGTGGCGCAGGTAATCTCCAATGTCATCGATCACGGTATGAATATTCGTCAGGCTATCGAGGCGCCGCGTTTTCATCATCAGTGGAAACCGGATACCTTGTTTGTGGAAAAAAACAGGTTCTGCCGTGACGCTTTTAACAGCCTGATTGGCCGGGGTTATCGTATTTTAGAAATAAATTATGTCGGTTATGCGCAGGGAATTGTGGTGAATAAAGATAATACACTGTCCGGCTGGAGCGATCCCCGCAGTAACGGCGCGGCCGCAGGATATTAATAAAAAGGAAAGAGCATGTCCGGAAAGCATAATAAAAAGAAACGCATTGAGGCGCACGTACAAATAGATAAACACAAGCAGCAAACGGAGCAGGAAAGTGATTTTAGCCCCAAGGTAGAGCGAATCTATAGGCTAATCTTACGCATCATGAGCTGGGCGGTGGGCATTGCTTTTGTAGCTATTCTTATTTTGCCCGAATTTAATAAATCATTTTTGGATCAAATTGCCAAGTTTCTGTTCCGCATAGGTTTTTTTACATTGGTCGTTTTTATAGTTATCGAATTCGTGGGCGATTCCGTTAAAAAATTACTAAGCAAGGTAATCCATGAATAATATTAAGCATAATATTTTACTCATCGACGATGATCCCGAAATTCGTGATACGCTTAAGGCCTTATTGGAAACGGAGGATTATGAGGTGCAGGCCTGCTCCACTGCTGCAGAAGCGGAGCAGATGCTCAAGGCAAAAACATTTTCGGCCATATTGCTGGATATTTTTCTTAGCGACCGCAACGGCATTGATTTTATTACCAACATTCACGGCTTAAATGTTCAAACGCCCATTGTAATCATTACGGCCAGCACGGAACTGGAATTAGCGCGCAAGGCGCTGCGTCTGGGCGTGTTCGATTATCTGGTAAAGCCTTTTCGTCAGGGACAGCTTCAGCAGGTGGTGCGCAACGCCGTCATTAAAAACGGATTATTGGAAGAAACACGGGCTTTAGAAGAGCAAAAACGGCTTTATCAGGATGAGCTGGAACGTATGGTTCAGCAAAAAATACAGGAACTGCAGCAATCGCAGATAAAATATAAGAACCTGGTAGACCAATCGTTAGTTGGCGTTTTTGTTTTAAAAGACGGACTGTTTAGCTACGTGAATAAACGGTTCTGCGAACTGATGGAATGCTCGGCCAGCGAATTGCAGGATAAGAGAAAGCTTCTCGATTTTATCCATCCGGACGATCGTCCCGGTATGCAGGAATACCTCCAAAAACGAAGTACCGATAAGGCCTCTGCCAGCGGGTATCAGTGTCGTTTGCTCACCAAAGAGGGCAATGAGCGCATTATTAAACTGTGGCTGGGCAAAACAGACGTCAATGCCCGGCAGGCTGTTGAATATCAGGGCGTCATGATTGACGCTACTGCAGAACACGAAGCAAAAAAGCGTGAGGCGCACTTACAGTTGCAACTGATGAACGAACACAAATTAGCGGCTATCGGTCAGTTGGCGGCAGGTATTTCACATAATTTAAACACGCCTATCGCCATTATTCAGGCTAATGCCGAATTGCTTAAGCTTACTCATCCGGAAATAAAAGAAGCGGAAAAAATCTTGCAACAGACCAAGCGTATGTCCCAGTTAATTAATACCATTCTGGACAAAGGACGCAAAGAACAAAGCACCGCTACTATGATTGTGGATTTGAATGATTTGCTTAAACAAGAACTGGAATTTCTGAATGCCAATCTTTTTTTTAAACATCAGATAGAAAAGGAATATCATTTCGATCCCAATCTTCCCAAAATAAAAGCGGTGTACAGCGATTTTTCGCAGGGGATTGCCAATATTATTCAGAACGCCATCGATGCGCTGTTCGAAGCTCCTAAGAGAAAAATGATCATTTCCACGGAATGGACAGGGCAGGAAATACTTTTAAAAATAGCCGATACGGGCCCCGGTATTCCGGAGCAGCTGCGTGATAAAATATTTGATCCATTTTTTACCACCAAACCCACGCAAACGGAACAAGATGCGGTTTCGGATGCGCCCCGCGGTACAGGATTGGGATTAAGCTCTGTTTACAATCTGCTCACCCCCTACGGCGTTAAAATCGATTTCGAAAGCAAAGAAGGGCAGGGCGCGACCTTTATTTTACATATTCCGGCAAAGAAGGAAGAATAATAAGTTTTGCTGGATTAAGTAGAAAAGTAAACAATTAATCCGATGCGAGGGAATGAGCTTTGTAAAATTCCCTCTTTTTTTTATATTTGGGAATTCATGATAAAATTTGGAGATGTATTTGCAAGAAATCATTTTTACGCGCGTTAATCAGATAATCGATGGTTTGCAGGGCAAGAAGATTTTAGTGCTCGGCGATGTAATGATCGATAAATATCTGCGTGGTAAAGTATCGCGTCTTTCACCGGAAGCGCCGGTTCCTGTAGTGGATATCGAAAGCGAGACCAGCCATTTCGGCGGGGCGGCCAACGTGGCGTTTAACCTTAAAACTTTGGGCTGCGATCCGCTTATGGTGGGCATGGTGGGACAGGATGAATACGGTCAACGGTTTATCTCTCTTCTGGAGGATAACGGCCTGCGCGCTGAAGGCGTCATCGCTGTGGATGACCGACCGACGACCGTTAAGACGCGGATTATCGGCGACAACCAGCACATCGCCCGCGTAGACCGCGAACAAGTGCGTTATGTAGCAGGAAAAATCGAGCAGAATATCATCAAGCACATCAGCCGTATGCTGCCCGAGGTAGATGCTGTTATTTTAGAGGATTATAATAAAGGCCTTTTAAGCCCGGCAATTATCGAATATACCATTGCCGAGGCCGGCAGGCGTAACATAATTGTTACGGTTGACCCTAAGTTTACCAATTTTTTAGCTTACCGCCAGGCCACCTTGTTTAAACCGAATTTAAAAGAGAGCGCTCAGGCGCTGGCGCGCACTATAGAAACAACGCGGCAAGTCGAAGAGGCCGCCAGAGAATTGCAGCAAAAATTACAGGTGCAGGCCGTTTTGCTTACGCGCGGCGCGGACGGCATGACTCTCTACCGGGAAACAGGGGAAATCTGGCACATTCCAACTCAAACGCGCGAAGTAGCCGATGTTTCCGGAGCAGGCGATACGGTTATTGCCGCTTTAACGGCCGCTTTGTGTGCCGGCGCCGATTATCCGGAAGCGGCTATGATCGCCAACTATGCCGCCGGTATCGTCTGCGAAGATGTGGGCATTGTGCCCATTGAAAAAGAACAATTACTGGAAACCATTCGCATGGATATTGCCTGATGAAAGAAATACTATCTTTCGGCTCCGTGGCTGAGTTTGTAGATAAACTGCGTCGCAACCATCCCCAGGCGCTCATTGCCTTTACAAACGGTTGTTTTGATATTCTGCACCGCGGTCATGTTCAATATTTGGAAAAAACCAAAGAATTAGCCGATTTCCTTTTTGTAGGCCTTAATTCCGACGCATCCGTGCGCCGCCTGAAAGGAGCGCAGCGTCCTTTTATGAACGAAGCAGACCGTGCTTTCATTTTATCGAGGCTGGAAGCGGTTGATATGGTGGCGGTGTTTGAACAGGATACGCCGCTGGAGCTATTGCAGTTGGTGCGACCGGATTTATTAATTAAAGGCGGCGATTATACGGTCGAAAATATTGTAGGCAGAGAATTAGTGGAAAGCTACGGCGGTAAAGTGTTGACTGTTCCATTGGTGGAGGGCGTTTCCACTACTGCGCTGGCGGAGAAGATTGTCCGCAGTAAAAAACAGGCTGCCGATAGCGGAGAGTGACCGGCTGTTGGGAATCGGGAACTAAAACAGATCATAAAAAAAGTGTTCATTTGAGACAATTCCTATGTCGCAGTTCCCAATACCCGAGGCCCATAGAGTTGCCCGAAAAAAAACTTAAAGATATAAGAAAGAACAGTAAATATATGAAGCGTACATACATCACCATTGGAATCACTCTCGTATTAACGGGGATCTTTTTAATTCAATGTCAACCGTTAACATTACGTAGTAAAACGACTCAGCCGCACCCGGGGACGCGGCACACACCCGCCGGCATGCCGGAAAATCTGTGGATTTCCGACTCCTTCTATGAGAATCTCGATTCCATTTTGTCTTATTACCGACAGGCCAAATCAAAATTAGCCGAGGGTGATACGCTGGGCGCCGAAATCTATTTTAATCAGGCCTTTGAAATATTAGCTCAATTTTCCGACGGCGACCGCCTCACGCTGCAAAGCTGGGCGCAGTACGATTCCGTCTTCAGCAATATGAACCACCTCTACGAAAAAATCTATGTGGGCAACGAAGAACCCATGGAAGCCGAAGAAATCCGCGAGGATATCACAGCCCTGGAAGAATTGTCGTTCCCTGATTCGGTGCTCTACGGCGAGGAAACCATAGTAGATAGCACCGGGCCCATTCCCATAACGCTGAACAAAAAAGTACGCTTGGCCATTAAATATTTTCAGACTAAGGGACGCTATGTGTTTACCAAATGGCTGGAGCGCAGCGGCCGCTATGAGGAACTGGTTAAGGAAGTATTCAAGGAATACGACTTGCCGGCGGATTTGGCATACTTAGCCATGATCGAAAGCGGTTTCAATCCCCGCGCCCGTTCTTATGCCCGTGCCGTGGGAATGTGGCAGTTTATTTCGGCTACCGGGCGTTACTACGGATTGCGCCATAACTGGTGGTTCGACGAACGGCGCGATATCTTAAAATCCACGCGCGCCGCAGCCGAGCATCTAAGAGATTTATATGAGCGCTTTGACGACTGGTATCTGGCCTTGGCCGGATATAACTGCAACCCGCGCAAAGTGGAATACAATATGCGCCGCTACAGAACACGGGATTTCTGGAAACTGCGCCGGCTGCCCAGGCAAACGCGCAATTATATTCCCACTTTTTTGGCGGCGGTCATTATCGCCCGCAATCCCGAACAATTTGGCTTTTTTGTAGATAAGCAAACGCCCGTCCAGGTGGATACGGTTAAAATTTCGGAATCGGTAGATTTAAATGTAATTGCCCAGCTCAGCGATACCAGCTTTTCTTTTATCCGAGAGATTAATCCTGCGGTATTACGCTGGGTAACCCCGCCGGGTGTGCGCAATTTTACGATTTATCTGCCTAAAGGCTCTAAAGAAAGATTCAAACGCGAATATGGTAAAATTCCCGATAGTAAAAAACGATCCTGGGTGCGCCATCGTATTCGTTCCGGTGAAGCGCTTTCTACCATAGCCCGTAAATATCATACTTCTATGAGTGTGATTAAATCGGTTAATAAATTGCGCAGCAATTTCATCCGCGCCGGGCATTACCTGCTGATACCGGTTCCGCAAAATAAACAGTACTATTATGCCCGATACAGCAACGAACACCGCAGTAAATCACGTCGCCATAAAAAACGGCGCGTCATTCAAAATCTCTCCGGATATAAAAAAGTCTCATATATAGTTAAGCCGGGCGATACGCTGGGCGAAATTGCCGAAGAGTACCAGACGCGCGCCAGTAAAATACGTTACTGGAACGGTTTGCGCTACGGCGAATATATCAAACCAAAACAAAAATTAGTGATTTACGTTCCCAAAGGCGGTTTGCAGTTCGCTAAGCGGGAGAATAAGCCTAAAGACGAACCCGGCAAATATTATACGGTGCAGACGGGCGACACTTTGTGGGACATAGCCAAAAAATACGGCACTTCCATCAGCCGTTTAAAAAAGCTAAACCACAAGCGTACCGCGCGCATCAGGCCGGGCGAACGGCTGCGCGTTTCCGAAAATTAAATTGACTTTAATGCTTAATTTCGTTAAAATTGCCGCTTGTTAATCAGTGATGCCGGTTTAAAAATAAGACTAACGGAGATAGAAAAATAGCAAAGATTTGTCCAAAGTGCGGAAAAGAAAATCCGAATGATGCGCGTTTTTGTTCCAATTGCGGCGCTCCCTTAAAAAAGGGAAAACACAATAAACCCGTAAAAGAAGATTCTACCGTAAGAACGAAATCCCGAAAAATAGATTCTTTTTACATTCTCGGAGCGGTTTTTATCATTGCTCTGGTTATTGTTCTGTTGATTCTGAACGCTAACCGTAAAACGGAAATTGCTAAGTTGAATGCTTCCGTTAAGCGTGGCGCCAGTCAGCAGAAGGGGCCATCATCCGGGCAGCCCCCCATGGAAATGATGGAAAAAATTCAAGAATTAAAAGCTTCCTATAAAGAGAATCCTAATAATTACGGCGTACTGGTACAGTTAGGCAACAGTTATTTCGATATTGGTCGTTTTGATAAGGCCGTTCGGTTTTACAGAAAAGCGGTTACGCTGCAAAAGTCGTCTCCCGAAGTGCTGATTGATTTAGGCGTGGCTTATTTTAATGCCAGCAAAGCGGATTCGGCGCTATTTTTTGTAAAAGAAGCTTTGAATGTACGGCATGATCATCCTCAGGGATTGTATAATCTGGGAATTATCTACTATAATATGAATCAAAAAGACAAAGCGGTTGAAACATGGCAGCGGCTGATCGATCATCATCCCGACTCGCGGGAAGCGCAGGCTGCCAGGGATTTTATCCAACAAGTTAAAAGCAGGTGAAGTAATAAATATTTAACACAAAGGGACTTTTTATGCCAAGCGGTAAAAAAAGAAAACGCGCTAAAATGGCCACGCATAAACGGAAAAAACGTTTACGCAAGAATCGCCATAAAAAGAAAAATCGTTAATCCGAAAAGGTTCATTTTTAAATGAGCCTTTTTTTTATTATAATTGATTATTATGTCCGAACAAAAGCGTATCTACACGGTAGCAGAAATTACAGCGGTTGTTAAGCAACTGTTAGAAGAGAGCCTGCCCACCCTCTGGGTGGAAGGAGAAATTTCCAATTTTAAAGCACATTCTTCCGGCCATTACTATTTCACCATCAAAGATGCTCAGGCGCAGATTTCCGCTGTAATGTGGCGGTCGCGTACGGCTTCGCTGCCCTTTATTCCAGAAGACGGCATGTTAGTTCATGCCTTAGGCAATATCCGCGTTTACGAGAAGGCCGGGCGTTATCAATTAGATGTGCTGATGATGCAGGAAGCCGGCGTCGGAAAATTACAAATGGAGTTTGAGCGTTTGAAGCAAAAGCTTCGGGCCGAAGGCTTGTTCGACGCCGATCATAAAAAAACGCTGCCGCCTTTTCCACACGCTATCGGAGTTGTAACCTCGGCCACGGGTGCGGCTATCCGCGATATCATCAACGTACTTAAACGCCGCGCGCCGCATGTGCAAATTATCCTCAGGCCGGCCATTGTGCAGGGCGCCGGCGCCGCAGCAGATATTGCCCGCGCCATCGAAGAATTTAACCGTTACGCTCAGGTTGATTTGCTGATCATCGGGCGGGGCGGCGGCTCGTTGGAAGATTTGTGGGCTTTTAATGAAGAAATCGTGGCCCGGGCCATTTACGAATCTAAAATTCCCGTCGTTTCGGCTGTGGGGCACGAAATTGATTTTACTATTTCCGATTTTGTCGCCGATTTGCGCGCGCCAACGCCTTCGGCCGCGGCGGAATTAGCCGTTCCCGATTATGTTCAGTTAAAAGAACGCTTGCTTAGTACAGAAGATCGGCTGCGGCAAAAGATCGGGCAGTATCTGCGGCAGGGCTATGAAAGGATTAATGCCCTGCGGCAAAGTTACGGATTGCGCCGCCCGGAAGACATTTTGCGACAATATGCCATGCAAGTGGACGAATTGGACAGTCAACTGCAAAAGCGCTACAGCGAACGCTTACGGCGCGATGGGGAACTGTTGCATCAGCTTGAAATGCGCCTGAATAATTTAAATCCACAAAAAGTACTGGAAAGAGGTTACAGCATATCGTACATTAATGGCCGTATCGTACGCGATGTTCGTACGGTGAGAACAGATGACCAACTGCATACACAACTGGCCGCCGGCGCCATTATAAGCCGCGTTACAGGAACCAATGAAAGGAAAGAGAAGTGAGCGCGAAAAAAAATCTTACTTTTGAAAATGCTCTGAGCCGCCTGGAGGAAATTGTTACCAAACTGGAATCCGGCGAAATCACTCTGGACGAAAGCATCAAAGCCTTTGAAGAAGGTAAGGAATTAGTGCATTTTTGTCTCGGCAAACTGGAACAGGCCGAAAAGAAAGTTCGGAAATTAGAAGAAAAATCAGACGGTTCTTTCGAAGTATCTCCCATGTAAAGCGAGGAAACAGCCTTGCCCCAAAAAAATCAAACTATCGGAATTATCCTCAATCCCCGTAAAGAGCAGGTGGTTGCGCCGCTGGATGCGCTGGATGAGTGGATTTCGATAAGGAAGCCCGGCGTAACGTTTTTATTAGCTCCGTATGGCTCAAAGTTTTGCCGCAACAAATATACCAATTTACAAAAAATGCCGGAAGATTATGTATTGGAACGGGCCGACCTGTTAGTCACTTTAGGCGGCGACGGTACGATTTTACGTACTGTACAAGCCGTAGGAGCAAAAAGTACACCCGTATTGGGAGTAAACCTCGGCGGACTCGGATTTTTAGCTGAGACGCCGCCTGAGCTCCTTATACCGCATTTACAATCTTATTTGCAAAGTAAATATGTAATGGAACGCCGCAGCTTGCTGCAATGTACTGTGCCGGAACGACATGAAACTCATTTTGCTTTTAATGATTTGGTATTGGATAAGGCTGGTTTTTCACGTGTTATCGAAATCATTACCATGGTTGACGGCCGCTTGCTGAACTCTTACATAGCCGATGCGCTGATTTTATCCACGCCTACGGGTTCCACCGGATATTCCCTTTCGGCCGGAGGCCCCATTGTGATTCCTGAAACGCGCGTTTTTCTGATTAATCCGATTTGCCCGCACTCTTTAACCAATCGTCCGGTAGTAATTCCGGATGAGTCCACCATACAGTTAACCGTCTACACGGAGCATAAAGAGGTATATTTATTTCGCGACGGCCAGATGGTCGCCAGTTATCCCAGCGGAACGGTGTTCGAAATCAACAAAGCGCCGTTCATGGTAAACTTAGTGAAAATGAAGTCCGGTTCTTTTTTTGAAACACTGCGCAACAAGCTGCACTGGGGCGAAGATTTTCGCGACAAAAAACGCTGGTCCTACCAGAATTACAACGGTAAAAGCTGAAACTTACCTGGTTCAGCTTTTTTACAACAACTCCGTGTTGTAAATGTTGACTGTTGAGTTTTGAATGACGCTTTATGCCCCGTACAAACTACCGCTTATTGCAGAACAAGGGTATTACATCAGTAAAGATTAGGATTAACATAGCTCACGATTAAAAGCGCGGGCTATGTTTTAACGATAATCCTGCCCCTGATTCATAAAATCGGTGCCGGTTTTGCGGCCAATCATGTTCTTCCAGTTAGGATTCTGTAATTCCCTGCGGTACGTAGAATGCACCAATTCATATTCGCCGAAACCTTCGCGATCCGCGAACACAAAAATTGCTCCGCCTTCCAGATTATGATAATGCCAGATTACATAGGGCAACATACCCATGGAGCTGGTATGGCGTTCATATTCATCCGGCTCGCCGTAAATGATGTACACACGGCCGCGGTCGGTTTTCCAGCCTTTTTTGCGCATGCGTGTAAAATGCTGGTTGGCGTATGCTACGCGCCGTAAAAATTCACGGCGGTTTTCTCCGTCGGCCACATGACCGATACGATCCCGGCGGCGCCAAAAATCGGTTAAGAATTTTTTCATAGCCTGGGCTTCATGGAGATTTTTGAATACTTCTATCTCTTCTCTGGTCGCCAGATATTTGGCCGCGCCAAACTCTTCTTTCAATTGGTTGGGCGTAAAAGTTTCGTACACTTGGGCAATTACCGGCAAATGTCCCTGCTGTTGCTGTTCGGTTTTCTTTTTAGGTTTGTACACCATGAACTTCCGGCGGATACTGCATTGTTTATCAGAGTGCACATCTTTAACCTTAGCGGTCAAAAAATAGATATCGCTGGGCAGCGCCATTACATTCATACCGCCCACTTCAACCAGTGTGGACCCCTTAACCGATTTGCGCTGGGTTTTTTTCTGTTTTACCGTATCGCCCTCCGCATTGGTAATCACATACGCGAAATCATAATAGCGCGCTTCCGCGGGGGAGTAGGAAAGGTTATTCAGTTCTATATAGTAATAGAGCATGGGCCGTAAGATATCATAGACCGAGCCGGGATTGGGCACTACCTGCAGCCCGTTTTTGTAAAACATGTTTTTGGTGGTATCCCGTTTGATGGATTCGCAAAATTCAATATCAGATAAAAACAGCGTATCCTGCGGTTGGATCGTTTTTAAATCAAGTACATATTCGCCTTTTTGCAGGGAAGTGTTATCAATCATCTGCACCACGGCCTTGTAGTTTCCATAAGGTATTTCAATATTAAACACATCTACAAAGCGATTAAAATGAGAAATGCGCGAGGTATCTTTGGTAGAATTGTGATAGCTGTGCGAGATATCTTTGATAATTTGCTCGTCCTGCATCACGGTAAGCGTAGTGGAAAAAGAGGCCACAAACCGGCCGTTTTTATCCGGTTGGTAATTAAGATTTCCCTGATACAAAGAGAGATAAACTTGCACAAATGCAGTAGAATCCGTGTCGTAAAATGATGCATAGTTGGCGTTGATGGGAATAAATTGGAACTGCGCCCACGATAGCAGGGGCAGCAATAAAAAGATTAAAAAATGTTTCATGATACATCCTTAAGTGAATTTTACAGATACTAATTTGGAAACACCCTCTTCTTCCATGGTGACGCCATACATGGTGCTGGCGGCTTCCATGGTGTTCTTGTTATGGGTTACTACAATAAACTGTGTGTTTTCGGAAAAGTTTTCCAGCGCTTTGGTAAAACGCGTAACATTTACATCATCCAACGGCGCGTCCACTTCATCTAAAATACAAAAGGGGCTCGGCTTTACCAGATAGATGGCAAACAATAACGAAATGGCCGTTAGTGTTTTTTCGCCGCCGGATAACAGAGTGAGTGTCTGTAACTGCCGGCCCTTGGTGCGCACCTTGATATCGATGTCGGCTTCCAGCGGGTCTTCGTTTTGCTCCAGAGAAATGGTTCCTTCTCCCCGTTCAAAAAAAGTTTTAAAAACCTGCTCGAAATTCTCTTTGATAGCCTCAAATGTTTCTAAAAAACGGCTGCGCGCTGTTTTGTTTATTTTATCGATGGTTTCCAGTAAAGATTTTTCAGCCTTTAATAAATCGTCCCGTTGTTGCGTTAAAAAGTCCAGCCGTTCCTTTTCTTTTTCATATTCGCTGACAGCTAAGGGATTGACCGGGCCAAGGTTCTTTATTCGGGCGCGCAGCGTTTCGATACGCTCCTCGGATTCCTGTTCGTTCAGATCGTCGTAGGGAATGCCCACTTCGATGTCTTCCGAGTACTCTTTTAGGATTTGCTCCCGTAATGTTTCAGCTTTATAACGATGTTCATTGATTTTGAGTTCCAGCGCGCGCCCTTTTTCCAAAGAGGAGTCATGCTGACGGCGGTACTTACGCGTTTGCTCTTCCGTATCATAAATCTGCGTTTTAATTTCCTGCAGCGCCTGTTCGATTTTATTGCGCTGTTCTTCCAAATTATCGCGTTTTTCCCAGATTTCGCGCTGTTGTTCGCGGCGATCTTTGTTTTGCTTCTCGATTAATACGATGGATTGGTCAATTTGTTCTATTTCCGCTTGATGATGCCGGATATCGTTTTGCAAATTTTCAATCTCTTTGCTGGTTCGCGCCAAATCCTGTGTGCGATTATGTAATTGATTTTGCAGATTGCTGGCCTGGATACGCGCCTGCTGTACTTCATCTAAAAGATTTTCCAGCAGGGAACTGTTCTGTTCGTATGCCCGTGTTTTTTGGATGGTCTCTTTTTCCAATTCATTCAGGGTTTGCTGTTCGGCGGAAACCTGCGCCGAAACCGTTTGGTTCTCGTTTTCTGATTTTTGGATTTCCGCTTGCAATTGCTGCAGTTGGCCGTCTTTTTGTTTTTGTTCGCTGACAATTTTATTGATTTCGTACAATACCTGGGTTTCGCGCTTCTCGGTTTCTACCGACTGTTGGTAGAGTTGGTTTAAGCGGCCGTTTAGCTGCTGCTGGTCCGAGCGCAGTTTTTCTACTTCTTTTTCGGAAGCAATGATGGTCTCTTTTATGTTTTGCAGCTCGGCGGCTGTTTTAGTAGCGGAAACTTCATATTTCTTCAACTGTTCCTTACGGCCAATGACGGAAGCGCCGCGCGTTTCTTTTTCGCCGGCGGAAATCTCACGGTTAAAACTGACTATCTCGCCCTGCGGCGTAATAAAACGCAGCTGCGGGTGACGTTCGGAAAGGGCCAGCGCCTGGTCCAGATTGTCGGCTACGGCTACGTCGCCCACCAGCAATTGCAGCAGACCGCCGAAGCGCGCCTCGCTGCTAACAAAATCGGTTAGGTAGCGCAACTCAGCGGACGCTTTTTGCGGCGCATTGATTTTCGGAACTTTTTCCAGTGGAATGAGCGTAATGCGTCCCTGATTTTCTTTCTGCACCGAAGCGATGATCTGACGGGCGTCAGAAACGGTTTCCACAAGCACGTAATCCAGCAGGTTGCCCAACAAAATTTCCGTTGCCCGTGAATAGGTATCGTTCACCGTAAAAATATCGCTTAACGGACCGATTAAGCCGCTGAAATTTGTACGCCGTTTCATAACAAACTGCGTACTGCGGGCGTGGCCTTCGTAATTGGCGATGATTTGTTCAAAAAACTGGCGCCGCGAGTTGAGGCGTTCTAATTCTGCGGTTAATGTGTTTTTTTGTGTCTGCAACGCTTCTAATTTTTGCAGAGCGCTTTCTTCGGCGGATTGCCGTTCCTTTAATTTCTGTTTAAGTTGTTCGCGTTCGGCGTTCAGTTGCTCGCGCTGTTTCAGCAGTTCGCTGTGCTTTTGCTGTAAGTCTTCCTTGAGCAGTTTTTGTTCGCTGAATTTAGCGGTGAGCTGCTCAATTTGTTCGCGGCGAAATTGTATCTGAAATTCATTTTGGCGTAAAGTCTCTTTTAAAGCGGAAACCTGCTCGAATTTTTGCCGGAAGCGGGCATTCAGCTGCTCGATTTCCTGTTTGTCACGCTGGATTTTCTCCAGCTCTGTCTGCCGTTCGCCTTCGATTTGCGCGAACTGTCCGTCGGCGATTTCTTTTTGTTGTGTCAGTTCGGCAATTTCGCCTTCATATTTAGAAATATTTTCTTGCAGTATCTGGATGCGTTTCTGAAAATCTTCAATTTCCGAGATGTAGCGTGTCCGGTTTTTAACCATCTCTTCGGAGCGCGTTTGGGCGATGGCCTGCTCCTGGCTTATTTTAGCTACCTGCGTATCGAGATCATGCAGGGTTTGGTTTAGCTCCCGCATCTCCTGCTCGATTTTCAGATGCTCGCGCTTATATTCTTCTAACAGGGCTTCGTCGATGGTGATCTGATGGTGGCTCTCTTCTTTGATCTTGCTGACTTCTTTGAGCTGCTGGCTGAGAGGGCGGATTTCATCTAACAAACGATTGTAACGAAACCGCGCTAAATCCACATCCAGTTTTTTCAGCTCTTCGGTGTAGCTTAAATAGCGGCGCGCTTTACCCACTTGCCGGGAGAGGGAATTGACTGATTTTTGCACTTCGGAAATGATGTCGTTAAGGCGCGTTAAATCGGCGCGCGTGGCATCCAATTTACGCAAGGCGGATTTACGGCGTACTTTGTATTTTACTACTCCGGCCGCTTCTTCAAACAATTGCCGCCGTTCGTTTTTGTTTTCGCTTAAAATGGATTCGACCATTTTTAATTCGATAACCGAGTAGGAATTGGAACCGAGACCGGTGTCCATGAAAATATCCAGCACATCTTTCAGACGCACCGGCGTGTTGTTAATGAGGTATTGGCTTTCGCCGGAGCGGTACAGACGGCGGGAAATAACTACTTCGTTGAAATCGGTTTTAAGAATGCCTTTGTTGTTTTCGATGGTCATGGCTACTTCGGCCATGCCCACCGGCTTGCGGGCGTGCGTACCGTTAAAAATGACATTTTCCATTTTATCGCTGCGCAGCAGAGAAGTGCGTTGTTCGCCCAAAACCCAGCGGATGGCGTCCACGATGTTCGATTTACCGGAGCCGTTAGGCCCGATAATACAGGAAATCCCACTATTAAATTCTAAAGTAGTTTTATTGGCAAATGATTTAAAGCCGAATAATTTTAACTTGGAAAGATACATATTGCTCCATTATTGAACTATTAAAACAGTGAGCCCGCGTGCAGGATAAGTTGCAGATAATCCAGTCCGTTTACCACAGGTTTTAAAACAGCTAATAAGATAAGCAAAGGAATAATGTAAGACAATAGCATGTAGCTGAAAACTTTGCCCAGACGGGTGATAAAAAGAACGCGGATACCGTTGACAATACGCACGTGCGCCCAGATGACGAAAAATAAAAATACATATACGGACAGATTGGCTGAAGGCAAAGTAAAAAGAGCGTGGTAATTTACAAACGAGAAAGGAAGCATAAAAAGCAGCGGCAATCCCGACCACAAAGCAATGGCCATGATCTGGCGAAAACGAATTCGATTGTGCGAAATTGCCCCGATTATTTTAATGGTAAAACTGAACATAAAAGGAAAGAAGAGTAAGATTAAGAACAAAAAAAGCGTTATTTTATAGGGATTCGCATTAAGACGCAGAAATTCTTCGAACAAATCAAAAGAGCGTAAAATAAAAGCGGCGGCTTCCTGCATTTGTAACGAGTAGCGGAAAAAATAAAGCAGCGAACTGAGATGCACCGCCATAATCAGCGCAGCAAAACTGCCCACTAAAAAAGAATTAAACATCGGGATAATACGCCGTTCGCGCAAATCAACATAAAATCCGTAAGGATGCCGAAGCGCCCGGTTAAAATTATCGCGCATACGCGGACGACTACGGTAAAAAACAAAAAAAACAACGGCGGAAAAGAATAATATAATTGCAAAAAAATTAGTCTTTTTTGTATGTTTCGCCGGTGTAATATTTTGCGCAGAAGACGATTCCCATATATGAGCATAGGCCGAAGCGCCGGGACGTGGGATGTGATTGAAAGCGTAAAGGCCGCTCGGCAGTATAGTTGGATTAGGGCTGTTGAGCGTAAAGTCTACCGGCCGGTTCATTTGCCAGTCCTGGAAACTTTCGAAAAAACCGCCTTTCAGAGATGCAATTTCATTTACTTTTTGCCACTCGCGCGCCCAAAGTTTTTGCCGGATTAACGGTAAAGAGGGATTCTGCCAGTCGTAATAGTGCGGCTTGGTGAAAAAGCCTAACTTTCCGTAGAGCGTCATTTGCGTAAAAAACGCCGGATGCTCAGAATAGGCTTTGTTCAACGGTTTGTAAATATCTAACATATAAAAATCACTAACTTTATCGAGCGGCAAAGCGCCTTCCGGGATAGGCGAGATATAGGTTAATATATCCATATTATTTTGTACTAACTGTCGCAGAATAAACATGAACTTTTGTGCCGCTCCCGAACTCAGAGCAATTTGCTGCCCTAACCCAACAGCCGTCAGCGAAGGATGTACTCCCAGATAAAGCTGCATACGCTGCAAGGTGCTTTTGGCGTTTTCCAGAAAGGCGTCTTCCATAAAAAATGATTCCGGATACCTCCACACCGGCAGTTCGGCAAAAACCAGTAAGCCCAGCGAATCGGTGATTTGTAAAAAACGCTCGCTGGGAATATAATGCGGCAGACGCACCGCATTAAAACCGCTGCTTTTGATAAACGAAAGATCGTCACGCAGCAAATCATCGATGTTTTTATTCAGCCAGCGCTGGGGATTCAAATGATAATTGATTCCTCTTATGGCCATCGCCTGGCCGTTTAACTGTATGAGGCTGCCTCCGGAGCTGAGGCGACGCAGCCCAAAAGCAAAGGATTGTTCTTCTAAAAGACGTCTTTTTTGTTTAACGGTAACTTTTGCCCGCAGGGTTGTCGGTTTTTGTACGCTCCATAAATAAGTGTCGGCTATGTTGAAGCGATCGGTTAATTGCCGGTAGGTAGGAGGGACTCGCCGCAATCGTTTGTAAAGCGTTTGCCTGCTTTGGGGATCGCTGATGAGGACTTCAATTAAGAAATCTTCTGTAGATTCAGGTAAATTAAGTTTAAAGCTGAATGAGCTTTGCTGCGCCTGAACAGAGGCTTCAAAATGGCTTACTATCGAAGCGTTTTGACGGATGATGAAAAAAGGCCGTAAGACGCCGCAAAAATCCTTTTCGCTTAATACAAACGGCAGACGGGGAAAACCTTCGTTTAATTCTTTTGGATTCTTAAGGCGCAGCGTTACAGTGTTTGTTTTGCCTGCATACAGTACATCTTTGGGGAGGGGGATCTTAACGGGGGTCAAATCGTTAAGCTGGGTGCCTAAAGTGTAGCTATTAATGGTTATGGCGGCGGTTTGGCTCATCCCGCTGCTGTAAAAAAAGAAATCGCCGTCCGGGAGGCTGTCCGGTAAGGCAAAATCAGCCCGAACTTCGATTTGTGCCGCATGCTCAATAATAAAAGGCAATTTAACCGGATACTTTTTGTTGCCGTCAAGCGCTACAGTCGTTTTTTCCGGCAGGAAGATAACGGCGCTATGACCTTCGTTCTGAGGCAGATATTCCAAAGGCTGACGCCAATGAAAAGGAGAGAGCAGCGCTTTATTTTGGGCAAGTAAAACAACCGGCGCCGCTAACAGGAGTAGCAATAAGAAACGTCGCAACATAAATATGGTCCGCATTAGCATAGATTAAAGTAATGAGATAATATCGCGCACAGCCTGTTCGAAACCGATATCCAGCGCTTTGCTGATTAATGATTTGCCTACGATGATGTCTTCGATGTATTCGATTTGGGCAATATCACGGATGTTTTCAAAGCCAATGGAACCGGAAATATTAACGCCCATCCCCATTTTATTAGCCGCTAACGTCAGGCTGCCGATTTCTTCCAATAATTCCAATTCGCTGCTCATGTCTTCGGCTTCGGCCAGACGGGAAGCGTTAATTTCCACATAATCGAATTCCATCTTACCGGCCATTTTTACTTGCGACATCTGTGGTTCAATTAAAACGGAGCTTAAAATATTATTGGAACGCAATTCAGCGATATGATTCTGAATCTGCTGGCTGTACACGTCGATATCCAGCGATACCGGTTCTACAGAGGATACATCGCCCGGCGCCACAAAGGTAACCATATCGGGATTAATGCGCAGCAGCGTGCGGATATTATCGTCTGTTAAGTTGCTGCGCACATTCAAATAACTTTTTACGATCTGGCGGAACAGGTTTACATCGCGTTCGTTAACGGTTTTTAAGTCGTCGCGCAGATAGCAGACAATACTCTCCGCGCCGCCCAATTCGGAAAGCACCAAAGCGTGAACCGGATCGGGATTTTTTCCGTCAAGCATATTGCGGATATAAGCAACCGGATCAATATCTAAAGCAAAGCGATGCATTTTAAAGCCTCCATTTTCTGTGCACTTCCCAAAATACGGAAAAATTAGTTTTCAACAAAGCGCAGGTTAAAAGCGCGATAAATCTTCCCAGCGCGTAATTTTCCAGATGCCGCTGGTGTCGGGCGGATTGATAATCCTTTTTCTGAAAAGAAAAAGGGCCTCGCCGCTGATGGGCGGAAATTCAATGCCTCCGTCCAGTGTAAGTTTAAAGGATTTTTTGATCTCCTTCTGCGTGCGCTCTTCGTTTAAAAAACGAGAATACACGGTGGCTTCCCAAACCAAATTCAGCGTTTGAAAATGATGAAACAAACCCACCGTGGTTTTGATGTCCACATCGCGACCCCATGAAATATTGGTAACCGGATCGGTGGCAAAATTTTTTGAGATGAATAGAAAACTGCTGTCTAATAAATCGCTATAAACCAAAGAATCTTTAAAATTGTAGGCGTAGCTGAAATTAATCAATACGTCTTCCGGCGTTTTTTGCTCCGTCAAAATTTGATTTTGCGCGCCCGGATTATCGGTCAACGACGGAGCGAAGGGATTAATGCAGCCCATGGTGAAGATCAATCCTAAAAGAGGAAGCGATTTTGGCAGCTTAAGTAACTTCATAATTTAACTTTTGCGAAAAAATATTTTTAAAAAAGTCCAGCTTTGATTGTAGTTATTATCAATCGATAAATCCTGCCAGTAATAGATATGCCAGGTTTCCGGCGGCGTAGGCAGGCGGAACAACTTAAAACGACACAAACCCTGGAAAAGCCGCGTAGAGTCGGCGTCAAACTTAATAAGCATTTGATATTCCACGGTGTTCGTCTCTACCGAATCATTTACCGAAGACGGAGTAATCGGGCGAAACGACAGGGAAGAGTCGGCCATGGAAAAGGAAATTACAGGAAAATCGTTTTTACCGGCGTTGATCAACTGTGTTAAATACTCCCGCTCATCAGTCAGCAGCCAGGGGCGCGTGTCAAATTCATTTTTAAAATGAGGTTCGGCGTCGAAAAAAAAGCCGTGTAGATTTTGTTGCTGCAATGGGATCAGACAGCGCATATATTCTTCAATATTCTTCTGATTGAGCGCCTTTTTCAGATTAGTGAAGACAATATCGTAGTTTAGCGCCGGATCATAGGAATAGCCGTTGCCCTGCACCACGGGCGTTTCCACCTGATTAGCCCGGGTGGAAAAGGGATTCGTACAGGCAATGGCCAGTAAAAGAATGATGGCAGATGTGATAAATCGTATTATCATAACAGTTTATGATTACTAAAGTTAATTATAAAATTACACAGTTTCGTTTTTAAAATCAAATGTAAAAGCCCGTTCGGCTAAAACCAAATTTTTGTTGATTATATTAAAATGTCAGAACACCGGTTTTTCGAAATTTTATTTACTCTGCCCTATTCGTAAACTCTCTTTTTATCGGTTACGATTTAGCAAATATATTCGCATAGAAATGGTTTGAATACACATCATTTCGTCCTGAGAGTTAAGTGTTTTGTACGAAATCCCGATTTATCGGGATGGTACCGATTACCTTATTTGCGCCACAGGCGCCCCTTCAGGGTAAACCATTTACTGATCGGTATAATCTGCAAATTTGATTTTTTTATAAAAATGTAGATAAGATGGCAGGAGGCAATTCCATGGAGTTCAGTTTAACCGAAATCGTGATAATTGCATTGATTATGCCTGTGGTTTTATCGTGAAAAGAAAGCGGTAGGGGCTAATAACGGTACTTTCATATTGACCAGCTCATTCTTTTTTTGCTTTATTAACAACTCAAAATACCTTACATTCCGTTTAAAGAATTAAGCAAAGGAGCAAATTTATGAATTTTGGCATGACTGAGATCTTAATTATTTTATTTATCGTGCTGCTGTTATTTGGCGCCAAGCGCCTTCCGGACTTAGCCCGCGGTCTGGGAAGCAGCATTAAGAATTTTAAAAGCGGACTCAAAGAGGAAGAAGATCAACACCCCGATAAAAAATAAGCGGGACATTGTGGCAGAATGTTCTGTAATATGTGCATGATGCTATTTTAATTTCCTTAGCCCAATCCTTATAAACGCTGTAAGAACGCCCTCCGCCGAATGGCATTGAATTTGCAATTCCTTCTGCAAAAAACTTAAAGGAGGAAATCAAATGAACTTAGATAAATTTACCATAAAAGCACAGGAAGCCATCAGTAACGCCCATCAAATGACCGTTGACTATGGCCAGCAGCAAATCGAACCGGAACACATATTAAAAGCGTTGCTGGACGATGGCGAAGGCGTAGTAGTGGCTACCGTTAAAAAATACGGTATTCCGTTGGATCAGCTTAAAAGTAAAATAGAACAGGAAATCGAGCGTTTGCCGCGCGTTTCCGGCGTGGGCGCTCAGGTTTATCTCAGTCAACGCAGTCAGCAACTGCTCAATAAAGCCTACGACGAGGCCCGCGCCTTAAAAGACGAATTCATCAGTAGCGAGCATCTGCTGATCGCCATCAGCGAGGAGAAAGCATCCAAGGCTTCCGAAATCCTGCATTCATACGGACTGACCAAAGAAATGATTTTGAAGGCCCTGCAGGAAGTGCGTGGCAGTCAACGCGTAACCGATCAAAACCCGGAGGCTAAATATCAGGCCCTTAAACGTTATGCCCGCGATTTAACAGAACTGGCCCGGCAGGGTAAGCTGGATCCGGTAATCGGCCGCGACGAGGAAATCCGTCGTGTGCTACAGGTGCTTTCCCGCAGAACCAAAAACAATCCGGTATTGATTGGCGAGCCGGGTGTGGGTAAAACCGCCATTGTTGAGGGCATCGCCCACCGCATCGTAAACGGAGACGTGCCGGAAAATCTGAAAGATAAAATGATCGTAGCGCTGGATTTGGGCGCTCTGATTGCCGGCGCTAAATTCCGCGGCGAATTTGAGGAACGTCTGAAAGCGCTGCTGAAGGAAGTAATCGAAGCTGAAGGGAAAATTATTCTGTTCATCGACGAGTTGCACACCCTGGTGGGTGCCGGCGCGGCCGAAGGCTCCATGGACGCCTCCAATATGATTAAACCGGCATTGGCGCGCGGCGAACTGCACACGGTGGGTGCCACCACACTGGACGAGTACCGCAAGTACATCGAAAAAGACGCCGCACTGGAACGGCGCTTCCAACCGGTAATGGTTACCGAGCCGTCGCTGGAGGACACCATTTCCATTTTGCGCGGCCTCAAGGAAAAGTACGAAGTGCACCACGGCGTGCGCATTCAGGATTCGGCTTTAGTGGCGGCGGCGGTTCTCTCGCACCGTTACATCTCCGATCGCTTTCTGCCGGATAAGGCCATCGACCTGATCGATGAAGCGGCCTCTAAGCTGCGCATCGAAATCGATTCCATGCCGGAAGAACTGGATGATGTGGAGCGTCGTCTGAAACAATTGGAAATCGAAAAGGTAGCTCTGAAAAAAGAAAAGGATCAGGCCTCTAAAAAACGCCTGGCAGCAGTGAACCGCGAAATGGCCAATTTGCAGGAACAGGCCAAAGAATATCGCACGCAATGGAAAGCGGAAAAAGAAAATATTCAGGCCATCAGGCAGCTAAAGAGTAAACTGGATGAATTAAAGAGCGAAATGGATCGTGCCGAACGTGACGGTAAGTTGGATCGCGTGGCCGAAATTCGCTACAGTCTGATTCCGGATACGGAAAAGCAATTGCAGGTAATGAATGAAAAATTGCAGCAGCTGCAAAAAGGGCGCGCTATGCTCAAAGAAGAAGTGGACGAAGAGGATATTGCCGAAATTATCTCCCGTTGGACGGGTATTCCTTTGCAGCGTATGTTAGAAAGCGAAAAGGAAAAACTGCTTAAAATGGAAGAACGCCTGCGCACACGCGTCGTTGGTCAGGAAGAAGCCATCGAAGCGGTTTCCGATGCGGTGCGGCGATCGCGCGCCGGTTTAAGCGACCAAAACCGCCCAATCGGCTCCTTTATCTTTTTAGGCTCCACCGGCGTGGGCAAAACGGAACTGGCCCGCGCTTTGGCCGAATTTCTGTTTGACGATGAAAACGCTATGGTGCGCATTGATATGTCAGAGTACATGGAACGCCATTCCGTCTCGCGTCTGATCGGCTCGCCGCCGGGCTATGTGGGTTATGAAGAAGGCGGTCAGTTAACCGAACAGGTGCGCCGTAAACCGTATTCAGTGGTCTTGCTGGATGAAATCGAAAAAGCGCATCCTGAGGTGTTTAACGTGCTCCTGCAGGTGTTGGATGACGGTCGTCTGACCGACAACAAAGGTCGTACAGTTAATTTTAAAAACACCATCGTCATTATGACGTCGAACTTAGGCGCGGCTTACATTCGCGAGCGCACCGAACAGTTAACCTCTGTTGAAGCAGAAGCCGTTTACGAGGAAATCAAATCCAATGTCATGGAAATTCTGAAGAAGAATTTACGACCCGAATTTTTAAACCGGGTGGACGATATCATTGTCTTCCATCCGCTGACCGAAGAGCATATCAAGGAAATTGTGCGTTTGCAGTTTGAGCGCATCCGCAAGATGCTGGAAGAGAAGGGCATCTTTGCCGAACTGGACGATACGGCGCTGACCTATCTGGCGCACAAAGGCTACGATCCGGCTTTCGGCGCCCGTCCGCTGAAACGCTTGCTGCAAAAGGAGATCGTCAACGAAATAGCCAAAGAGCTGATTGCCGGCCGGGTTTTGAGCGGGTCGGTTTTGTACATATCCGCTGACAACTCCGGTTTGCATTTTACGGCGCAGGCAGGGAATAAAAACGAAACGGAAGAAGTTATTGCAGAAGAAGTGAGTTAAAACGTTCAATAAAGATCAAATTACTCCTTTTGGGTTAGAGTGAAAGTAAGAAAGGAATGGTTGCTGAAAGGTAACCATTCTTTTTATTGTTTTAGTGATAAAATTAATATTTGTTGAAAGGAAAGAAATGAATTTGATTCGTAAACGCTGGATATTAGTGGTCATCGTCCTTAGTGCATCTGGTTTTTTGTTTGGGCAGGACACGAGCGTTACATTTGAAAATATCACAGCGCAGCAGGTATATGAACAATTACAAAGCGGTGAAAAATTGTTGCTGTTAGATGTGCGCACCGAAGAAGAATACACCGGCCCGCTGGGACATATTGATGGCGCGCTTTTAATTCCTCTACACACAATCGAGCAACGGTATAAGGAACTGCTGCCCTATAAAGATCGGGAAATTATCGTGTACTGCCGCAGCGGTAACCGTTCGCAGCCGGCAAGTGCTTTTCTTGTGCAAAAGGGATTTAAGGTTAAAAATATGTTAGGCGGCGTCAAAGCCTGGAATCGTTTGAAGCACGCTAAAAAATAACTTTTAAGTCTGTACCGCCCGTCGCCGCTTTGCATCTAAGAAGAGAACATCGGAATATGTAAAAATAGATGGAGGCAGCTATGGAATTGAAGTTTATTACTAAAAATATGGAAATTGAAGAAATTGTGGAAAAATATCCGCAGACTATTGCCCCCATGCAGGAAATGGGTGTGCAGTGCATGGTGTGCGGCGAACCGGTTTGGGGCACATTAGAAGAAAAGGTGCAGGAAAAGGGGCTGGAAAACATGGATGAAATCATAACGCGCCTTAACGAGATTGCCGCCAAAGCCGAAAATAAATAATTTAGCAGGCAGTTGTTTTAATTGGTAAGGAATTTATATGAATAAATGGATGAAGATGGGGCTATTTGCCGCCATTGGCGGCGTGTTAGGATTTGCCTATTACTACTTTATCGGATGCACCAGCGGTAGCTGTGCGCTAACCAGCAATCCCTATATTACTTCAGGCTATGGTATCGGAGCGGGATTATTAATCGGCTGGGACGGCAAGTTCTCGTCAAAGAAAAAGAAAGAAGAAGATACGCATGAATGAGATTTTATATATTGTGTTAGCCGTTGTGGCGCTGTTTGCTGCTATGCAGTTTTGGATACGTTTTGTGGGCATGCGTAAAAAAGGTCAGTCGCTGCATGGACTACCCGGCAGGTTGGGGCAGGAAATTGATACCGGCAAAAAAATGCTGCTTTATTTTTACACCAAAACCTGCGGCGCCTGCAAAGCCATGACGCCGGTCATCGAGGAACTGCAAAAAGAGTTTGAGCATATCCGCAAAGTAGATTTGGGCAAGGATATGTCCGTAGCCCGTGAAATCGGAATCATGGGCACACCGACGGTAGTTGTAGTGGAAAACAGGGAAATACAATCTTTTGCCGTGGGAGCCAAAAGCGCGGCCGCTTTACGCCGTTTGCTGCAGTAAGAGGATATTTTTGCTGGTATACTCGAATAGAAATGGTTTGACTACAAACCATTTCGTCCTGAGAGTTGAG
>CAZIBE010000044.1:0-30264 GCA_964536685.1 uncultured Calditrichaceae bacterium | reverse complement strand
AAATTGAATTTATCGGTATGCGCGTATCGTTTAATAAACTCTTCATCAAAACCGGCTATAAAACTCACTGGTTTTATCGGCCGGAAATCCATGCCGGAGCCAACCAACTCAGCATTGTGTGTAATGGTGTTAGTAGAGTTTATTGTCTCAATACTTAAAAGATCCTCGATTGATCTTGCGGCAAATTGCGTGCATGATCCCCAAAAGCCATAGCAAAGGGCGCCGGCCACTCTCCCGTCTTCCGTAAGAACAGGAGAACCACTGTCTCCGTATCCTATTAAAATATCATCCGGGCACTTGCAAAAAATTAATCTTTCACCAAAAAAATCATAAACCGCATCAAAAAAGATATCATATTCAATCACCTCTAAGTTGTTCCTGCTCAGGCGCAGTTTCATTTTTGTATTTCGATTGAATTTGGATATTTCTTCAAAGGATATGATTTCTGTTGGCGTATTGAAAACAATTCTGCCTTGCGGTTCATTAGTGGCGCTAAGCGGATCTTTTGCAGTTTCTTTGCAACCGAAAAAGAACATTAATAAAAATAAAAAATACGCTGCAATATATCTGAAGAAAGTACTATTTGAGAAATTCATATCTTGCCTCCTTTATTTTGAAAAGCGCATTTGTAAAGCGAAAATTATACATAACATTTCGCTCTGTGTTCTGCGCTTAACGCTATTCAGGATTTATTTCATCAAAACAAGTTTCCGGGTTTTGATGAAACCATTATCCGTTTTTAATTGGTACAAATAAACACCTGATGCAAAACCGCCAGCATCCCATTCAACCTTGTATGTTCCTGCTCTCTGCTTTCCGCTTACTAAAGTAACCACTTTCTGCCCCAGGATATTATAAATGTTCAGCTCAACGTTACTGGCAACCGGCAACTGATAACTGATTGCTGTTTTCGGGTTAAAGGGATTGGGATAGTTTTGTTTTAAAGCGAATACGAGTGGATGATGAATTGTCGGTTCATCAATGCTTACCAGAACATCAAGATAAGTCTGCATTAGCCGGGTTCGTTCTTCTTTGCCCTCTAAACCGCCAAAGGGAAAGATAACACCGATAGCTTCTCCGCCGGAGCCGTAAGAAGAATTATAGACACCTATAATGCTCTCGCCCTGTTTTCAGATTGGCATTGAATTTTACGGTGTCAGGACAGTTATCAATTTAAAAAAACCATCATAGGAAAACGAAAACGAGCTGAGAAAATCATATCCGGTTATATTTGAGGCAACTTTATCATCATTTGCTGAGGGTTTGTTCAAACTGAACCAGGGCCGCAAATTATACGTTGGGATATCCGGCGGAAGGTTAAACAGTTCCCATGTACCTTCCAAATACAATTTACCGCCATTGGAGAGATATGTATTTAAAGCAGAAACTTCCGGACTGCCATTTATCAAACCGCCTTGTTTATATTCATAGCTCAATACTGCAAAAATTCCTTTAAAAATACTCAAATCGTTTCCATACCTGAACAGGTAACTGGTTAAAACGACACTTTCACCGTTGGCCACAATGGCTTCAAAAATACTGTCGGGACTGCTGAAATAATCAGTAAATGATCCTGTACTGGCCCAAACCAGATAATCGGGCTTATCGGTTGTGATGCAAAAGGCTTTTTTGCTATTGGCGCTGAAATGAGCAGGCGATTCATTGTCCTTTGCCCGCAGGTAATAACTGAGCGTTTTGGAAAATCCCAACGTGTCTGTGTCCGTATAACTCTGCGCACCGGCTGAAACGTTATCAATCAATTCGCCATAGCGATAGATAAAGATTTTATCCAGATCATCCAAAGCGGTTCCGTCGGACTGTTGGGTGGGATCAGTCCAGCTCAGCGTTGCGCTTGTTCCGCTGTAGACACATTTAACATTCTCCGGAGACGCCGGAGAGAGTGATCCGCCGCAGAAGGCAGAAGCTACGACTTCCATGCTTACGCTGTCCGTCTCTACATCGCGGGCTTTTATGGAATATGCATAGAGCTGCCCGTCGTTAAGCCCCGAATCTGTGAAATTCTCAACGCCCTGATTTACACTTTGGATTAACTGGCCGTCACGCCGGATATCTATGGCAAAATTGATCAGCGTATCGGCGTTTACAAAATACGTGGGAGCATCCCAGCTCAGAGAAACAGATGTGGGAGTTGTATAATCGCTGAAGGCGCTAACGTTTTGCGGCGCTTTGGGATTCATATCGCCGGCATGCATTTTGTAGGCGGCATAGACGTCTATCAATCCCATGCCATAGGCATTATCTTCTCCGGGAACGCCCATATCGATGGCGCTGTCGTAGAGCATGCGTTTTAATTCGGCTCTTGTCTTTTGCGGAAAGGCCTGCTTTAAAAGAGCGATTGCCCCGCTCACATGCGGAACTGCCATAGATTGGCCCGACCAATACGCATACTTACCATTCAACACACTGGAGCGTATATAATCGCCTGGCGCTGCCACTTCCGGTTTTATATTGTTTCCTTCACCTGTGCAAGGCGTAGGCCCCCTGCCGCTAAAGGGCGCGATATAAATATCGGGATTGTTGGCGTTTACGGCGCCTACTGAAAAACAATTCATCTCCGTCGTATTGTTCATTCCGGGCCCGGTTACTGTTCCGGGCGCCGGCCCGCTGTTTGAAAGAGCAAATACAACCGCGATACCTGCTGCTTCCAGTGCATTTATGGAACTAGTGATAGGATCATTGCATGAGGCATATCCACCCCAGGAGCAATTGACTACCGCCGGCATATCATCAGTCGTATTCGGATCCCCATCCGGGTCCAGCGCCCACTGAAAAGCGCTTATAATAACAGATTCTCCGGCGCTGTAATTACCTGCTTTATGCGTATTTGCCGCAATCCATTTTGCGCCAAATGCTGCGCCGATGGTATCATTTGCCGCCGGATCGAGGCCGACCATGATGCCCATGGTATGCGAGCCGTGGCCGCCGTCATCAAAAGGGAATTCTGTAGAAAACTGCGGATCAAACCAGGCAGCGCTTGCTTCAGCGCCCGCTTCATTGCCGCGCCAGGATGCAGCCAGCGCCGGGTGACCGCCTTCCACTCCTGTATCGGTATTCATTACAATAACGCCTTTTCCGGTGAATCCCAGTTTCCACATTTTGTGGGCGTTAATCACTTTTAAACCGATTTCCGCGTGGTTGGGAATTGAAGACGGCGCAGCGTTTTTTTGTACCGGTTCAATGCTGGCAGGCCCTTCATCGGAATCAATACGTTCAATATCCGCATGCGTGCTGATATTCTTTATTTGCGCGGGAAGGGCCTCGATGGCAATGGAATTATCAATCCAGAAAGTTTTAATTTTGCCACTCTTTTCAGTCTTGAGTTTATTTAGCAACTTTGCCTGAGTACGCGCGGCATGTTCCTTTAACCTCGCGATAACCGTTCTGGCCCGTTCTTCTACTGTTACACCAGATTCTGTGAGCTGTTTATCCAGTGTCAGAATATCCAATTCATCAATTAAATAAATTATTGCGGGAATTGTGGCTGCTTGTTTTTCCGGCTGTGCCAGAATCGCGCTTAACCCGGGAGAGATTTTAGACTGTGCACATAGGTTTGCAATGGGAATAGAAATAATTAAAAAAATTATTAATAGCAAAATTTTCATGATCCGTGCCCCTGTATTTGTTTTTTTTATATTATTTCAAAACAATCATCTTCCTTGTTTGCACCATTTCCTGCCCTGAGCTACGGGATGGCTTGTTTATTTGAGTAAAATGAGTTTCTTCGTTTGAGTAAATCCCTGATCGGTTGTCAGTTTGTACAAATAAACCCCGCTGGCAAAACCAGATGCGTCCCACTCAATTTTATGAGTACTGGCCGCTTGCCTTTCGGACACAATAGTGGCAACTTTCTGTCCCAGTACATTGTAAATGCTCAAATCCACCTGGCTGATAGCCGGCAACTGGTAACTGATTGCTGTTTTCGGATTGAAGGGATTAGGGTAGTTTTGAAATAAACAAAATTCCTTTGGCCGTACATTTGATTTCTCGCCAATACCAACCGGTTCTTCACGTTCACTCTCATAGGCCCCAATATCTGGATTTGTAAACGCCGGATTTGGTCCGGGATTGCCATACAAGTCAGCGGCAGGGCAACCTTCTAAATTTCCCGCGCCGATACAAAGACTTGAATCGGAAAGATAGAAAAGCGAATCCCCGGTTATAAACAAAGGATCGCTGTCCAAATTATTTTTATATGTACCGGTGAAAGAATCGCCCTGGTTATGAAAACTAAAAGCGGCGCTACCGCCTTCTACGTCACAATAAGTGAACGTAGGGTCCGAATCATCATCCCAAAAATGTACCTGGTTGCCGCTGGAATCGGCGCTGTTGCCGTAGATAATCGTATTCATAAATACCGGATCACAGTTTATATTGAACGTTAAAGCCCCGCCAAAATCAGCTTTATTTTCAACAATAGTATTATTGATCAAATTTGGATTTGAGTTATCATAAATATCAATTCCGCCGCCATCTTGGCCTGCTGTATTATAAGCAATCAGATTATTCTTAATCTCTGTATTAGATGAGTAGTAACACCCTATACCGCCACCGGAATATGCTGAAAAGTTATTTATGATTGTATTATTAATTATTTCAGGAAGGGAACCATTTATTTTAATCCCTCCACCCTGTAGTCCGGCCTCATTATTTGAAATAATGTTATCCGATAAAAGAGCCGCTGTTCCATAATAGCAACATACGCCGCCCCCATGCGATGAATAATTTTCACTAATCGTATTTTTAACAATTTCCGGCTTATATAGCGTACCAGAAACAAAAACACCTCCTGCATATCCATTTGACCAAGAGGAAGATTTAGAACTATTTTGTCTTATGATATTACCTTTTATTACAAAAGATTTGCCTGTGAATTCTGTACCATTATGAATGCCCCCGCCAACCGCATAGCCATTTGAAGATGTTACCAAATTATGGTGTATGTCATTATTTTCGATCAGGCCACTTGAGTGAAGATAAATGGCGCCTCCCCAGGCGCCGTTTTTTCCTGACGCCGAATTGTTTTTAATTTCATTGTTCCTGATAACAACAAGTTTGCTGTTTCCCGGAGGCCCGGAACTAATAGCGCCGCCTTGTATTTTATAATTTGAAACCACATGATTGTCTCGAATTATATTCCAGATAATTTTTGCGCAGGAATTTCCACATGTTATTGCACCCCCTACACGAAGATCGGCTAATACTTGCGTACCGGTACCTCCGGTTATTTTAAAACCGCATAATATGGACGTCGTATCCTTTGCCGAATTGAAATATACCACAGATGCGCTGTCCACATTGGACGGTTGGCTGCCGTCTATTATGGTTTTAGAGATATGCGTCGTATCTCCATCCATTAAAAACAGACTAGCCACAGTTATCGCTTTGCCTTTGAAATTGATGTTTTCGTAATAGGTGCTGTCGGCGACTAAGACGGCGTCGCCGTCTGCTGCGGCGTTAATGCCGGCCTGAATGGTTGGTTGGTCAACCGGTACATTGATGACAGCGGGAGAAGCAATCCCTACAAAAAAAATAATATTTACAAATAGAATAATGGCTCTCATTTTTTTTCTCCTGTTTATAGGAACAATAATTATTTTTAACGATAAGTTTTTTTCTACACAAAATTTTGCCCGGAGCCTTCTAAGCTCAGCCGATAATAATATAAACCGCCCCGATACTCGGAATGGCTTGTTTATTTGAGCAAAATCAGTTTCTTCGATTTTGAAAATCCCTGCTCTGTTTTAAGTCTGTACAAATAAACGCCACTGGCAAAACCGGACGCATCCCACTCCACTCTGTAACTTCCGGCCGGTTGCTCCGCAGAAACCAACGTAGCCACCTTCTGTCCGAGGATGTTGTAAATGCTCAATTCAACGTAATTCGTAATTGGTGATTCGTAATTAATAATTGTTTTTGGATTAAAGGGGTTGGGATAGTTCTGGAACAACTTGTACTCCATCGGCGCCGCAGCGACAGCATCTTCCCTCACGCCGGTAATAACCGGAAAAATCTCTACTTGATCCATATACACTCCTGCATCGGTATTGGCGCTGTCGGAAATAAAATGGAAGCGCAGCCAGCCTTTTTTATAGCCTTTTTCGATAAGAGATGAAAAAGACACTTCGCGCTGCTCCCAGGTTGAAAGATACGTGCCGGAAAAGGAGTCTATTTTTGACCATAGCAAACGGTCGCCGCTTATCTCCACAAAACATTGATCCTTATTTTCCTCCGTCCGAAAACCGGTAAAGTATTTAACAACGGCATTATCCAATGAATCAAAACCGACAGCGGAATTTAAAGTCAGTAGGCCGTCCATATTATTCAAATAGGGCGTCGTGCCGCTGTTATTATGGACTGAGAATTTACCTTCCTTCTTAGTCGCCGAGGTTCTTCCCCAGCCGCCGGCAAAGGTCCATACATCCGTATCCTGTTCAAACCCGCTGATTAAATTAGTAACCGTCAATGTCGAGCGGACGGTATTGTTATAACCGTTATAATCATGGGCGGCGTTGATCACATTCATAACGCAGCGATACGTTTTGCCTGACCGCCAGGCCACAAAAGGTTCAAACGTAACCACCATGGAAGAGTCTGCCGCCAGCGCAGGAATATGCACGCCGTCGCAATACACGGTCTGTTCTCCGTCAAGAACCATCAAAACCGCGTCAAAGTTTGAAAAATCCTGCTGTCCGCAATTCACCACCCGGCCCTGCATTTTATTGCACCCGGCCACAGGTATTTCTTTATATGAATCTCCCATGTTCTGCACGGCAAGGTCATACTGCGGCGGCTGCACATCGATTTGTAATGAAACCTTCCCAGAAGATGCAAATCCATTTATTGTAGTGTCATTGGAGGAAAACGAAATAAACCCCTGACGCCTGCCCGCGGATAAATTACGCGTGTTGATCGAATAACTAACCACGGCCGAATCATAGGGCGGCACGGTTCCCATAGGACCGTAAATATCCAGCCAATCCGCCGCTTCCATTCCGGCATAGCCGCTGGCACGCAACGTTGAATCTTCTTCGCCGTGGTTCTCAAATAAAACGCTGCCGCCGTCCGATACCACAATATCATCCACAAAAAATCCGTACAGTGCAGGGTCGTTCCAGGTGCTCCACCCTTCATACGAGGCAAAAGCAAAACGCACGATTACCTTGTCTGTCTTGTAAGCGGACAAATCAAACTCCACCGGAATCCATCCCCCGCTGCTCCCGCCCCAGCCGGCGATGTTCTGTAAACCGGCCGTGCTGGAAAAACTGTACAAATTTTGGCAAATGTAGGCCGGCGTATCGGGATTAGCCACACTAAGAGATTTTCCGCTGTCCACGGATACCCAGACATTACAGCCGTCCCAACCGTCAAATGGCGGAAACGCTCCAGCGCCTGCCGTATCCTCCAAAGCCCAAAAGCCCATCCAGGAGAGTTTTGGGCTCTGCGTTCCGGTGAGGTCAAGAGCCGGCAGATCAAGATATTGCAGCCATGAATCGCCGTAACCGCCTAACTGCGGATCGCCGCTCCACCAGGAGGCGCCCTGATAGCTGTTGAAACTATCGGCATGAAAATAAGCCGCAAGGGGCGTTTCAAAATCCTAAGCGGCATATTCCAAAATGGTTGAACTCTGATTGTAAACCGTAAGGCTGTTTGTTATGGAGTCGCCGATCGTCAGAGACAGATCCACTTGCCGCGGCGAAACGGCAAAGGCCGCTTCGGCGGTCATTTCATTCCAAATAAACGGGCTCCAATAACCGATCCGGCAGTTGCCCCATTTGATGCGGAAGTAACCGTCTTCGCCCCAATTTGTATCAAAGCTGTTTTTACAAATCCAGCTCTGTTCGGCGTCGTTCCAGCCGATAATTAAAATAGCATGACCACCTGAATAGTCTCCCCACACATGTTCGTAAACGCCGCCCGTATAATAAGGGAAGTCCTCATAAACGTCAAAAACAGCGCTTACCGGATGATGAAAGACGGCGTTCTTGATGTTTTCTGTACTTGGTTCTACGCCTGTAATCAAACCCCAGCCGGGAATTTTAACCGCCTCGTCCTGCCAGTTGGGACAGGCCTCGCTGCACGGTATTTGATCGTCGGCCTGATAGGGAAAGCACGCTTCGGAAGGTACGCCGCTGGTTTTGACAAATTTCAAAGCCAGGAACGGTGAGCCTCCATCACACGATCCGGCGTCGCCGCAGGACAGGATAAACTGTTCGGAAAGGTCAATCATTGAATCCAAATTTGCATTATGAATTTTCCACCAGGCTTCCACCGCGGCTACGGCCGCAAAATCCCAGCAGCTGCCGCATCCCTGTGGCGAACTCTGGTTTTTCACGGGAGTTATCCAGTTGCCGTTATTATCACGCCAGTCCAAAAATTCCGGCAGATTCTCATTCATGGGCAACGTGAGTATTTTCCCTTTCAAGGATTCCGGCGGTTCAAGGATGGCGCCGCAGAGTTTTTTGCGCTCTTCGAGTGAGAGTTTGGTTACCCAGTTTTCCCCGGCCGTCCAACTGGCGCCCTTTTGCTCAATGGCTTGTTGAACTTGCCGAAGTTCATCAGAAGCAGCGACCATGTTCCAAAACACGGCAACCATGATCAGACTAAAGAACAGAATGGTAATTGATTTTCTCATGACCGATCTCCCTTCATAAAAGCGATGCGTTTCACTAAACCTATAACGTTACGTACAAATTGTTTAATGTTATATCAGAGGGACAGAAAACGTTCTGTTTGTAAGGAACTTATATCACTGTTCACTGGAGGACAATACCGTGATCAGGGTATTTTTGGAGGGGATTTACAGCAGATGTTCTTTAAAGGTTTTGGAAATCAAGTCAATTTGCGAGTGCACGTGCAGTCAAAAATCATTTTGTTAAATATTCTGATGAAAAATTAACTCGATATGAGGATAACGCTCTGGTAATTCAGCGCAAGTTTTTAAATCGGCTTGCATTTTTTCATCTCAAAATATGTTCATTCTTGTTTTAGGCATCTATACATACTATATTTATTAAAAGAATTAAAAAGGAGAATATGATGCTCGCTACGTACAAGTTGAAAGCATCTGAAATTAATGAATCATTTATTAATACCATTAAGAAAATGTTTAAAGACAGAGAAATTGAGATAGTTATTCATGAAGTGGAAGATGAAACGGAATATCTGTTAAAATCTCAGGCTAACAGAAAACATTTATTAAAAGCGATTGCCAATGTAGATCACGGAAAGAATCTCAAAGAACTTTCCATAGAAGGCTTGTAATGCGTATTGTTTTTGAACAGACCGCTTTCTCGGATTTTAATGATTGGGCTCAAAAAGATAAAAAAATTTACAAGCGTATCATTGCTTTGATAAAAGATATTAATAGAGAACCATTTCAGGGTATGGGTAAACCGGAACCGTTAAAACACGAGTTAAGCGGCTATTGGTCAAGACGAATAACCGATAAAGACCGATTGGTTTATAAAGTGACTTCCAGTTAAATAATCATCATTTCATGTAAATATCATTATTAGATATTCTCACTGGCTTGCAATCTTCTCTCCGTTACAGCAGATGTTCTTTTAAGGTTTTGGAAATCAGATCGATTTGCGAGTGCACATGCAGCTTGGCGTAGATGTTTTTAAAGTGCGTGTCCAGAGTGTACATGCTAATGCAAAGTTCGGATGACGCTTGTTTTTTGTTTTTCCCTTCCACTAAAATTTTAAGGATTTCTTTTTCCCGTTCGGTTAAACCGTATTTTTTTTGTCGATTGTATCCGGAGAACATTTTCAGGAATACTCTTAACTAACCGCGGGAGGTGGGAAAAAAAGCAGGCATTCACACTTTAGCGGTACATTCAATTTGATTAGCGGATTGTATGCCATACATAAATTTTAGTTGCTTACCCGATTATTCATAATGAGTCCACATTCGGATTACTTTAACCACTTGTTCATCTTTTAAAACTTGATAAACTAATCTATGTTGAATATTTATTCTTCTGGAATATGCTCCGGCAAGATCTCCGACTAATTTTTCATATTTAGGTGGGTTTTGAAATGGGTCATTTCGAAGAATATTCAGAACCATTTCTGCTTTTGGCTTTAATCCTGCTGAAGATATTTTTTTTGCGTCTTTTTGCGCTTGCCTGGTAAATACAATTTTCCAGCTCACCAGTCTAATTCCTCTGAGCATTTATCGATTGAAGTAGATAAGCCTTCTCTGATAGAATCACGCATGCCTGGAATTGACAACAAATACAGCGTTTCCTGTATTGCATTCCAATTGTCTTCAGAAATTAAAACTGCATTGCCACGCTTTCCTGTAATCTGAATAGGTTCGCTCGATTCAAAAGCGTCGTCTATTAATTTATATAATTTTGAACGTGCACGTGTCGCATTAATTGTTTTCATAATAATTACTCCAAAAAATTCTTTCAATAAAAGATACGCTAAAACGAACGCTTTATCAAGGTTAAATTGATTTTGATTAAATACTTGATGAATTACTCTGTAATACTTATTAACATTCATTAGCGCCTTAGTTCTTCCCGCAAAGCGGGATTGTTTTTTTTGGGGGGGAGGGGCAGAAATTGTTAGACAGGACGAACAAGATCAACCGGATAGATATCTTGCCATATAGGTGATGGCATACGCCATCATCCTGTCAAAATCTTTATTATGTCTTACCCGCTTCGGGCGGGCTTGTCCAGGTTAGGGGATTTACAGCAGATGTTCTTTTAAGGTTTTGGAAATCAGATCGATTTGCGAATGCACGTGCAGCTTAGCGTAGATGTTTTTTAAGTGCGTGTCCAGCGTGTACAGGCTAATGCAAAGTTCGGATGACGCTTGTTTTTTGTTTTTCCCTTCCACTAAAATTTTAAGGATTTCTTTTTCCCGTTCGGTTAAACCGTATTCTTTTTTTATCTGCGTGTATTCGGAAAACATTTTAAGGATTTTAACGGCAATGGCCGGACTCATGGCCGCACCGCCGCAAACCACCTGCGTAACCGCCTGTTGAATCTGTTCGCCGCTTGTAGATTTTAGCAGATAACCGGTAGCTCCCTGACAAATAGCGTTAAACACCTTATCGTCATCATCGAACACGGTCAACATGATGATCTGCGTGGACGGCGACAGGGCTTTGATTTTACTGATGCCTTCGATACCGCTGATACCGGGAAGCTGGATATCCAAAAGAATAACCTGCGGAGCGTCCTGTTTTTCAAGAATGGCCAACGCTTGTTCGCAGGACTCGCAGGCATGGTCGCAAATTAAAGTATCCGTATCATTGATTAAATCCGCAATGGACTCGCGGTAGATGACGTCGTCTTCGATGATCATGACGTGGATTTTGTCCGGTGCGCAATTGGAATACATTTTTTCTTCCATAAAAGATTAAAACGCGGTGGTTTATCGCCACTTCTAACCCTCCCCGTCCCGATGACTCGGGACACCCCTCCTTGATACATGAGGCAATTGAAGATTAAAAGATTTCTCGTTTTTTTCTTTGAAAAAAAACTCAAAATGACATGAACTGCTTGTCATTTCGACCTCAAACGAGGATGAAATCCAAGTTTGAGGAGAAATCTTTCCTCTTATCCCTTTACTGCAACACCCTCATGCATCAGGAAGGGGGCAGGAGTGGGTCAGCGAACACCGTCGTAAAAACAAGATACTTGTTCAAACTATCCCGCGCCATACCGTGATCAGGGTATATTTTTAGTCAATAAAACCGATGTTCCTTCTCCCGGTTTCGTGGTAAGCGTAAAGAAGGCCTCCATTTCTGCCGACCGGCGCTCAAAGTTTTTTAAACCGTTGCCCGGAGATGAGGCCGTTGTGTCAAAGCCAACGCCGTTGTCCTGTATTTCCAAACGAAACAGTTGCTTGTTTTGACGGATGGATATGGCCACTTCGGTAGCCTGTGAATGGCGCAGCACATTTTGCAGCGCTTCCTTAAAAAACAAGAATACATTACGGCGGAAGTTCAGATCGCCCTCCCAGGCCAGGCCGTCTTCCCGCTTTATATCAAAGCGCAGGCGGAACTGGCCTAACATGGTGTTGGCGGTCTCGCGCATCTTCACCATCAGTTTGTCCATATCATCATTCAACGGATTGACGAACCAGACGATATCGCGCATGGATTCGGCGGTGGCCATGGCGATGTGCCGGATTTGTTTCAGGCGCTGTTTCTCTTTGCCTGTGGGTTTTAGACGGCGCTCCAGTGTTTCTCCCAACAAAACGATGCTGCTTAAATTACTGCCGATTTCATCGTGCAGGTCGCCGGCAATGCGTCCGCGCATCTGTTCCTGCTCGGCTTCTTTCTGTGCCTGAAATGTTCTGGCCTGCAGTTCGGCCACCACGGCCCTGTGCTGCATTTCCCGGCGCTTGGTTTCGAAGCGGAAACTGCCAAACAGAACGGCAGCGGCCAGAATAACATAAAGTGCATAGGCCCACCAGGTGCGCCACCAGGGAGGAGTGATGGTGATTTTTACGGACGGACCTTTCGCATTCCAAATTCCATCGCTGTTACAACCCCGAACATGAAAAGTATAGTCACCTGGCTGCAGACCACTGTATGAAACGATCCGGCGTCCATTCGCAAAAACCCAGTTTTTATCAACGCCTTCAAGCAAATGCTTATATTTATTATGGCGACTATTGGTATAGTTGAGCAGGACATATTCAAAAGTCAACATATTTTGATCGTACAGCAGAATAAGTTTAGAGTATCCTAACACCGGAATTTCCGGTTCTATTTTTTTATTAAATACCGATATCCCGGTAATCACAACATTGGATTCGTTGGGATTATCTTTTATCTGTGCGGGATCGAATTCCGTATAACCCACGGTTTGCCCGAAATACATTCTGCCGACTTGATCTTTGCCGGCGCAGCGAAGATTGAAATAATTATATGTCAATCCGTCTTTTCGGCCGTAATTCTTAAAATCACCTGTGCGTGGATCCACCTTTGCTAAACCGAGATAGGTGCTTACCCATAAAAACCCTTGCCCGTCTTCAAGGACGGCCATAATATAATCACCGGAAAAACCCCTGCTTTCCCGGAGATTAAGCACACCTCCCTTCGGCGTCAGACGGTATAATCCATCCCCGCTCGTGCCTATCCACAAGTTACCCTGTCCGTCTTCATAAATAACGCTAACCATTTCATCTATCCAAAACGCAGAAGAGCCGGTTTTGTGGAAATAGGGTTTAATCAAATTTTCTCCGGGATAAAAACGGAATAATCCCCGGCCGCCAACCCAATAGCGCTCTTTGCTGTCCTGATAGATGGTCCCAAGGTAATATCCTGCTTTTCTCAACTCCTGCTTAGCGTCATTAAGATAGGGAATAAAACGGTCTGCCGGACGGTCGAGACGGGAAATCCCCCGGTCGGTACATATCCATAAGGCGCCGGCCCTGTCTTCATAAATATCATTGATGAAATCACCTGGTAAATCACGGGATTTGTTGTTATTTCCCGGCTTATCCGAATAATGTATAAACGTCCCGTTCTTCTCTTCGAAGCGATCCAAACCGTTCTCTGTACCTACCCAGATGCGGTTCCTTTTATCCTGATGAATAACCTTCAGTTCATCGGAAGCGGGGCCTTGGGCTTCATGGGAAAAATGATTGTACTTTTCTGTATATTTATCGAAACATATCAATTCCTCGGCTGTAGCAATCCATAATAAGGCTTTATCCATTCTTCTGTCGCCAATCACGCCGTAAACCGAATTCCAGCCGGATTTTGCATTGGATTTAAATCCAACATTATAATGGGGAAATTGGGCTGCTTTCCCAGCCGGATTAAGACATAGTTTATTTAATCCGCCCCCTTGTGTGCCAAACCAAATCGTTTGATCATCATCCACAAATAATGAAGTGATAAAATCGTGACTGGGCGTATTGGGATTACCGGCTTTATGCCGATATGTATGGATGTTTCCACTAAAAGGTTCCAGCCTTATCAGGCCCTGCATACTTCCGATCCATATAAAGCCGTCTTTATCTTCAGCAAGGACCGTCACATCATTACTGGAAACAAAACGCGGGTGAGCCGGAAATATTTTATAAAAACGAAAGTCCGTCCCGTCGTAACGGGTAAGCCCTTGCCAGGTGCCAAACCACATAAAACCCTGACTGTCCTGAAAAATACATTCTACGGTATTGTTTAAAATCTTTTCACTAGCGGTTAGCTGTTCGAATTCCGGGGCCTGATTCTGCGCAAGCAAAGCACCTAAGGAAGCAATGACAAGTATGATTTTTTTAATGAAAGCCATAACGTATTCAATAATTCATTTAAGTTTTTTTATTTGCAAAACCCGGAAACGGGCCTGCTGACGCGGTCCGCCGCCGACATACAAGCCGATTCGTCCCCGGCCATAATGCCTTTCTTCGTGCGAAGCCAATAAATAGTTATTGATATAGAATGAATATTGATCCCCTTTACATTTTATCTTAATCGTATTCCAGGCATTTACGGAGCGATTAAATTTCTTTATCGTTTCGCCGGCTATGGTTTTGCGTGCTCCCAAATGATAATAGCCAAAGATATAACCGCCATGGGGATACACCTCAAAGGTATAGCCATTATCCAGACGTTCGTCATAATGAAAAATAAGTCCAAAGCTACCGTCTTCCGTGAGTTTGGTCATTTTCACGTCGAAGATAAAATCACTGAAATCTGTTTTATTGTAATAGGCCTTATTTTTAGTCTGCGTCCCTTGCGCATAATAAATGCTGTCCGAAAAATCCCAAATGCCGCCGCGGGTTGTCCAGTCGGCGGTGGTTAGCATCATTCCATCTTTTAATAGAAAGCCAAACTCCTTTAGGCGCTTCCGTAATATTTGGGTAGAATCGGGATAGGCTTCTATAAAACGGTGCTGCTGCTGAGCGCTTGTGGAGTCCGGTTTTACTTCGTTTTGTTCCGCCCCCGGGCCATTGGAACAGGACAGAATAAGAACAGCAAATAGTGCGCTTATTAAATTAATCCACATCATTTTTCTTTTCTGTAGTGGAAAAAGGGGTTAAGCCTTACCTCAAACCGGATAAAAGCACTGTGCAAAATATAGATAACAAGGCAAAAGAAAATAAATGATAGTAAGTGACAGCGGCTTTTCCATATAGACCATGTATATAAAGGAAAATAAGACCAATTCTACGGGCAGACAACAAAAAAGAAAAATAATCAGAAATCCCTCTTGTTTTGGCAAAACAGCTTTGATTGTAACTACCAAATAATCCTTTATCAAAATATTTTAAGATGCTGCATCGCTCTGAGTTTTTACGCGCTTACCGAGTTGGATGAGCCGTACACAATTTTGAGGAACTGAGCGTCTCTTAAAACGGCCGTTAATAGCTCGGCGGCAAATTCTTTTCCGAAGGCGAAAATTAACAGGGCTTGCGGGAGCGGTACCATTCCACTGTCCGCTGCACGGCGTCGTCCAGCGATACTCCGGGCGCATAGTTAAGGACGCTCCGGGCTTTGTTAATGGAAAAATGATAGTCTGTGCCGCCGTTACAAACGCGGTAGCGTGTTAGCAGAGGAGGGGTAGCCATGCGCAGTAATTTATAAATGGCTTCCAAAATATATGCGCTGCCGTAAGCCATGAAATAGGGTACGGAAAGCGAAGGGTATTTTACATGCAGGGCATCGGCCAGTTTTTCCGTAAATGTTTTCCAGGTAATTTCCAACCCGTCCGTAATGATAATCGCTTCGCCGTTTGCGGCCGGTTCGAGACAGGCCAGGTAAACAGCCTCCGTCAGATTATCGATATAAACCGGGCAGGTTAAATGCCATCCATGATCCACATAAGCGATCTTTCCGCTTTCCAGCGCTTCCAGATATTTAACGATAAACGTATGATCCTTGGGGCCGTAAACATTACCGGGACGAATGGCTGTGACTTCCATATCCGTCGATTTGGCAAAATCCCACAACCACTCTTCAGCAATTCGCTTGGTTTCGCAGTAGGGGAAGATGCTTTTAGTTTGCGGAAACGTTTCATCCATATCCCGCTGATTTGGGAATCCATACAGAGCGGCCGTGCTGATATGAACAAATCGTTTTACCTGTTGCGCGGCTGCGGCATGAGCCATGTTCTGCGTTCCTTTAATATTGATGGCTTCGAATAGGCGCCATGGTCCCCAGTCCGAAGCCAGACCGGCCACATGAATAACCAAATCGGTTTCCCGCACCGCGGGAAGCAGCGAATCGTATTCGGTGACATCACCGTAAAAGAGCTGAACCGACAGGTCTTCCAGCAGGATCAAATCGGCTGTGGGCCGGATAATTCCCTTAACGGAATGACCGTTCTTAATCAATAAAGCAGCCAGACTACTGCCGATAAAACCGTTTATTCCAGTAATTAAAATACGGCTCAATTCAGCTCCTAAAGATAGATGATGAATAAATCCGTAAACAGACCTATGGCTACATGCAGAACAAACACATACCAGATTGATCGTGTTCGTAGGGCCAAAGCGCCAAAAATAATGCCAATAAAAATCGCCCCTACAATTTCCCCCTCCGGTTTGCCGATGTGCACCAGGCAGGAAGAAATAGTTTGGATAAGTATAGCGTTCGTATTACCAAGCTTATCTTTTAAACCAAATAGTAAAAATCCCCGGAAGAAAAACTCCCAGGCTATGTAGTACAAAATGATGTAAGACAACTCATATATCAGCACGAATTCGTGATGACTAAGTAGCAGGTTGGCCAGCAGATATTCGACGCGCACATCCGGCATCCTGGAGCCAATGAAAATCAATGGAATAACCAGCAGCGGAATCGACCAGGCTAAAAACTTCAATCCGTAGTGCACATCGCCCAAAGTAAAGCCGAAATTCTTCAGCGGTTGTTTAAACTGAAGCCTGATAATGAGAAACGGGACGAAAAACATTAAAACAAAAAAAACGCCAAATTGCCAGAAATTGCTATACAAATCGTAATAAGGATTAGCCTTTAACGACGGGAAATATTCACCAAAATAACGGGCATATCCATGGTAGCGGTAAATGGTTAGCAGCACCGGCGCGCTTAACAGAATAACTGCGGTATTCCGATCCCTCTTCTTAAAATTAAAGACCGCAAAAAAAGAATTCATAATTTTAACTTCTAAAATGTCTGATAAATTTAATTTTCAGGCGATCATATACTTTTGGGGCCAGCAAGATAACCAATCCTGCCCATAACAAGCCAATAACCACATCAATAAAATAATGAAACCGGCAATAGAGCAATGAAATGAGGATGGCTAATGCCACCGGACTGAGCCACCAGAATATCTTCTTGTTATGGCGCCGGGAGACGTGCATGGTCATGGCCAGAATGGCAGCATGCAGACTGGGAAAAGCGTCCAGTTTATTGGGTTCCAGCGTGCTAATCAGCCGGCGGATGGGTTCGCTAAAAACAAGCCCTTTTAAGGTCACCGTGTAAGAATCATGCAGAAAAAAGCGCGGACCGGCAGCCGGGATGAAAAAATAGGTGATATAGGCCCCGTAATAACAAATCAAAAACATGAACAGGGCCTGTTCTATTTCAGCAAATTTATCTTTTTTATACAGCCAGCCCAAAATAATTAACGGCATGGGAAAGTAGAAAAGATAACTTAGATACAGGATTTCGGTTAACCAGGGGCGCACCCATTGCTCCAGCCAGATAGTGGGGCTTACACCCAACAGACGATAGTCTATCTGAGCCAGCAGCATATCGTGTCGGTGCGGATTAAAGTAGGGCAGTAACATGTAAAAGGATTCAAAGATAGCAAACAAAAAGATAACCGGACCCATGAACATTAAAAAATGCCGCCATTGGGAAGCGAGATTCCTTGTGCGCAGCCAGGCGGTCAGGAAGATCCAAAGCGACAGCGCAACGTAAACCAAACCCAGTACCGCCTGGTATGGCGTGCGCTCAAAAGAAAACAGATAGAGCGCTGTGATGATCAACAGTAGAATTAAATTAAGGGCGTCAATCAGGCTGATACGAAAGAACAAAGATTGATTCATTTCAAGCGTCCAGCGCTTTTTCATAAATTCTGTATTTTTTTACCAGGTCCAGTTGCAGATTTTTCAAGGCGTTGTTCATCAGGGCGTTATCCTCAAGCACCCAATTCGCTTCGATGTAATAATCCCGGCCGGCAAGAAGTTCGTTCAGCCGGCGAAACATTAAAATGGATACGCCTTTTCGCTGATATTCCGGCAAAATACTCAGTGCCCAAATGCGATAGCGCGTCAGCTTTTTTACGCCGCGGAGTAGTTTAAAAATACCCGTGGGAAATAATCGGCCGTTTAAATCTTTTAGTAGGTGATTTACATCCGGCAGGGTGAGCATGTAGCCTACCGGTTGTCCGTCCGCCTCTGCAATCAGCACCACTTCCGGATGGATGATCATTTTTAAGTCGGCGGCCATTTGTTCGGCCTCCTCCTCAGGCACGGGATAAAAGCCCCAGTTACCCATCAGCGATTCGTTGGTCAATCGGACAATCAAACGCGCCTCGTCCGGTAAATTTTTCATATCGAGAGAGCGGACCGTCAAATGATAGCGCCGGGCAATGCGATCGCTGAAATTTACAAAGCGGTCAGGAATGGAGTAACTGCTGGTGTTACAGCTATAAACCAGCAGATCCTTCACTTTTTTAAATCCATTAGCCTCTAATTGAGCGTTGTAGTAGGCCGGGCTGTAAGATGATAAAATAATTGGCGGCAGGTCAAAGCCTTCGATGACAAAACCGATGTCCTGAGTGGTAAAATTCCAAGGTCCGCGTATGCCGCTGACGCCCTGTTCCTTAAGCCAGTTAGCGGCTGTGTTTAGTAAAACAGCTGCAGCCTGCTCATCATTAATGCATTCGTAATATCCAAAATAGCCGATGTTTTCCTGAAGGGCGGCATTGGCCTCTCTGTTCACATATACGGCAATACGGCCGATGACTTCTTTGCCGTCATAAAGCAGAAAGAGGGCATAATCACAATGCTTAAGCGTACTGTTCTTTTGGGGATTAAAAATATTTTTTTGATCCAGCCGCAGAGGGGGAATCCAGTTTTCCAGCCGCCGGTGTAAATAGTAAGGAAAGTTTATAAAGCGCTTAAAATCCGTTTTGCCGTCAACCTGTTTAATAGTAATAGTCTGCCTCCTTTACTATTCGCCCGTGGCCAGCGCAAATTTTACGGTTTCTTTACCCGCTGCCTGTACGGCGCTGAGTACGCCCTAATAGCTTACTACAATGATATTAAATTCTTATATATGATTAAAATAAATTTAAACAACAAAAAGAAAGAAATAAAGCGCTCAAATTTAAAACTGTGTTTTGTGGTAAGAGAAATTCATAAACAGCGATATATGGACAAGCTTCTTCTTGCTGTTTTTCGCAAGACATCATTATATTAAACACCGTAAAACGAATAACGTTTTTGGGCTGCTAAAAGTTTAAAGCCGTCCTATATCCGCAGAACGGCTTTGATTTTTATCTTTAATGTCGTTAGTTGAAAAGGCTAATCAGCTGCGTTATTCTGTGCCCGCTGGATAAGCTCCAGCAAGGAAACTACTTTATCCGGTTTCGGGCGCACCAGATAGTCTACGTCCTCCGGATTAAAATTCTCGCGCATATAATCGCCGATGGCCAGCTTTTCGTGCCAGCAGTCAAAAATTAAGGGGCAGGGATTGCCGCCGTGTTCCGTACGGCAATACTCAAAACGCAGATGATGTCCCAATTTGCGGCAATAGATTTCTTCATTATCGTGTTGATCAATCATAGTAGTTAACCTTCGGTAATAGAATTAAAATTCCCGCGGGAATTGAGAAGCACAACCTGTTTATGCGCCGGCCGGCTTTGGTAAACCGTCCAGAGATTTCAACGATTCCTGTAAATCTTCGTCCGGCAGAGCATAATCATGCAGTTCGCCGGCGAAATATTTTTCATATCCCACTAAATCCATTAATCCATGGCCGCTAAGGTTGAACAAAATAACCTTTTCTTTGCCTTCCTCTTTAGCCTTCTTGGCTTCCTGAATGGCTGCGGCCACAGCGTGGCTGGTTTCCGGCGCCACGATGATGCCTTCAGTGCGGGCGAATTGTACGGCCGCTTCGTAGCACTCTAACTGATGGATAGCGCGCGGGGCTAACAAGCCGTCTTTAATTGCCGCACTAACCAGCGGAGCCATTCCGTGATAGCGTAAACCACCGGCATGGATGGGCGGCGGGATGAAGTTGTGGCCCAAAGTGTGCATCGGCAACAGCGGCGTCATCATAGCTGTGTCGCCAAAGTCATACAGGAACGGCGCCCGCGTCATGGTCGGGCAGGAAGAGGGCTCCACCGGAATGATATCAATTTCGGCGCCGTTGATTTTATCATGGACGAAGGGGAAGGCTAATCCGGCAAAGTTACTGCCGCCGCCAGCGCAGCCGATGACCACGTCCACTTTTTTCTCGCCGATTTTTTCTAACTGTTTTTTAGTCTCCAGACCTATTATGGTCTGATGCAGCATAACATGGTTTAGCACGCTGCCCAGGGCATAACGTGTTTTTCCTGTCGGATCAGTAACGGCCGCTTCCACCGCCTCGCTGATGGCAATACCCAGGCTGCCCGGGGTATCCGGCATTTTAGCTAATATATCCCGGCCGGCTTGCGTTTCGTTACTGGGGCTGGCTATACATGTGCCACCCCAGGTTTCCATCATCACTTTGCGATACGGTTTCTGGTCGAAGCTGATACGCACCATAAATACCTTTATTTCCAAGCCCACTAAGGCGCCGGCAAAAGAAAGCGCGCTGCCCCACTGCCCGGCGCCGGTTTCGGTGGTTAATTTAGTGATGCCAAATTGTTTGTTATACCAGGCCTGCGGAATAGCCGTGTTGGGTTTATGGCTGCCGGCCGGAGAAACGCTTTCGTTTTTGTAATAAATCTTTGCCGGCGTACCCAACGCCTTTTCCAAAGCATAGGCGCGATGCAGCGGAGACGGTCTCCAGCGGCTGAGCAAAGCCAGCACTTCTTCGGGAATATCAATCCAGCGTTCCTGGCTGACTTCCTGTTCGATCAAATTCATGGGGAAAACGGGAGCCAGCATTTCCGGTCCTATCGGATTACCGTCCGGGCCCAGGGGCGGTTGCATCGGCGTGAGTAAATCCGGCGCCAAATTGTACCATTGCCGGGGAAGTTCATCCTCATTTAGTACTACTTTAATAGTTGCCATAAATCCTCCTTACGGGTGTAATTTGAACACTTTTATGAATTTAACTGACTGATTGCCTTTTTTAGAATGGAACTGGGCTTTTTTAACTCTTTGGAGCCGCGAGTAATCTTACACAAGCTGACGTGCAGCCGACTGGCAATTTTGCGTTGGGTCATTCCGGATTCCAGTAATTTGACAATTTCCCAGCGCGAGCGCAGATCGTTTAATTCGGCAGGCGTAAGAATACTATTAAGAAATTGACGAATCGTTTTTGCATCATCCAGTTGCGCTAAGAAGCGACAAATTTCATCTAAATTATCGGGCAAAATCGTTACCTCTTTAATGTTTCTATATATAGTAATAAAATAAACTATATTTTTTTGTGTTATATATCAAAAAATTATTCGGAAATATGTTAGAGCATAAATTGAGCGATTTTATTACTCATAGACCGTTTTTTTCCGGATTTCTGCCTCCGAAGCAAAGCCTCAAACAGGAATGATACAATCGCCCATGTAGTGGAACGTGTCATCCCGATGTTTCGGGATCCATTGACGGTACGCCAAAATTACCTAAAAATCGCTCACTTTAGGTATAGCATAAAAATTTGAGGAATTATAAATCAGTGAACAGGAATGGCGGCAAAGGTATATAAACTGATATTTGTACGGCAGAGATATAAAAAATAAAAACCTTACGAAACATGAGTTCACTCTAAAAAGGTCTCTCACTGTCATTTTTCCACCACGAAGTGGTTCCTTTCCCGTAGGGAGCACTCCGTGGCGGAAAACGGGACGGCCTTTGCCGCGAGGAGCAAGGCGACGAGAAATCTATTGGTTTTATTGAGAATATAAGATTTCTCACTGCGTTCGAAATGACAAAAACCGATTTTTAGAGCAGACTCAAACATTAAACGCTTCGTAAGGTTATACAGCGCTTCCAGCTAGCTATCAATTTTAATGCTGATGACCGCCCTCTCCATGAATATGACCGTGGGCCAATTCTTCTTCTGTGGCGGGGCGGATTTCCATTAACTCCATTTCAAAGGTCAATGTCTGGCCGGCCAGGGGATGGTTAAAATCGATAGTTACATCGTTTTCTCCGATTTCCTTAATTACGAAAGGGACTTGCTGACCGTCTTCCATACTGGCCCAAAATTGCATACCTATTTCGAGCTCGGTATCCGGAGGAAAATCATCGCGGCTGGCATGCTGGATAGCATCATCACGAAATTCACCATAGGCGTCTGCCGGCGGCAGGGTTACCGTCCGTTTTTCGTTGATTTCCATCTGGCTTAATTCTTCTTCCAATTTTGGTAAAATCTGTGCACGACCGGCCAAAAACGACAAGGGCACGTTATCTCTGGAAGATTCTACTAATTGTCCGTCCTGATTAGTTAAAGTGTAATGAAAGCTTACAGCCTGATCGTTTTTAAAAGGCATTATTTTCTCCAATTTGATTAATAAAAAATTACTTAATTATGGTTAATTTTTTAACGGCGCTCAAACCGTTCTGTTCTATCTGCAAAAAATACACTCCTGTGGGTAACGGCAAACCAACATCGTTTATTCCCTGCCAGCGGTATTTAAACGGACTGGCGGAAGAAATATCCCGAATGATATTAAAAACACGCTGACCGGCGGTATTATAAATAGTAAGCCGGACGGCCTGCGCTTTGGTCGCTTTCATTTTTATAGTCACGGCGCTGTTGAAGGGATTGGGATAAAATGTTACATCCGTTTCCCCTATTTTGGGATTTACTTCCCTGTTTACGGCTGAAGGCGATGGATAGGTAATGGGCCGCTTCAGCAGCCAGTCGGTAACCGACCATAAAAACGGCCAGTCCGAACCCTGGTCGTCCAATTCATCGGCAAAAGCGGAGCTATCGCGGTCGCTGTCTTCTTCAATTTCCGGATGCATGCCCATTAGTACAACGCGGCCATCTCCGTAGGTAAAGTTTACAGCGGCCAGACTGTCAAAGTAATCAGCCCACAAAGTTAGTGTGTCGGTAGTAAATCCGCTGTGCGGCTTAAACACCGAACCTCCGTAATATAACATAACTTCCTGTGCCGGTTCATATTGATTAATGGGATTGTTATGGTGCATATCGATAGTAGTCATAGTGTAATTATCCCACGGAGCAATAGCGTCAATGGCGCCGCGCGCTACGCCGTCGTACAAATCTAACGGATAATCGAGCAGCCCGTCTTCTTCCCAGTCGATGGAATCACAGGCAAAATACGCTCCCGCGCAAATTCCGATGTAACCGCCTCCCCCGGCAACCAAATCGCGGATGTGCTGCAGGCCGGCGCTGTCGATTTCAACTTTGTAATAATAAGCATACCCGCCGGGAAAATAGATGGCCTGGTAGTAATCGCTTAAATTTAACGTGTTCACATCGATAGCGGTAACGCGTTCGTGACTGACGCCTTTCCAATCCAAAAAGTTTTCGAATGCTTTTACGCCGTCTTCCCAGGCGCCCAGATTCTCATCAGTATAAACGGCAATTTCTGCGCCATTAGCGGCATAGAGAGTAAGGCTAAAGACAAACATGATTAAAATAGTTCGGCCAACGGATAACATCTTATACATAAAATAAAAATCGTCAAAATGATAGATTTCTTAACTTTAATTCCATAGTTTCCTGCATGAAAAATCAACAGGTTGAAATATATAACGCACAGCAGCCGGAACCAAATAAAATTTAAAATAGTAGTTGCCGGGTAAAAAACTTTCATTATCAGTTGCTTTTTAATGATCCATTTGTATATTTATTTGGAAAACTCAGCGGAAAGCTAACTATGCAAAATGCCATTACTTTTATTCAGGATGGTGCGCTTAAAACCATTCATTTTGGCGAACATTCGCCCTTTAGCGCCGAAACGACGGTTTTAAATTACCTCAGAAGCTTACCGGATCATAAAGGCGTTAAAGAAGGTTGTGCCGAAGGCGACTGCGGCGCTTGTACCGTTGTGCTGGCCGAAGCGGACGATAATGGAGGTCTGCGCTACCGGGCCGTTAACTCTTGTTTGCTTTTCCTGCCCAAGCTGCACGGCCGGCAATTGATCACCATTGAAAACCTTAAATCCCGGCAAGGCAAACTACACCCCATTCAACAAGCGCTGGTTGAGCAGCATGGCACGCAGTGCGGCTTTTGCACCCCGGGCATTGTGATGTCACTGTTCGCGTTGCATAAAAGCAATCCTAAAGCAGACGATGATGAAATTAAGGAAGCCCTCAGCGGAAACTTATGCCGTTGTACGGGTTACCGGCCTATACTCGATGCGGCGCGTTTTTCCATGCCCCGTGTACAGGAAGACGCCTTTACTCAGGATGAAACGCGCATTATTGCTCTGTTAAAGGAAATTCCGCGCGAAACGATTCATATTACATCTGCTTCAGGAGAATATTTTTTACCGGCTACACTGAATGAACTGTTGGAGTTTAAGGCGCAAAACAGCGAAGCCCTCTTTTTGAACGGCGCCACCGACATGGCCTTGCGCGTTACCAAGCGCCATGAAAATTTGGGCCGTATAATAGATAGCGCACAAATTAAAGAATTGCAACAAATCAAACGTGATGACGACGCCTTTGTGGTTGGAGCGGGCGTTACCGTCACGGATCTAATGGAAACGCTTGGTGAAAACTTGCCGGCTTTAAACGATATTTGCCAGGTGTTTGGTTCGCGGCAAATTCGCAATTTGGCGACCCTTGGCGGCAGTTTGGGCACAGCCTCGCCCATTAGCGATTTGCTGCCGGCGCTGATAGCCTACCGGGCGCGCGTGCGCTTGCAGTCCGTAAAAGGCCGGCGGGAATTAACGGTGGAGCAGTTTATAACCGGTTACCGGCAAACCGCGTTAGCTCCGGATGAAATAATCCGCGAAGTGGTCATTCCGCTTCCCGTTGCGGCTACTGTGCGCGCCTATAAAGTATCCAAACGCCGCAAAATGGATATTGCCACGGTGAATGCCGCATTTAGGCTAAGGTTGTCCAATGGCGCAGTACAGGAGTTCGACGCTGTTTACGGCGGCATGGCCGCCATGACTAAACGGGCTGCAAAAGCGGAACAATTTCTTAACGGAAAGGAATGGACACGCGCAACAGTGGAACAGGCCATGCCTTTGGTAGAACAGGCCTTCCGGCCCATTTCCGACGCCCGTTCCGGCGCGGAGTTTCGCAGCTTGGCCGCAAAAAATTTACTGCTCAGGTTTTGGCAGGATACGCAGAAATAAATTGGCATTTTTTAGTTAACCGGAGAGCATGATTTGCCCGGGATACACTAAGCATCCATGCAGTGGAGTTGGCGTTTAGGAAGTAAAATTAATAAAGACAGTCCTGAAAATCTGGTTATCCTGTCAAAGTAAATCAAACACAGGTAGCATCATGGAAAAAACCGTAGCCCACGAAAGCGCCCACAAACACGTCAGCGGAGAATCCGTTTTTGTGGACGACATAAACTTGTCCGATCAGCTGCTCAGCGGACGCGTAGTGTATAGTCCCCACGCCAAAGCAAAAATAAAATCCTTTGATCTGGAGAAGGCGCGGGCCGTGCCGGGTGTTTGGGCTGTGTTAAGCGCACAGAATATCCCCGGCGAAAACAATCTTGGCCCGATTGAACACGATGAACTCTGCCTGGCCGACGGCGAAGTGCAATTTGTGGGACAGGCGGTTTTTTTGATTGCCGCCGAAAGCGACGCCATCTGCCGGCAGGCGGAAAAATTAATCCATATTGATTACGAAGCGCAGGAGCCGGTTTTAACTATCGAACAGGCCATGGCTACCCGGCAATTGATGGGACCGCCGCGTCGTATCGCCCGAGGTAATGCGGCGCAGGCCTTGCAAAAGGCGCCGCACCGTTTACAGGGTGCCTTTAGAACGGGCGCGCAGGAGCACTGGTATCTGGAAACGCAAACAGCGGTTGCTCTGCCCGACGAAGACGACGAAATGCATATAATCAGCTCCACGCAGAATCCATCGGAAACGCAGGCCATTATTGCCGAATTACTGCATATCCGGCGTAACGACGTAACGGTGGAAGTGCGCCGCATGGGCGGAGCTTTTGGCGGGAAGGAAACGCAGGCGCATCATGTGGCGGCCTGGGCGGCTTTACTGGCCAGGCACACGCGCCGGCCGGTTAAAATCCGCCTTTTCCGCGATGACGACCAGATTATGACCGGTAAACGCCATCCTTTTTTAATTAACTATGATGTGGGCTTTGACGAACGCGGCAAAATCACCGCTTTAAAGGTAGAGCAAAATGCCGACGGCGGCGCGGCGGCGGATCTCTCTTTCGCCATTCTTGAACGCGCTATGTTTCATGCCGACAACGCCTATTTCATCCCCAATATGGAAGTAATCGGGCGTGTGTGGAAAACCAACAAGCCGCCCAACACCGCTTTTCGCGGCTTTGGCGGGCCGCAGGGCGTAGCCGGCATCGAGCATATCGCAGACCGCATCGCCCGCTTTTTGCGCAAAGACGCCGCCGATATTCGGCAAATGAATTTTTACGGAATCGACAGCGACAACGTTACCCACTACGGCCAAACGGTGGAGCGCAATCATTTGCAGTTACTTTACGACCGGCTGATGGCTTCCAGCGCTTACCGCCGGCGCCGTGCGGAAATCGACCAATTTAATAAACAGCATGAATTCCGTAAAAAGGGGCTGGCCCTTTCGCCGGTGAAGTTCGGCATCTCCTTTACCACCGCTTTTCTGAATCAGGCCGGAGCGCTGGTTCATATTTATCAGGACGGCACAGTGCTGGTCAACCATGGCGGCACGGAAATGGGCCAGGGCTTGAACACTAAAATTTTACAGATTGCCGCCGCCGAGCTAGGCGTTAACATCCGCCGTGTAAAACTAAGCAATACCGATACGTCCAAAGTGCCCAACACCTCGGCTACCGCGGCTTCCACCGGCAGCGATTTGAACGGTATGGCCGTTAAAAATGCCGTGGATAAACTAAAGGCGCGCATGGCCTCTTATCTGGCCGAGTATTTTAACAGACAGCACAAAGGCGCCGCCACTCAGGCCGAAGATATTCGTTTTGCTAATGAAATCATTTTTGATGAAAAAGCTCCTGAGCGCAAAACCGCCTTTGCCGAAGCCGTTCCCCTTTGCTATTTAAATCAGGTTAGTCTTAGCGCCACGGGCTACTACCGTACGCCGGACATTCATTTTGACCGCCAGGCCGGGCAAGGCAAACCCTTCCATTATTACGCTTTTGGCATGGCGGTTTCCGAAGTGGAGGTGGACACGCTGACCGGCGATGTACATTTGCTGCGCACGGATATTCTGCACGATGTGGGCGATTCGCTAAATCCGGCCATCGACCGCGGACAAATTGAGGGAGCCTTTATTCAGGGTGTGGGCTGGTGCACCATGGAAGAGTGCAAGTGGGATGAGACGGGGCGCCTGCTGAACCATTCGCCGGATACCTATAAAATCCCCACGGTTTATGACATTCCGGAAGAGTTCAACGTGCAGTTACTGGAAGACGTGCCCAATCCCAGCGCCATCCGCAAAAGTAAGGCTGTGGGCGAGCCCCCGTTTTTACTGTCCCTGTCCGTTTGGCTGGCCATTAAAGACGCCATTAGCGCGCTGGACGAGCATCAAAGGGAATTTGATTTGCCCATTCCGGCCACCAACGAAGCCATCGTTCTGGCGGCGGAAGCGCTGCGCCATGCCATAAAGCAGTAAACGCTTGGATTAACGCAAATCCGCTCCGTAGTTACGCTATCGGCCGGCAGCGCGCGCTATCGCTGTTTCTGTAGTATAATGTTCTCTTCATTGGAAGAAGCAAGCCATTTGCAAAAATCCCTGAACACAGAATAATTTTCCGGAGAGATGGACGTCTCATTCAATGAATATTCCCGCTGGTACAGGATCTTTCCGGGCATGGGAACGGAAAATTGACTGGCAAGTTTTCCCAGATTTAATTTTTTAATTTGATTTTCTGATAGTGATTCAATTTTAAATATGTGCGGATTGTAATGTATTTCCACAAAATCCGTTATTTTTCGCGTTGAATAGAAACGGATGGGATAGATTCGTTTCACATCTAAAAATTTATCCAAATCGGATTTCAAAGAGAAAATTCCGGCTTTCAGGATTAGGAACCGGGTATTCTTTGCGAGCGTATTGTCGCGGCGGAAATTAAAGGTGATGTGTAATTGTTTCTTAATCTCCATAGGATCGTCGTATTTGAGACTGTCAATAGATATATTGGCTAAATTGGAATTCACATAGCGTTCCATTATTTTTTTTATTTCATCCGCGCTGGCGTCTTTTGTTCTGCTTCTGAAAATCAGGTTTTCGTTGCCGGTAAATTTGAGGGTCACCTTACCGGTCAAAGAGCCATCGTCATTAATTTGCATGATAACATGGCGGATTAAACGGTTTTGGTAACTTTTACTGGAAGGAATTTGTTTGAATTTACCACAGCCGTCAGGATAAAGAACTAAAGCCGTTACACCTTCTATTTGCGGATAAACATCTCCCAGCGGACAACTGCTGCCAGTGGCGTCCAGCCAATATTCATTTCCGGAACTATCTTTGACAAAGGTAATCATGTGATTGAAATCCAGGCTGATAATATCGGTTCTTTTACGGCCGGCGGATTTAGTCCTGACCAGCGCCGGAAAGGCCTTGATATTTAAGGCCCGCAGAAGTACGGTGTTCAAAACAGCCATGTCTTTACAATCGCCATATTTGTTTTTTACAATATCCTTCGCATAATGCGGAATGATTCCGCTTTGTTTAATTGTTGTGGCCAGATAGCGATAGTCCTTTTGCGTGTAGTTAAAAATGCGCTCAATTTTTGTCTTTTCATCAGTCGCATCCCCCACAATTTGTTTTGCCAGGTCCTTGAAAAACGCTTTGTGTTCCGGGTTGAAACGCTTTTTGATGGCCCGCCAGTAGGATTTGGTTAAATCATTCCAGCTTTTATATTGCCAGACAAGCTGCATATATTTTGCCACATCCGTGTAAGGCGGCATCTGAGGTTCTTCTTTTAGTGGAGGCACATCTTTGATTTCCCAGTAGTAAACCATACTGCGGTCTTTCGCCGAGCGCTCCTGCATCAGGCTTTTTTGTTTTGTGGGCGGGCCGATCTCCATATTAACCGGAATATAGTTCCAGTTAAAGTTTGATTTTAAAAGAAGCCGCGGCACCTCCAGGCTGTAATACGTGTACAGTTTTGGAAAAACAGACTGAACCCGCCAGGTAAATCCGGCAAAAAAGGCGCCGCTTTGTTTGCTAATATATGAATATTCTAAAATAGCGCCGGGCTCCACGCCGGGAAAGGTAAATTTAACCGATTTGTTGTCGCTGTATTCCACAAAATCCGGTTTGACCTGGGTAGGAAATAAAGCCGTTTTATCCAGTTCAATGATTTCGCCGGAAGGTTTAATGGTACGCGCGGAAAAAGCCTCGATTGTGCTGTTTGCTTGTAAATAAATAATGCGCGTTATCCATTTTTCCGCTTTGTCATTTAAATATAGAATCGCCTTATGATAGGTTTCTTTGTATCCTAAGTGATGGTCTGAGGCGATGAACAATTCGTGTTCTGTTTTTTCGAATAGAATGACGGCTCCCGCCTCCGGATAGTCGGCTTGCGTGGGCAGCTTGTCGCGTCCGGAATACGACAGCATTTGCGCCGGCGTCATTTTGATGGTATCACTGCAGGAGAGTAGCAAAAAAAGAAGACCCGACAAAAAAACCAAAGATGCATTTTTCATGGCAGCTCCGTTGTACTGAAATTCTACATTTGAGTCTGCTCTAAAAACCAGTTTTTGTCATTTTCTCAACGGAACCACTTTCGTGGTGGGAAAATGACAGTGAGAGATCTTTTTAGAGTGAACTCACATTTATTAAATAAAGAATCTTTATACCAAAAAGAAAATAGGTTAAAACACGTCGATCTTTAGTAATGAAAAAATCCGAAACAGATACTATTGTTATTTCCCGGTTCTAAAGAACAAAGCTGCAGGGAATAAAATCAAAACCGTTTAACACAAATATACGGTTTTAAAAAATTGGTTTCAAAATTTCTATTTTAGGTTTCCTTTCTTTTTACGGAGTACTGTGAACC
>CAZIBE010000043.1:0-31571 GCA_964536685.1 uncultured Calditrichaceae bacterium | reverse complement strand
GGAACGACAGACGATATCGTTGACCTTGATTCATCCGTAAAGACGGTATATGGAACAGTCGATTAGAAACGTACGCCTAAAATAGCGATATAAACAGAAAATATCTTTTATTCGGCTTGTAAGTTTCGTAGGCAGATGGATTTTGGGTAGAAAATGATTGCGTACTGAACTTATGTGTATGTTTGTACGCATACAATTGTGAACATTCTGGACAAAATTCGGGACTTTAGAAATTTAGGTGTATAATAAGCGCCTGAAAGGGCAAAATGCGTCTTCCGTCCCACTCGCTTACCGTGTTGAATAAAACCTGAGCGGAACTTATTTGTTCCTGCCGGGAAAATACAACTTCCTGCCGGCTAAAATTAAGTACAATTAACAGCTCTTTACTTTGTCCGCGAACCATTTGCAGCAGCGCAGGAGTTTCTGCAAAAAACTCGAAGCGATAATTTTTTGAAGAAAGCGCAGCGTGCTGCCGACGTAAAGCAATCAGTCGTTTAACAGCCAATAACAGACGCTCATTCCTTTGCGACCAGTCTATTTCCTCTTTCTCAAACAGATTTAAATAGCCGTCAGCCCCAATCTCCTGTCCGTTGTAAATCAACGGCAGACCGTCTATTGTAAAAATAAAAACCAAAAAGGGCAGCATGGCCGCCCCAAAAGTTGTTACCGCCCGTTCTTTGTCATGGTTCTCTAAAAAGCGCAAATATAGCGCATTCTTCGGATAGACGCTGTTTTTCAACCCAATCCATTCTGCCAGCCGGCGCGCCGGCAGTCCGCCACTGTGCACTAATTTCATCAATTCAAACAGACTCCAGTCGTAGGTGGCATGGAATGCCTCGCGATGCTGCAAGGGATTTTCCCACTCGGCTAAAAAGAAAATCTCCGGTTTAATCGCTTTTAGCTGCGGTACGGCCCATTCCCAAAAATCCAACGGCACCATGCCGGCCACATCACAGCGGTAGCCGTCCACGTCAAATTTTTCAATCCAGTAACGCATTACCTGCAAAGCATGCCGGCGCGTTTCATCTTTTTCGTAATCCAAATCAGCAATATCACTCCAGTCGGCCATGCGCCGCCGGATATTGCCCGCGGCGTCCCGCTGAAATAAATCCCCTTTGGCCTCATGCGTCTGATAATCCGGCGCCACGTGATTCAGCACCATGTCTAAAATTATTTTTAACCCCAGACGATGCGCCTCTTGCACCAGCGTCTTAAAATCCTCTTCCGTGCCGTATTCCGGATTTACCGTAAAGTAATCGCGCACAGCATAAGGACTGCCTAAACGCCCTTTGCGGCCTTCGCGGCCAATGGGATAAACCGGCATCAGCCACAGGCCGACGACGCCCAAATCTTTCAACGCCGGCAAGCGTTCGGTAACAGCGCTAAAGGTTCCCTCGCGTGAAAAAGCGCGAACGTAAATCTCATAAATCGTTGTTCCATACATCCACGACGGAACTACGGGCCCGGGCAAATGCGACAAATCATAAAAGCGTTTTTCCATTCCGAACAAATGGATGGAATTCAGAATTTCCTGAAAGCGCTCTTCTTTCGCCGCAGAACTTGTATCGGTATGGTCAGCATCAGCCAAAGTATCAACTCTCTTTATTCGTATGCGAGTTACCGTTAGCTAAAATTTCGTACTCATCCGAGCTGTAATCATTGAGCATGATACCCAGATTTTTAAAACCGCTGCTTTCCATCGAAGTCACCGTTTTGCTCACATCTACCTTTTTACGGATGCCATACAGCGTGATATCCAGAATCATATGGTTAGTGGCGATATCCACAATAGCCTTATTGTCGGTCCAGGCGGTTTTCTTGTTCAGCTTATCGTCGGCCTCGCCCATCAACAGTTCCGTTTTGTCAATCACTAAAATGATTTTGCGATCCCATATTTGAGCCAACTCTTCATCGGGAATCTGATAGCTGTACACATTCTTTGACGAAATGCGTAACGGCGTGAAGGAAAAGGCCACCACATGCACCTTGCGCTGGATGGCATCTTCAATCTGAGGCAACAAATGCTGGCACTCTCGGGCCCACACCGAAATAAAAATGGACTTTTTAGCGCGGCCAATCATCTCACGGGCTTTATGGATCATATTTTCGTATCCCACAATATTCCACAAATGCCCCGGTTCGATTTGCGTGTTGTAATTTTCCAGCGATTCTCTGGCGTCTTCGATGCGTTCGGTAAATTGCCGTTCCAACAGGGCAAAAAGTTGCTCCGGAGGCAGAGGAACGTAACGCTCCGGCTGTGTATACGTTGCGTTCACCGCGCCGATTTTTTCCAGCTTGCGAATTATATCATAAATAGCCGAACGCGGCACGCCGGAATTTTTACTCAACTCATAGCGCGTGGCCGGTGAAATCTTGAGCAACGTGAGATAAGCTTTCGCTTCGTAGGCTGTAAATCCCAGCCGTTTTATTTTTTCCGTAATTTGCTCTTCTATCATTTTCTTCCCTCTCTTGTCAGAAGATATTTTAATGCGTGTTTCAGATGCCCCCGCCAGTTGCCCCAGTTGTGGCCATCGTGCCAGCGGTTTATTTTATAATGCGCCTTTTTCTCTGTTAAGATTTTCTGCAATCGGGCATGCGTGCTCCGTTGATTTTCAAACGTTCCATAGTCAAAATATAGTTTGGGCTGAATGCCCGGCAAAGCCGCGATTATTTTGAGAATTGTATTCTTTTCGATCCACAAGGCGCCTGATTGTGAAAACACACCGGCCAGGCGGCGCTGGTAGTTTTTAAGCGCTAATAATGAAATTTCACCACCCAGCGAAGCTCCGCCCATATAAAGCGGCGCCGCTTTGCGCCAACCGTATTTTTGGCGAATGAAGGGCAGTAGCTCGTTAAAGGTCATATCCAGAAAGGCTTCGTTCAGCCAGTACTCTTTCGTGCGATTGCGGGGATTGACAAACACAGCATTCACCGCAGGAATGGCGCTGTCGGCAATCAAATTGTCTAAAATAATTTGCGCCTTGGCAAATTTAAGATAATCCGCTCCGTCATGGAACAAAAGCAACGGGCTGTGCGCCGTGGCTTTCGGATGACGATAGACAAAAACCGCTCGGCGGTTGTGCCGCTTTTTGCTGACAAAGGTCAGGGTGTCCAGCGCACTCACCGCATGTTCCCGCTTAAACAAAATTTCCTGCGGAAATGTATAATCCGGCATCAGCAGCACGGAATTGGCGCCAAAGCCGCCCTCCGAAGTGAGCTCATTCAAGGAGTCGGGCAAAAACTTTCCGCCGGCAACAAATTTATATTCAATACGCGCGTCCGCCGGGAAGTGCACCGTTCTATACCAGTAATCTGTCCCCTTGATGCGCTGCATAGGCAGAGAATCTTTCCGCCAGTTGGCCATATCCCCGGTAAGAAAGGGTTGCTTTTGGGCGGAGTTGTGCAAAATAAATATTACGGTCGTGTCGTTAATCAGCGGTATCTGTTTTTGCCTCTGTAAAAACGCTTTAACCACCGACTCCTTTTGGCCGGCCGGCGCCCCTTCTACACGCGCCAATAATTCCGTAAAAGGATCCGCTTTAGAGCATGATAATAAAGTAGCCAACCCAACAATCAGTATAGCGGCCGTAATTCGTTTAATCATTGCTTTACGCTCCCCAAAGTCAATCCTGAAATCAGCCAGCGGCTAAGGCTTAAAAAAAGCACGACCACCGGTATGCTGACCACAATAGCTCCGGCCGAATACAGTCCCCAGGCCACTTCCATATTGGAGGAAAATAATTTTAAACCCATGGGCAGAGTAAACAAATCCTGATCCTGAATCAGAACCGCCGCCACTAAATATTCCGACCAGGCCGTCATAAAGGAAAACAATGCGGTAATGGCCACCGCCGGTAAGGCCAGCGGTAGAATAATCCGGTAGAAAGTAGTGAACTGGCTGGCGCCGTCGATAGTGGCCGCTTCTTCCAGACTGATGGGTATAGTGTCATAATAACCCTTCATCTGCCAGATGGTAAAGGGCAGCGCCGTAGCCGAATAGGCGATAATCAATCCCATGTAGCTATCGTAAGCGCCAATTTTTATCAGCATGATAAATAACGGCAGCAGCAGCATGGTTACCGGAAACATCTGTGTGGTAATCAGTCCGATCATCGACGCATTGCGGAAACGGAATTTGAAGCGCGAAAAGGCGTAGCCGGCCGTTGCGGCCAGCGTTACGGCAAATACGGTTACGGCAATGGAAACCACCAGGCTGTTCATCATCCAGCGCAAAAAGGGTTGATTAACAAACAAATCCACATACGTTTGAAAAGAAAAGTTCTCTGGAATAATAGCCAGCGATTTACTGAGCAGGCGATCACCCGGACGAATGGATACCGAGAAAACCACTAAAATAGGATAAATGGCGAACAGGGAAAAGAAGATTAAAATACCGTAAGCTAATACTTTTTCCAACGGTTTCATTTTTCTAGATGAAAGGGACATATTTGGTTAATCCTGTTGAGTTTGCCCCTGCCCTGTTTCCCCTCCCCGAAAAATGGGGAGGGGCTGGGGGAGGGGACTACTTAAAACAGTGCAATATTAACTAACTTAAAGCCAGCCTTAATTCCTTAATAAATATTCTCTGTCGCTTTGGTTCGGTTAATAAACTTCCAGCTAAACAAGAGCAAAACCCCAAAAATGATCATGGAAAAGGCCGCAGCATAGCCCATACGAAAATAAGTAAAACCGGACTTATATACCCACGACACTAAAATATGCGTCATATCCGACGGCTCGCCGCCGTTACTGACCAGCCAGACCACATTAAAATTATTAAACGTCCAGATTACGCCCAGCGTGATGGCCGGCACCATCACCGGTTTTAACAAAGGCACGGTAATGTTTTTAAACTGGCTCCAGCGCGAGGCGCCGTCAATCTCGGCCGCTTCGTACAAACTTTGCGGAATGCTCTGCAAACCGCCCAGAGCTATGATCATCATAAAGGGGAAGCCCAGCCAGATATTGGTAATCAGGCAGGCGGCAAAGGCGCCCCATTCGGTGGACAGCCAGGGGATTTCCAACCCGAACAAATGAGAAAGAATCAGATTAACCTGACCAAACTCACTGTTAAACATCCCGCGCCAGGTTAACGCTGTAATGTATTGCGGCACGGCCCAGGGCAGAATCAGCAATATCCGGAAAAAGGATTTGGCTTTAATATTTTCATTGATAATCAAGGCCAGCATGACGCCGATGCCCACATGAAAAACCAGATTCAAAACCGTCCACAAAATGGTTTTAAAAAAGAAGTACCAGAATGTGCCGTCGCGCAAAACATACAGGTAATTCTTAAGGCCGGTAAAGTGGGCATCCCGAAAATGCGTAAGATTCATATTAGTAAAAGAAATCACTACATTATAAATAAAAGGATACAGCACCACCAGCGCCATCACGATGATTGCGGGCATCACATACAAATACACCAGTCGGTTATTTTTTGAATATATTTCTACGGACATTTTGCTATTTAGTTAATAGTCATTAAGTTATTAAACAATTAATGCCTTCATAATTCGTAATTACTTTTACTCTCTGTTTTCCCTAATCAGTTTCTCCGCCAGTTCCTGCATCTCTTTGGCCGCTTCCCGCGGCGTAACATGACCGGTAAAGATTCCCTGATAGGCTGGGCGCATGGCGTCAAAAATCCAGCGCATTTCCGTTACCACCGGCATGGGACGGCCAACCATTAATTGATCGATAGACGCCTGAATCAGCGAATCGTTTTTAACTACAGGGCTGTCATAAGCGGTCGTTATCGAGGGAATGGAAGCGCCAATGCGCGTAAAACGCAATTCCGTTTCCGCGCTGGTCAGATAGCGAATCAATGCTGTAACCACCTTTAATTTTTCACCGCCAACATTTTTATTGATGGAATAGCCCATAGGCGAAACCAGCGGCGTAGGCCACAAACCCGTTTCGTCAATTTTAGGGATGCGCGCGATGCCTATTTTAAGACCGTCCTTTTTATAGGTAGCCCACGACCAGGGGCCGTTGATGATCATCGCCGACAAGCCATCCTTAAACAAAGCATTGGCCACTTCGTAATCGCACTCCTTGGGAATAATTTTATATTTATTGGCCAGATCATAAATCAATTGTGCCGCTTTTACGGTGGCCTCAGTGTTCAGCGTAGGATGGTAGAGACTGTCGAAAATCCAGCCGCCGTAACCGCCGATAAAGGGAATGGCGAAAAAAGGTTCGGTGTAATTCCAGGCCAGGGCATAACGATCCGGTTTACCGTCGCCGTCCGTATCTTTGGTCAACTCCTTGCCCATGGCAATCAATTCCGAAAATGTGCGCGGCGGATGGGGCACTAATTTTTTATTATAAACCAGGCACAGATGATTGCCCACGCGATCGGCCACCTGATATAAATGCCCCCGGAACCAGGTATTGGCCTTGAGTGGTTTGGAAAGAAATTGATTCAGGTAATTTTGATCAAATAAATCCTCCATCGGCTGGATGACATCCAGTTCCACCAAGGGGCCTATATTATCGCTGGCGCCATGCAACAAGGCCGGACCTTTTCCGGCTAAAGCGCTGATAATAAAGTTGGTTCTGGCTTCCTCCGGAGCGTAAAAAAGCTGGCGAAACTCGTACTGTGGATAAATTGTGGAAAACTTGTGTAAAAGCGAGTCCAGCAAGGCTCTCTCTACCGGCCGCAAAGACGACCAGACCACGATTTTTTCTTTTTCTTTGGCGCAACTTATTATAATTATAAAACTTAAGAACAATAACGTTCGAAAGAAAGCCCATTTCAAGACTGTTAGCGCTTTATTAGCATTTGTTTTCAAGAGCATCCGGCATTGTTGATAAGTTATGTTCGTACACTATTCTACTTTTACTTCGCTTGACAAATGACGGAACCAGTTGAAGTACAAGCCCGTCGAGAGCAAAACCAACATTATACCCAGCCACAACAACTCGTCCCAGCGTTTAAGAACGACGGCCATCCCGCTCAAAAACAACACGATTTGCCAGGGTACGGCAAAAAAAGTAGACAGGATATCCCGTTTATTTTCTTTGTTTATTTTAGTCAACGTTTCGGCTGCTATCTTTTTACGAACCGGCCCCCAAAAGCCAAAAGGCCGTGTGCGCCGGTAAAACTCCAACAGTACTTTTTCCTCTGTGGGAGGGGCCGCATAGGTGCCGATAATCATTCCTAATAACGAGGCCGACGTGGCAATTGTAAAGGCGTAATATTCGGGGATGTCCGGTAAAAACATCCGTTGCAATACCGCCGCCACCATACCAAAAATAGTTCCGCCGGCAAAACCATAGCCGTTCATCCGCCACCAGTACCAGCGGGCCATGGTCGGGATGAGCAAGCCGGCGCCCAGGCTGGAAGTAATCCAGCCCCAGATTTCATTAATATTTTTAATCAGCAGCATAAAACCCAGTCCCAGCACTACAATGATAATAGACGCCCAGCGACTGTGGCTCAATAATTGTTTTTCCGTTGCTTTTGGATTTAAATAGGTTTGATAAATATCCTTTACCCAATAGGCCGCTCCGGCGTTCACCGTCGAATCGAAAGTGGACATGGCCGCGGCCATTAGGCCGGCAATCAGCAACCCCTTTACGCCCACCGGCACCAATTGATTAATCACTACCGGCAAAACTTTTTCCGGATCCTGAATCACGCCCTGTTGTGTGCCAAGGACCACACCCATAGTAGCAATGGCCGCAATAAAAGGCCAGCGGAAAGAAAGTAAAAATGTCCAGAACAATGAAAGCAGCCCCGACTCGCGATCGCTGCGCGAAGCAAAAAAGCGCTGGATCATATACTGGCTTGTACCGCCGCTGCCTTCGATGATTACTTTAATCAGGTAGAATAAAATAGCGATGCCAAAAAGATTGTAAATGGAATAGAGCGAGTCTGCCGGCAGGTTGAGCGTCCAGTGCGGGATCATGCTGGTCCAGGCCTCGCGCGTGGTTTGCAGAGCCATAAACGAACCGTCGCGCATGGGCACGGAAACATTAAACACCTCAGGCAGATTAAACTTAAAAAAGGCCACTCCGCAAATATAAAAAATAGTGCCAAAGATAAGTGTCCCCTGAAACACATCCGTCCACACCACACCGTACAAACCGCTGGCTACGGTGTAAATCATGGCCAGGGCAATCATCAGCGTGGCCGCCCAAAACTGAGAAGACATACCGGCAAAATCCGGTATGCCTAAAAACTCACCCACAAATTTACCCGAACCGATGGCAAAATAGGTAATCATGGCAACGGTTACGATAATTATGGAAAAGGCCGCAATCAGACGGGCCACGTCGCCCTGCCGGCCCTTGCCGAAGCGGAAGTGCATCCATTCGGCCAGGGTCATCACCAACGCCCGGCGGTTCCATTTGCCCTGAAAAATCATTAAAAAGGCCATAATCAGCGTAACGCCGCCTCGAATCTCAATAAAAAATCCGCTGGCGCCCAAAGCAAAGACAAAGGCCGTGTTAATCATTGTGCCGCTAATATCCAGATTAGAGGACATGCCCGAAGCGCCCAATGCCCACCAGGGAATATTACGTTTGCCTAAAAAATAGGAATCAATGCCGCTGGAAGCTTTTTTCTGAAAATATAACCCAATCAGCACCATAGCCACCAGGTAAACAACTACGATCAGATAATCAATGAAAGCCATAAGACTCCCGCGTTACGGTTAAAAGATTTTTTTGGATATTTTAATCCATGTTCGGGCCTGACGCCTGTTTACAAGGGGGAACAAGAGCCGGGCTTGACCATGGATTGAATAAAAGCGCCATAAACAGAAATGAAACTCATATTAAAAAATATGCCGGTCTCCCCGAAAAGAGACCGGCATAAAATAAAACACAATCGTTTACTTCATCAGAATCATTTTCTTAACTGAAGTAAAGTTGCCGGCTTCCAGTTTGTAGAAATAAACACCGGAAGCAACCTTGTTGCCTGTATCATCCAACCCGTTCCATTTAACAGCGTGCGTTCCTGCCGTAGCCAGTTCATTATTCAACAGGGTGGCTACTTTCTGTCCCAGCACGTTGTAAACACTTAAGTTTACTTTGCCAGCCTTAACCAGAGCAAAGTTGATCGTGGTTGAGGGGTTAAAGGGGTTCGGATAGTTCTGGTTTAAAGCATAAGCTTTTGGCAACGTCTGCGGTTCGTCACCGATAGCCGTATACGAAGTATAGGGATCGCTTTCCTGATCGCTTTTAATTTCCTGATTGGTCCAGGTATCCATCGGCATTTCCCACGGATTGGTTGGGAAACTGCGGGCGGCATCCTGGCCGGCATAGCGAACACGATAAGCAAAATCAGAAAAACCTGCCGGTTCCAACTGCCAGCTACCGTCAGCGGCATGGATATAGCCATAGCGGTAAACAAACGCATTCCAGGAGGGCTCGGCCACTGTTAACGTTCCGGAATAAATCATATCGCCATCCGCATCGGTAAGTTGTAGCACTTTCATATTGTCGGAATCTTCCCAGCCCTGTGTAACAACAAATGCCGGTTCTTCGCAAATCCAATATAAGGTATCCTGAGTAGCATCAAAGGGTATGGCCTGTAATGTTGGATCTGCAGCCGGGGTCATATCTACATTAAAGGTTACCTGTAAATTTTTCCCCGTCGGAATTACCCATTCCGGATCAACACCATCATAATAAACGGCGTTTAATTCCTGCGTGGGGGAGCCTTCAAAATGAGCTTCACGGTTTCCGCCGCCGGTACCTGTAGGACGTTCCCAGCCATCGGCCCAGGTTACGCCGTTAACGACGTTATTGGCCAACTGTACATAGAACTTATAAAAAATAGGATCGCCTACGCCATACTGTACAAAAGGCACATTAAGAAACCAGTTCAACGGATTAGAGAAATTCTGCTCCAGATGAGAACGGGCTGCATCATCAGAATTCCATCCGTTAAAATCACCGCGTACATGAACGGAATCAGCCGCAGGATTAAAAATACCAACTTCAGCCATTACATCCATATTCACGATAAACTTGATGTTGCCGTCGGCATGAATGGTAACCACGCTATCGTCATTATACCATACGGTAGGCAATATAAGGTCCGCATCGCTCACAGTAACCGAACGGTTATTTGTCTCCTGAACACCCCAGTCGGTTCCGATTACATATTTGTATTCATAAGTGGTGTTGGGCGTTACCTGATAAGTGACCGTATAAATACTATCCACATTAATGTCGGCATTGACCATATCCGGAGCCGCTCCGGGGTTCCAGCCCTGAAATGCGCCGGCACAGCGTACAACGTCTGTAGTGGGATTAAAATTGCCTTCGGCAATTTGAACGGCCATATTTACAGACAACGTTAAATTAACCGGTGCAACATAGGAACTTTCATCGTTAAAAAAGAATGTATCCAACACTGTATCACCCGTAACATTCAACGGACGATTGGCAACCGACTCCCATGTACCGTCGTTAATCACAAACTTAAACTCATAGTCTGTATTCTTTTTAACGCGGTACACAACCGTGTACGTGCTGTCGCCATTATTGGTCATAGGAAAGGTTTTACCCGGGGCCCAGGCTGGTGTAGTCAAAGAGCCAACGCAGTGCACCACATCCGTATCAGTATCAAAATCTCCTTTTTTAGCCTGAATACTCATGTCGATAGTAATGGTAACGCTGGCATTGTCAAAATACTGCGTATTCAGTGCACCCGGTGTACCGATGGAGTTGGCAGCACTGGCAGCCCAACTGGTGGCCAGATTGTTATCCAAGCTGGGATCGGTTAACTCAAGAGAAGGACCATTGCCATCCGGCGAAGTCGGCCAGGGGTCGTAATCATCATAATTAACGGAATCAACCGTCACACCGGAAGCATCTTTAATGGTAATATCTTCTCCGCCGTTGCTTAATCCGCCAGAAAACCATTGCTGAATATTAGATGATATCCCATAAAACGCCGTCATAGCATTCAAATTACCACACACCACAAAAAACCCGCCGGCTGGGAGCGTCGTTCCTGCCGGTATCGTATCAACAATACCTTGGGTAAAATACCAGCCGCTTATGTCCACATCTGTAGCGCCTGTGTTATACAATTCGATAAATTCGGTGCTGTCCGTTCCGGACTCTTGCGGATTGTACATAATTTCATTGATGACAACATCGGCAAATATTTTGCCGGCAAAAGCAACTACAAAAATTACTGTTAATACAGAAAAAAGTTTCCGCATTTGGTACCTCCTAAAATAAGTTAGGTTTTGACAAAATTAACCATTTTTGTTAACTGTTTGACTTTTCCTCTTCACCTCCTTCCATAATTCTATACGTGGTTAAATTAATAAAATAAAGTGATTTAAAATGTAATTACAAATCCGAATGTATGAACATCGCCTAAATGTACAAAATTCTGGAATGCATAATCAACCGCCAGGTTAAAATCCGTCATTATGGGCGTATGGTAACCCACGCCCAGAGCAAGGCCCTCTTCCCGGTCCTTCATAAAAAGCGATTTAAAGCCCCCGCGCACAAACACGCGCTCATTAAAAAGCGCCAGTTCGCCGCCAACGTTCACATATTCCGTATTATCGTTAGGATGGGCGGCATCCACAGCAAGCGTTAAGCGTTGTTCATTTAAAAAGGTGAAATCTTTGGCCAGTCCAATTTGCAGACGCAAAGGCAATTCATACTGATCGGTTTGATAATAGGCGTTCAGGTTGGCGTTGTCGCCAAAACTGTTGGGATTTGGATCGTGCTGTATCAGCAAATCATCTCCCGTCATGCGCATCTTTGTACCAAAATTACTAATACTTGACGAAAAACGTACTCCATAAAACGGCGTAACGAACATGCTACCGATATCCAGCGCCAGTCCCTGAGCGGATGAATTGGAAATATCTTCCCGTACATATTTAAGATTCGCGCCGATAATAAAATTTTGCGTTAGGTGGCGGGCAAAACTGAAGCCAAAAGCATACATCCCGGCAGAAAAGGTGTCCCCGGTTCCATCCGGATTTAATTCCGTCGTGATTTCCATATCACCCATGGTTACTGCCGTAACGTTGATTCCCATCACGCCCCAATCGCCTGCCTTCATAACCAATCCCAGATAATTCAATTTAATATCCACCAGCCAGTTGGTTTGTGTAAGGATAATCTGATTACCGTTTATCTCGGCAATGCCGGCGGGATTCCAATACATAGCCGAAGCATCATTGGCAACAGAGCTATAGGCGCCCCCCATGGCAATGGCCCGCGGACCAATGCCCATGCTTAAAAATTTAGACGCTGTTGTGCCTGTTTTACTTACGCTGCCGGAAAACACAAAGAGCGGCAAAAGCATAAACAGGATAAACGAAAGTTTTTTTAACAGCCGCACATTCTACTCCTTTTATATTGACGTTATTTAATAATAGCAAATTTACCAACCTTTTCACCCAGGCCCGGCGCATCTACATGATATATGTAAACGCCATAAGCCACAGACAAGTTGTCCTTAGTTAATAAATCCCAATAAGCCGTGCCGTTATCTTCCGGATTATCCACTTCAATGGTATCTACCAATTCCCCGTTAATGGTAAATATGCGAATCGTACATTTTTTAGGCAAATGCGTAAAATGAATGGAACGCGGCCCGCGCCCGGAATTATAAGGATTCCTCGGCTCCCAACGCGCCATGGCAACATACGGATTTGGCACCACCTTAATATTATTCAAACCACTTTTAGCTTCCTGCTTGTTGATTTTGGCCCGCGTCGTGGTAAAGCTATACACATCAGAAGAAAGAAACGGCTTGCGGATGATAATGGTTGCCGTGTCTCCTGGTTGGGGCAAGCGCTGCGTAAGTGAGTCCGGAGCGGCGCCCAGGCTGAATTGCCAGGTAAAAACAAGCGAATCGTTAGCGTTTGGTTCTAAAAATACAATTTTATCGTATTGCGGAATTTGGATATTGGGGAATTGCGGAAAGGGGATATAAACCCTTGCTGAAAAAACTCCCGGACCTCCACCAGAAACCGTATCTATTTCGCCAAAGCCAAAATTGACTTCTTCTCCGGTGTTCTTATTGAATACTCTGAAATTTACATCTTTTTCGGGGAAAACATTTCCTTCCAGCACCACTTTTTTGGACCTGCCGAATCCCATATTCCCAAAAACGATATAATAATCGTTGGTTCGTAATTCTCCGTCCGGACCGATACTTTGTGTGAACTTTTTAAACACAAACGAAGGTACCGCCGGATCATTCCATCCAGACAACTTTTTGTTTAATTCGAGTTGTTTTTCATTTTCAAAAGAAAGCCTGAATCCATCAGTTAACGGCTGCTCAAAATCCGGTTCAAAATTAGCACTTTTGTAAATCAAAATACTATCTGCCGTGGAATCTTTTAAAGTAAAATTTAGTGTGGTTAGCGTATCTGCCGCTCCGTTTTTACCAGCTCGAAGTGTATCTTCAAATGTTATATAATAAGTATGATTATCCAAGATTTTATTGGGATCGATTATTTCCCAATTGATCAAACCGGTAGAAGAACCTTGGGCGTGTTGAATTTCGCCAAGAGTCGCCGGAACAAACCCGGCTGCCGGCGCCTCCGGTGTAACGCGCGCTACATTCGGACCAAGGTCTACGCTGCCATCCGGTTTAAGATTGACACGAATAGGGCATTCCGTTGGTAAAATTTCTCCCTCAGGAAAACCAAAATCATACGATGTGATGGCATAGTAATAGGTAAATCCGTTTTTAGCCGTGCTGTCTACCCAGGAATGGCGCAGACCGGTGTCATTACCCAAAACAAAATGAGCCCCGTCCAGTCCGGTGGAATCCAACCCTTTAATACCATCGATTAAATCAAATTGTTTAATGGGAGTGCGGAATTTAAGGGAGCCGTAAGCATCCGTTATATTCAAGGCATCTTCAAAAGCAGGATCCGTCGCACGGTAAATACGATAGCCTTCAAAGTCGTTGGGTTGGCCCCCTATTTTAAAGATATAATAATCATATGATTGTTCCGCCAAATCATCCCAGTAAAGCGTTACCCGATTGTCTCCCGTCACCGCCGTTAAATTGGGTGTTATCGGGGCATTGGCGAATTGATAATCATTATTATAGGTTTCCTGAGCGCGCACGCGTTTTTTAAGCACCGCAGCTTTGCGCGCCTCGCCGTTGGGATCATTCATCGGACCGTTAGCCAGGATTACAGCCATGGAAATAGGTTCGCTCTGCCCGGAGCGGATGGGGAAGTAGCCGGAAGTTACCCACAAATCATACTCACCGGCAACCACCGTACGCGGATCATAATACTTGCCGGGAATCATAAAATCAAACCACATGGTGGCGTCGCTGTTGATGTTCAATCCCCCGGCCGGGGTTCTGGCCGCGCTGGAAATACCAATTTGGTCGGTTTCGGATACGTCCGTCACATCAATGCCAGGTTCGCCCGGGCTGTCGGTGCCGGCGCCCGATGTGGGTTTGCCGTCTCCTTCACCACGGTCATTGGTACCGGCAATGCCATCCACGCCAACATCATCCAACAACGGGTCCCAGTCGCCGTCATTGTCAATAAAATCGTCGCGCCGTTCGTCGATCATTTCATCGATATGCTCATCAATATCTTCATCTATGGCACCGTCGCCGTCGTTATCCACACCGTCGGCATACTTTAGGCCCAGGTCTTCGTCTTTTACATTATAGAGAATGATTTTGCTGCCCGGTATTTTATAGCGATAATAGGGCGAATCGTTAGCAGCGGTATTGATCATATCCTGCGTTATGACCGGGCTGTTTTCTTCGCCGTTACTGTTGTTGTCGATATTATCTTTAAACGCCCGGCCGATATCTTCGGTGCTGACCATAATCAGATGGATCACGCTGTCCTGCAAGGCGTCTAACTCCGGCGTGATTGGCCAGCGTTTCCAATGGTAAGTCTGGCCGTCTACCGTCACATAATCATTAGCGGCCAGGTCAACCATGGCCTGCGTAACCAGCGGGCTGCCTTCTTCGCCATCGCCGTTGCCGTCAATGCCGTCGGCAAAGCCTACGCCGGCCTGGCTGCCAAAAGGAACATATGTTTCATTCTCATCAACCAGCCCGTTACGATTATTGTCTATTCCGTCGCTGCGCCGTGGGTCGTTATCAGGAATTGAGGGATCGCTTTCGCCCATCAGCATGTCTTCACTGATTTTTTTTCCATCTTCGCCATCGCCGTCATTATCTATGCGGTCTTTAGCGTTTCCAGGCGTTTCCAACAAAGAGACGCCAACTATTCCAACCGGATCATTACCAAATGTTTTGGCTTTATTATCCTTGTCACGGCTCCACATGATATCCTGCAGAATATCAAAATCGGAAATATCGTCGTTAGAGTCGCCGTTCCCGCCAACGAAATCGGCAATACCAATAGTAACGGCAAATTTATCAAGGTCCTTTGTGCCATCATTTTTAAGCGTTTGCAAAATGTAAATGGCATCACTGACCAGTACCTGCGACCAGGCCATGACACGCACATCCATAATAATTCCCAATCCATGCCGTGTTAAATCGGTCGAGTCCGGGAAGTACAGATAGTTATCATAGCGATCATCCGAAGCCCGGTAAAAAATTTCCTGATCGGCGTTGAATTTATTCATGCCAAAATAACCGTTCCAGGCGCCGGGCCAGCCAGGTTCGGCGCCGCTGGCCGGGTCAATATTCATTTTGTCCGGCCAAAAAGCAGGCCATGAGTTAGGGTCAACTGAATTAGCAATACTTTCCTGATTGGGATTAAAATAACCGGGCACAGGTTCGATGTTCCAGCTCTTGCCCTGGTCCGATTGGCGGCCATTATCCACAATAACGATATGCTGCATATCGCCGTTTTCATCAACAACCTCTGCACCCCAGAAAATCGTAGTTTGCGCCAAATAAACCTTGCCGGTATTTTTAGGCCATTCGTAAGGCGTTTCTTCATAAATTGGTACGCCGCCGGTCCGGCCGGTGTGCCCAAAGTTAAATATGGTGGTGCGGATATTATTTCCTTCCATTTGTGTTTTTTTGCGATAGGAAGGGTCGCCGCGTTCCTTGCCGGGAACATACGGGGCGCCGTTCTGAGCCAGCAAGGCGCCGCTTAACAGAGCTATCAGAATCCAATTAAAGGTCAGAGTTTTACTGAATTTCATCTATGTTACTCCTTCTAACTAAAAAGTCCATTCCACGCCGAACTGTACTTTGCGGGGTTCGCCGTAGTGCCAGGGATAGCGGCGGTATTCTTCTACCGTGTTTGGACGCTTCGTGGGATCTTCAGGAATTTTAACGGTGGTAAAATTAGGTTTTCCCGTATCGCCGAATACATTTATGGCATTCCTACTATCCAACAGGTTGAATATCCTCACAAAAGTAACAAAGCGATAACCCATTAATTGCCAGTTTTTATGCATTTTAAAATCGACCGTAAATTGATATGGGCGGCGCCGGCTGTTCTTTTGCAGTCCCCAGGACAACCCGCGATCCGCCGTATATTGAGTAATCTCCGGCGTATAGGGCAATCCGCTGCCCAACCGGCCAAGCAGGCTGCTGCCCCAGGTTGCCGTACCCACATACAATGATACATTCAACAGATGTCGCTGATCCCAATCCAGCGGCAGCAAATAAAGCTTTGGTTCGGCGTTGCCGATCTCCGAATAGAACTCTTCTTCAGGCGACGAGTTGCTGCCCTCGGCAATTTGGTATGTATAACTGAGATCAAAAGAATAGTAATTGCTATAGCGTTTTTTTAAAGCTACCGTGATGCCTTTAATGTTGGCATAGTCTTTATTAATATATTTAGAATAAGAAACGCCGTTGCGTGTGAGCACTAACGGGCCGGAAGTAATCCAGTCCCGCACATCCCGATAAAACCCGGTTACATCAATTTTTATATCCGTCATGATTTGCTGCTGCAGGCCGAGTTCGTACATGACGGTCTTTTGCGGCTGCAAATCTGAATTCCCGTATGGCCCGTAAAACTGCCCTGTTTCCGGCACTTTGTAGTCGCCGCCGGCATAAAGATAGGTAAAAGAGGGAATCTGTAAAAAGTGACCGTAAGAAAAGTGAATAACACCCTCGGCGCTTATGGGATAAGCGATACCTAAACGCGGGCTGAGCTGATATTTGGGTTTAGCATCCTTATAAAAATACGGCTCGCGCTCAGCCAGGCTAAGGCCCTTTAACTCTTCCCTTAAAGGGAAATAGACGTTCGGATCGCTGGGGTCCACCAATACTTTGCCGCGGGAATTAAAATAGTCCAACCGCAGTCCAATATTAATAATCATGTCCTGATACTCAATTTTATCCTGAATATAGGCGGCAAATTCCAATGGCTGCCGGTCATACTTTGCGCGCCTCACAGAAGTATCGGCCGGGACAACCGGTTGATAGGGACTGACAATCTCTCCGTTTACTCGTTTGGCAATCAGACTGTAATCATCAAAAGACAAATTGTGGCGCTTGCCTTCCAGACCCAATTTAACCAGATGGTTTTCCGTAACCTGGCTGGTAAAATCGAATTTAAAATCCAGTGTGCGCGTCATGCGGGCAAACCGATGCGGATTGGTCCCGGCCGTTCTAAAAGCGTAGGCAATAGGCTGTAGCGTGTCACTGTAAACATAACGTGGGTCGTATGGATTTTTATACAGATATTCATCAAAACTTTTTTGAAAATAGGAAGCGTTAAACGTATAGAATGTTCTGGAACTTATGGTATGCGTTAACTGCAGCCAGGTGTTATAGCTTTCGGAGAATTTATTAAGATTCCCATCCGGCTCCCACTTGTAACTATGGTCATAATCCTGATAATCGCGCTTGGAGTACAGAATTTCAGCGTTCAGCTTAATGGTTGACGTCGCCCAGTAGGTCAATTTACCCTGGCCGATATAACGGCGGCTCCAGTTCATCGGTACCAGCGCGCCATTGAGCGTATCTCCGGTAGTGCTGAAAAAACGCTGGCCATACAAGTAACCATCGTCATAATTATAGCGACCGTTGACGAAAAAGGTCAATTTCTTTTTAGTGAAGGGAATCGGGCCGCTGAGATTAGCGCGCAGGTTGTAATCGGTAAGGAGATTAAACTTGTCAATTCCAACAAAGTATTCGGTGAAATTGCTCAAATGATCGCCGGAATAAACCTCTACACTGCCATTGTAATTCGGACCACCCTCTTTAGTTACCGTATTGATAATCCCGGACATGGCATTACCGTATTCGGCGTTAAACGTTCCGCTGATTACCTGCAATTCCTGAATGCTGCTGTTGTCCAGTTCAATGCCCTGGCTGTTGTCAAACACATCGGTAATCGAAACACCGTTGACCCAATAAGCGATCTCATTACTGCGTCCGCCACGAATATGAAATCCGCCGCCGGCATCGCGCGTAACACCCGCCTGCAATTGCAGCACATCGCTCATTTCCACCACTGGTAAGGCCTGTATTTCTTCAGCAGAAATGGCCGCCTGGCTGGAGGTGACATCCTTTTGGACAAAATCCCTTTTACCAACCACTTCGATGGCCTCACTCAGTTCCAGCGTGCTTTCGCTTAGCTGAAAATCGCGGCGCGTTGTCAAATCAATAGAAACCTGCAGATTGGAAATGCGCACTTCGCGGTAACCCACATACTGCGCCACTATCACATATTTACCAGGCGGAATATTAAGAATCACATAATTACCGTCTTCGTCTGTGGTGGCGCCATAAGGCGTTTTATCCAGAAAAACATTAACGCCAATCAAAGGATCTCCCGTGGCCCTGTCTGTCACCTTGCCGGCTATTTTACCGGTGGTCCCGGCAAACAAGCCAACGGCAAACACGGCGCTAAAGAAGAGAGCAAGTATCCCTTTTTTCATAAACGACTCCTAATTTAGAACAAATTTTTTAAGCAACTTGTTGTTTATTTTTATTTCTGCCCTGCTGCGTAAGGCCTGCAAATACGTTCTCATCAACTCCGTATTGTTAACGCTTTTATAGGTTTCCAGAACTTTGCGACGAATTTTTTCAAACCGTACCGGCTGTGGTTTTTCTTTTTGCAGCACTTCAAACAAGCCAAACACCCTATTTATTTCGAGCGGCCCTACTATAGAATTGACGGGCGCTTTCCAAAGCTTGTCCTTAAGATTGCCAAAACGCTGCACATCGGCCCAGCCCATATCTCCGCCGTTCTGCGCAGACCACTTGCGCATAGAATATTTACGGGCTAATTCTGCAAACGATGCCCCCTTAAGCAGGCGCGCTTTCAGTTTTAGAGCCAAGGCTTGATTGTCCACTAAAATTTCACGTACACGTATCCGCGGAGCGGTCTGGAACTTATCAATATGTTTATAATAAAAAACTTGTAATAGAGAATCCGGCACTTGCACCGCTTGCACTACGGCGCGTCGTTTGAATTTAAGATATACATTATTATGCGCATTCGCCAGTGCTTTTTTTACAACCGGCACCCGGGCATATTTTTTACTTTTAGCAATTCCCAATAATTTTTCCTGAACGATCAATCCCTTAAGGGCCGCTCTTAAATCTTTTAACGACCGGATTTTTTTAAGATGAAAATCCGGTATTTGCCGCAATTTTTCTTCTATTTTCCCAAGGGAATATTTTTTATCCCCATATTGGACACAAGGAGCGTTTAAATCAATTGTTTCATCCTGTTTATTTGAGAACGAATTACGCAGTCGCTGCAAAAGTACTTGCAGATTGTTGTCGTTAAAGGCCAATGCCTTTTCATCAAAGATGGATTTGACGAAAGCCTCTTCGGCCTTTCGCTTTTTGGAAATTCTAACCAGACGCTCCAGATCGTGTTTTTTTGTCAAGTACATATTTTCCGTAAGGATGGGCACCTTTTTACGGTCTTCCACTTTGATGATACTGTACCCCTGAGCCGTCTTCACCGGTTTGGAAATCTCGCCTGGCTTTAAATGGTAGGCCGCTTCCTCGAAAGCCTGGTCCATATCATCCCAGCTAAAATAGCCCAAATAACCGCCGTTGTTCTTTAAAACAGAATCGGTAAAGGTTTGCCGAGCCAGCGTCTGAAAATCAGCGCCGTGCATCAATGCTTCATATAAACGATCGGCCTCCTCTTTCTTGGGCGCGTAAAGATGACGGGCGGCAATCTTCTCATTCATGCGCACAAAGGCCTTGCGTAACTCCTCTTCGGTGGCTGTGATTTTGGCGTAAATTTCCTGATCTTTAACATAACCCAAAAGCATTTCCTTGGTCGCCCAGGCCTGCTCCTTTTGATACTCGTGGTCGTTATAGATAGCGCTGTTGTCGTCAAAATCGTACAGCAATTTTTCGTTTATCATATTATTTAACACCAACCGCCGCGAACGCAGATTATCTTTTATATACGTGACATCCAGATAATCCGCGTAACGAGCCTTGTAGCTGGCAAAATCGATGCGCTTTGCACCTACAAGGGCAATCGTCTGATCGTCCAGCCTCGGCGCTGGTGTACACGCCCAAACGGCAAGAACTAATACAAACCACTTTAGCAAAGACTTAACCGCCAATTAATCCACCTTTAAAAAAACACCCGTTTTAGCCGGCAGCGATAAGTTTATGTAGCCGTCTTTTACCAGGAAACGCTTCGCAGACAAAATATCTTGCGCAGCGCTGTGTGATTCTACTTTTATATTTATTTTTTGCAATTTGGAAGAATTGTTGAGCAAAATTAGTACTTTTTCCTCTTTTCCCTGCCGCCAAAAGCCCAACAAATCGTTTTGATCGTCGGTAAGGTACCATTTTAATTTCCCACTGCGCAGCGCCGGATGTTTTTTACGCAGTTCAATCAGCCGCCGGTAATAATCAAACAACTCCTGGTCAAATGCGACAATATCCCTGGGCCGGGGCTTGCGGCTCATGTTGGCCACTTCGTCTTCATATTTCAGCTCCGGCCAAACCATTGGCTTGCGGTCGTCCGGATCGTCGCCGCCCCACATACCGGCTTCGGTGCCGTAGTAAATCATCGGCGGTCCCGGCGAGGCAAACTGAAACAGAGCTATTAAACGCAAGATGCGCCACTCCCGCGCATTGGGTTTACGTACATTATAATTGGGATTGTCAGGAACGCCCACATGTTTATCATAAAACAAATCAGGATTTACGATATTAGAGGCCAGGCGGTCTGTATCGTGGCTATCCATTAAGTTCTGTAAAAAATAGCGTGTTGCTGGCAGATAGCTTTTATCCAGCGCTTGCAGCCGCCGGGCAAATTCACCGGCGCTGATTTTATTTTTATGATCGATAAAGTAGTTCACGGCCAACGCCGCCCAGCGATAGTTCATCACACCATCAAATTCATCGCCTTTCAACCACGGCGCCGGATCCATCAATTTGTTAGTCTTCCAGTCATCCCAAAAAATTTCGGCGGTAATATAGGCCTGCGGATTGATTCTCTTGACCTCTTTACGAAAGCGCTTCCAAAAATTATGATGAATCATTTCGGCCACATCCAAACGCCAGCCGTCGACGCCGTCGCTTGGATTGCCGTCGTTATTGGGATCCATCCAGCGTTGAAGAATATGAAAGATGTGCTTCTTTACAGGCTCAACCAGCCCATTTTCATCCTCCCGCCACTCCGGTAGTTCTTTCACTCCCATCCATCCTGCATAGTCAAATTCATTTTGCACGGTCGCCGGATTATCCCATGATTTGATGATAAACCAATCCTTAAATCTGGATTGCGGCCCATTCTTTTTAACATCCAGAAAGGCCCAGTGCGTTTGACCAACATGATTAAAAACACCGTCAATAATAACCCTGATGCCGCGGCGATGCGCCTCTTTTATCAATTTTAAAAACAGACTGTCGGCCGTGGTCCACCGCCAGGTGGAGGGATCGTCCGGAATTTCTTTCTGGACTATTTGCCGATCTTTTGCCGGATTGGGACCAAAATTATCATCAATGTGAATGTAAGTGGAGGCATCGTATTTGTGGAGCGAAGGGGATTCAAACAGGGGATTAAAATAAATTGCCGTAATACCAAGGCGCTGCAGGTAATCTAGTTTATTCACCACGCCCTGCAGGTCGCCGCCGTAACGTCTGCGCTGCACGTTGTACCAAAAATCATGCCCGTTGGCTTTTTCCCAGGGCTGCAGCTTATACCAGTCCGAGGTCCACGGACTCAAGCGCCACGGCGAAGACTGGTCGTGCGGCCAGGAACCTATCTGATCGGTCAGCCGGGGATCGTTGGACGAATCGCCGTTGTAAAAGCGCTCCGGAAATATTTGATAGAAGACAGCATCGGGCACCCAATCCGGCATATCGTTTAACTGAGCCAGCGCCCAGTTAGTCGACAGCAAAAGGATAAACAGCACCGTTGAAATTCGAGCCACAGAAACTCCCCGGAATGTTAACAAATTTTAGTAATACGGAATATAGTTACTAATTCGCAAGTATGAAAGTATTTTTTTATTTTTTATTTTGCCTCTCCTTATATGTACTTACTTAAACATCACACCACTTTTTTAACATACCCAGGAATATTATTACGGTTGTACTTGTTTGAAAAATATGCTTTTATGTAATAAATTTGCAGATAGCGGTAAATCAGATTTAAAATATGAGTATACTCTAAAAACAAAAAAATACTCAGGCTTTTGTTTACAGAAACCGTTGAAAACGGTTCTAAAATGTATTTTAACTTGCAGCATAAAAATATTGAAATCCGTTTTGCCGTTTTCCAAACACCTTTTTAGAGTAAACTTTAATATTTAGAAACCTTTGAAAAAATCCATCTGTGCACAGTCATATATGATCCATTTTAATTAATGGTATGTAAAACGCATAAAAAACAGTCGCTCTAAATTCAAGTTATTTTTAACGTTATACCCCTCACTCCTCGGCTCCCCTCTCCCAAACTTGGGAAAGGGGACGGCCGCAAAAGCGGCGGCTTTCGCCGGGGAGAGGGTAAACAAAACTTAATTTTTCAAAGGTTTCATTTAAAGATTTTTGATCTTTAAAGGAGCGAGTAACAATAACTCTGAATTATTCCAAAGGTGCAAAGAACTCCTTTATTGGGGGTCCGGAACTAAAACCATAAACTCCCGGTTCCCTCTAAAGGCCGGACAATTATGCATAAACAGCTCATACACAAAACCAAGGAAAGGAAAAAACATGTTATCTGTTGGAGACAAAGCCCCCGATTTTGCCCTGCCTGATCAAGACGGCAATAAAATACAATTATCCGACTTCCGCGGCAAATGGATAATCCTCTATTTTTACCCCAAAGCCATGACGCCCGGCTGCACTACCGAGACCTGCAATTTTCAGGAGACTTTGCCGGATTTCAGCCAAAAGGGCGTGATTGTTTTAGGCGCCAGCAAAGATTCCGTGACCCGGCAAAAAAAATTCGCCGACAAATACGGCGTGCAGTTCCCGCTGCTCAGCGATGAAGACGGCAACCTGTGCGAAACTTACGGCGTCTGGCAAAAGAAAAAATTGTACGGCAGGGAATTCTGGGGCATTGTGCGCGCTACTTTTATTATCGATCCGCAGGGAACCGTCGCAAAGATTTACCCCAAAGTTAAGGTCAAAGAACATCATTTAGAGGTGATGAGCGACTTGCAGGAACTGCAGCAAGCATAAAAAAACGGTTCCTTTTTACTATGAAGGGAAGCGATCTTCATAGTAAAATGTTGCTTAATTATTTTTTGTGAACACCCCGTCCGGCCTGTTGTTGTTGGAGTTGGCCGGCGAATTACAGCCGGCACATGCTCCGCCGCCCGCTTGGGCATTGGCGTCCTGGGTCATTATATGATTCAAAACGCTATCGGTCATGAACCACTGTTGCCGCCATGATTAAATTCGCTGCTTCGTTTTTTCGAAAGGCCTTTCTATGTGAAGCCGAAAATTGTATTTTAGCAGTAAACCAGCATGAATCCGTTTTTTAAACGGGACCTGTTTGAAATGAAAGCAAGCGCCAACACAAAATTATATTACCTCGTTTTTTTCATCACGGGCTTCACGGCCATTGCCGGTCAAATTATATTTGTGCGCGAATTTTTTAGCCTGTTCACCGGCAACGAGCTTTTTTTAGGCAGTTTTTTTGCCCTTTGGCTGATGTGGACAGCTTTAGGAAGCTATCTGGCCGGCCGGCCTTTTTTTAACACTAAACAGATTTTCTCCCAGCTGGCCTGGCTACAAACCGCTTCCGCCTTACTTTTACCGATGACGCTCTATTTAATCCGCCGCAGTCCGCCCTTTTGGCATCCCGCCGTTGGCGAGCTGCCGGGATTTGTGCCCACGCTGTTTACATCTATTGTCTTATTAGCTCCCTTTTGTCTGATTAACGGCGCTTTATTCACTTCGGGCAGTCGTTTGCTGCGCTCAAAAAAACAACTTTCCCTGAGCAAGAGCGCCGGCACGGTTTATTGGCTGGAAACCGCGGCCTCCGCTTTAGGCGGAGTATTAATGGCCGCAGCCGTTATTATCTATTTTCGGCCGGGTTGGATAATTGCCGGCCTGAGTCTGATGAATCTTTTTTCGGCTTTTATTTTATTCCTTCCGCGAAAATATTCCCGCTTATTTGCCGCTGCCCTGGCCTTTTTGATGCTTGTTACGCTGCCGCGCTGGAGCGCCTGGTACAACCTCTTTCCGGGATTTCAGCTTTTACAGGTTAAAGATTCACCTTACGGTCGGCTGACCGTTCTGCAGCAAGCCGAAAATACCATTGTGCTGGAAAACGGCCGGCTGGCTTATTCGCGACTGGACCGGCTGCACGCCGAATCCCTGGCCCATCCGGCCATGCTGCTTCACGGGCATCCGCAGCAGGTTCTGTTTATTGGCGGGGGATTTTCCGGAGCGTTGACCGAAGCGCTCAAATATCCCGCTTTGCGAAAATTGGATTATGTGGAGCTGGACCCGGACGTTTTAGAGATTGGCCGCCGATATTTCCCCGATATCTGGCAAAAACTAACCGGGGATAAGCGCGTCACGATTTACCGTAATGACGGCCTGCGCTTCTTAAAATCTACAAATAAACAATACGACGTAATCATCATCGATTTGCCCGATCCGTTAAACGCCCAATTAAACCGTTTTTACACAGTGGAGTTTTTTGAGTTAGTGCGGCGTCATCTGAAACCTGCCGGTATTTTTTCTTTTTTTACGCGCGGGGCGGAAAATTATTTTAGTCCGCCGCTGGCCCGGCTGGTGGGTTGTGAGTACCACAGCTTGCGCAAGGCCTTTAATTTCGTGGCCTTCATCCCCGGCAATCCGCTGTACTATCTGGCCTCTGACGATTCGCTTTTAAAACACTTTTCGGCGCAGCTTCTAATTAAACGTTTACGCCAAAAGCAAATCCAAACGCGCTATGTCAACGCCGCCTTTCTTCCATATCGTTTGTCTGCGGAACGGTTGGCCGATTTAGAGCAAACGATTACCGCGCAACAGGAGGCGCCGCTTAACAATGATTTAAAACCGCAGGCCTATTACTATAATTTGACATTACAGGGAGCGCAACGCTCGGCGCGCTTTGTTGCTCTCCTCCGGCATCTTTCACACATTCCCTTTGCCTGGTACCTGACGCCCGTATTTTTGCTGCCGCTGCTACTGTATTGTGTACGGCAACGACGCCTTAATTCCGGACAAATGCTCCTCTTTGCCGGGTATTCGCTTTTTGTGATGGGGTTTTCTGTTATGGCGCTGGAGATTATTTTACTGATTCTCTACCAGATTGCCTTTGGTTCGCTCTATTTGGAAATTGCCCTGCTGATTGCAGCCATGATGGGAGGCATGGCTTTGGGCAGTTGGCTGGCTCTGCGCCGGCCGCCCGGGAACCTGTCTTCAGCGCTAATTATTTTACACGTCGTAAGCGCCGGGCTGGCCCCCCTGTTGTTTGTTTTGGCAAAAAATGATGTCGGGGAAGCAAGCTATTTTTTATTAGCCGCCATGGCGGGCATGATCGGCGGAGCCATTTTCCCGCTGGCCGCTAAATTATATCTTAAAGAGGCCTCCAATATGGGCGCGCCTTACAGTATTGACTTATCCGGAGCCTTTTTTAGCAGCTTATTCTTCAGCGCGATATTGATTCCTTTGTACGGATTTTACCATGCGGCCTGGTTGCTAATGCTTTTAAACTTGTCCGTGAGCATACTATTTATTTTAGCGGATGGAAGCAGGTTTACTCTTCTCCGAAAACAAAAGCGCTAAACTTAAAAATATCTGTCTGCGCATCTTTCCATGCGTCCAGGGGCAAACCGGCCTTACGGCAGGTCTGCTGCAAAAAGGTCCGGCGATCCCATTTCCAGTCCACGGCCACCTGCGGCAAAAGCAAGCCTGTGTAATTGCCTTTTTTAATCAGCAAGCCGTCGCGGCCCACCTTAATTTGTTTTACATCCAGCACATGACGGAAGGGCGACAAAACGGAAATTTCATAATGCAGCAACGGCAATTCCCGTTCGCTTAACGGCGAGAAACGCGGATCGTGCAGAGCGGCTTCCCCGGCCACGTCGCGCACCGTTAAATAGAGCGGCTTTACCGGGGAAGTGTAACCAATGCAGCCGCGCAATTGGCCGTTTTCACTCAGCGTTACAAAGGCGCCGCGATCGATGCGCAGGGATTCATCCGGCGGCGCCGGCGGTTCATATTTTTTCCCTTCACGTACAGCCTCTTCCACGGCCCGACGGACAATTTGCATCAGCGCTTTCTGTTGCGCTTTGTTTAGGCTAAAACCGTTTTCCCCTGTGTTTTCCACTTCGGCGTCATGGTACAACGCCCAGGCAGAGTATCCCACCACGCGCGACTTTTCGCCGCCCGGTATGTCGCCGGAATTAGCGTACTTGAGCAGTTGCGCTTTATTGGCGCCCAGGCGCTCGGCGGCGATCATAGTCGCGACAACCGGCCCGCCGCCGCAGGCTTCCCAGATGCGGGCGTTAAAATTTTTAGACAGACTGTAATAATCCCACTCTTTAATGGCTTGCAGCACCTTTTTATCCCGTCGGACACAATCTTCGTAGGGATGGTAGTGAGACAGATCAGAGCTGGCCACAATGACCGTTTTGCGGTCTTTAATCATATGCGCCAGGGCCACGCCTAAGGCGCGGCAGGTTTCGTAACTTTGATCGCCCATAATAATCGGCACCAGCGTGAATGATTTTAATGTACGCTGCAAAAAGGGCAGTTCCACTTCCACTGCGTGCTCGCCGCGACCATTCACAAGACTATGCCCTCTGCCGGAGCGAAAAATCAGCGCGCTCTCTTTAGCAAGCTGCTTGGCAAAGGATTGGTCTACAGTCACTCTGCCTAACGGGGTAGTGTAAGACCGGCCGTCGTAAATTGACGCGCCGGTAAAATATTCATAGTGGGAAGGAGCTATTATCACTATGCGCTGCACGTTTCGCCCTTTTAGCTGGGCAAAGGCTTCCGCAGCCACAGCGCCGGAGTAAACATAACCGGCGTGAGGCGCAATTAAGGCAATTGGCGTTACAGCAATTTTTGATGCATGTACACGGGCCAAAAAGCCGTCCGCCACAGCGGTTAGTTCTTGCGGATTAGCCGGATAAAATCCGCCGGCTACCGCCGCCGGGCGCACTTTTTGTCCTTGAGCCTGCGGCGCGCAGCCAACGGTAAATAATAGTAAAGCATACAATAACATTTTCATGATGCATTACGCTAATTGGTTTAACATGGAATTTGGAAGAAAGCTACAGAGATAAACAGGCAAAGTAAAAGGAAAAACAAAACTTGGGAATGTTTACAAAAAACGTTTATAAAAATCGTTGCGAAGCCTTTAAGGCTTCGCAACGGATTGCATTTTTAACGCAGCAACTCGGACACCGAACGTTTGGCGTTAATATTGTAAATTACCCTGGCGAACAGCGGCGCAATGGATACTTCTTCATACCAGGTGTATTGTTGACAAAACTGTACGCCATGCATTACGGCGTCGGTGCCAAAGACGCGTGTAATAATACCTTTTTCATGAGCGTCGGCCAGCCTCTCTACGGCGTTCCCATTAAAAAAGGGTAAACTACAGGCCACATAAATCCTCCGGGCGCCGTGATCTTTCAATAGATTTGAAGCGTTAACGATGGTTCCGCCGGTACTGATCATATCATCGGGGATGAATACGTCTTTATCTTTAACATTACCGACCAAACGCATGCTTTCCACCACGCTGGCATGGGAGTAGTCGCGCGCCTTATCCACAATGGCTAAGTCCGTGTGCAGCTCTTTGGAATAAAAGCGCGCTTTGTCGGCACCGCCCACATCGGCCGAAGTTACCACCAGGTTTGACGTATCGTATTTGGATTTAAAGTGGTCCAAAATGGTGCGCGACGCATGCAAATCTTCCAATTTTGCCCGGCTAAAAAAACCCATAATGGCTTCGGCGTGCACATCCAGCGTAATAACCCGATTGGCGCCGGACGCCTCTAAAAACTGCGCCACCTGTTTAGCGGTAATGCCTTCACGCGTCTTCTTGCGCTCCTGACGGGAATACGGATACTGCGGAATAACTACGGTAATAGAATCCGCGTCGGACTGGAAGGCGGCATTGACAGCCGTAAGTAGGGCCATTAAGTTATCGTTAACGGAATGACCGCTTTGCGGATCGTCCAAACATTGCACAATATAATGATCGTCGCCGCGGATATTCTCTTTAATTACGGTTTTGATCTCACCATTGGCAAACACGATTTCTTCCGATTCCGTCAGACGAAAAATCGGCTGACCGCTACCCTTTTCTTCACTGATAATGTTATTCAAATGTTTTACGATGCGCTGGGCCAGTCCTTGGCCAGAATTACAGGCCATGATGCTCAGCGCGCCGCGTTCCCCTTTTTTCTTGGAAATACTTGGCGTAACCACCGCTATTCTCCCTTTCCTTCGTAAACCGCTGTATAAGATGAAAAATACTTCTGCAAAATAGCGCCCATTTCTTTATGAACTAATCCGTTGGACGCTAACAGATAATTATTAAATACAAAATCCTTACCATACCAAAAATCGCTTACCTGTCCGCCGGCCTCGCGAATGATTACCGTTCCGGCTGCTACATCCCAGGGGCTGAGGCCGATTTCCCAGAAGCCGTCAAAACGTCCGGCCGCTAAATAGGCCATATCGATGGCCGCCGCCCCCATGCGGCGCATGCCGACGGAGGCTAAAAACAAATCATTAAAGGCGGAAAGATATTGCGGTAGGAAATGCTTGGCTTTAAAAGGAAATCCGGTGGCCAGCAGACATTCGGCCAACGCCGCTTTGCCGCTTACTGTAATGGGCTGGCCGTTCAGGCTGGCGCCGCGGCCGTCTTGTGCCGCAAACATCTCGTCGCGCATGGGATCGTAAATCACGCCTAACTTGAGGCTTCCCTCATGCTCTAAGGCGATGGAAACGGCAAAGACCGGAATGCCGGCAATATAGTTTTTGGTTCCGTCTAAAGGATCGATGATCCAGCGATACGGACTTTGTTGAGCGCTGGCGCCCTGTTCTTCAGCTAAAAAGGCATGACCCGGATACACACTGCGGATGACCTCGATGATCGCCTGTTCGGAAGTTTCATCCACAAAACTTAAAAAATCATTTTTGGTTTTCTGGCGCACAGCCTCCGCCGGTACGCGGCCAAAATGTTCCCGCAAAATATCGCCGGCGGCGTAGGCCGCTTTTTTTGCCGTTTCGAGCATTATATTCAGGCTTCCTCTGTGGCTTGTTTAATTTGGGAAATGATTTCTTCATGCAGCAAACCGTTGGTCACAATGACGCCTTTATTATTCAGTAATTTTTTACCCTGTCTAAAATCCAGTTCGCGGCCGAACATATCGCTCACCTGCCCGCCGGCTTCGCGCACTACGGCCACGCCGGCCGCATGATCCCAGATTTTTTCGCGGTAATCGGGCTGTTTGGGATTGGGCAGACGCAAATAGACATCGGCCAGGCCTTGTGAAAGCACGGCGTATTTCACCTGACTGTCGTAACGCACCGCTTTGGCGCGCTGCCCAAAGGCGCCGACCACTTGCCCCTGCAAACCGTGATTGGCGTGTCCCGCTTCCACGCTTTCCAAAAAACGTACGTCGCCGGCCGCATCGTTTGGCGATACATGCACGGCGGTTTCCTCCGTCCCGTGCAAGGCACGCACATAGGCTCCTTGTCCGCTAAGGGCAAAAGCCAGCGTACCGTCTTTTTCCGCGGAAGGCGCCGGCAGATTGGGACAGCCCAAAACGCCCAACTGCGGCTGACCGTCTTTAATTAAGGCCAAAGCCACAGCGTATTGATCGCCGCGCAAAAAGCCCTTGGTGCCGTCGATGGGGTCCAGCGTCCAGAACAGCGCGGCCGGCCGGCCGTTGCCCATGTCGATGGCTTCTAATATTTCTTCGTGTGTCCAGTCCGGCAAAAAAGAGGCGATCTTTTCCAACAGTTCGCGGTTTTCCGACAGACGTAAATCGGCCGCATCTTCTTCGGCCACAATGGAAATCTCCGGGAAGCGTTCCTTCAATGTGCGGCAAATGATGGCCTGCGAGGCGTAATCGGCAATGGTTACGGGACTGCGATCTTTTTTAAGCAGCGTATCTTCTTTTACTAACTGGTCCTGGATCTGGCGACACACTTCCGCAGCCTGCGTTACCGCCGTTTGTGCGGTTTCTAACATTTTTTTCATTGCGCTTACCTGTCTTTTATTATGGTCTCTTATTATTTACATCCTTCTGTGCGTGATGGGGCGTAAATTTTTTCTCTCCCGCGGTTACGGCCAGATCAAGCCGATTTTCTAACGGCGGGATAGCGCAGCTGTAACGGTGGCTGTAGGCACAGTAGGGGTTGTAGGCGTAGTTAAAATCCACGATATAATGATTTTGCCGGTTCTCATCTATATCTATATAGCGACCGCCGCCGTAAGTTTCTTTCCCGGATGTTTTATCCCAAAAGCCCATAAACAGATGGGCTGTGCGCCCCGGTTTGCTCGGCAATATTTTAAGCACTTCGAGACGATAATTCTTGCCGTTTTTTTTAAATTCAAAATAGCCGTAACGCAGCGCCGGACGAATATCTCCGGATTTAGTACCCAAGACGGTGGCCGATTGCTGTTCTTTATAAACATATATCGGTCCCTCGAAGCGCCAGGACGGATCATAGGGGAAATAGTTCAAATGTTCGAACGACGCCTTATCTTCTTCCGTTAACGGTGACCAGTCGGCATGTTTAAAATCGTATTCCGTTTGTTTAAGATAGCGCTGAAATGTCTGAATTAGCGAATCCCGCTGCGCCGGCGTGTAGGTTTTGGGAGACTGTGATTCATTGCAGGACGTGCAAAGCGTTAAAATAAAAATTAATTGAATGCTGATGAAAAAGATTGTTTTCACTGACAGCCCGTTGTTGAGTTGGCGGTTAAGATGTACGGCGCAAATTTATCCACCTCAGCCGTGCATTGCAAATTTACTATCATCAAAAAATTAGCGGCTATTAATCTTTTCCGCTAAAATGAATAACCCCGTGGCAAGTTAAAAATGCCGGTTTACCGGCGCCCCGAGGTCACGCCAATAGGCGGATCAGCCTGCCGGCTGATATTAAACCCGAACCTTTTTAATAAACCGCACATTGCACTGCTGATCGATTTATATACTTTGCTATATCTGAGTTCACTCTAAAAAGGTCGCTCACTGTCATTTTCCCACCACGAAGTGGTTCC
>CAZIBE010000042.1:0-31617 GCA_964536685.1 uncultured Calditrichaceae bacterium | reverse complement strand
AATCTATTGTTTTTATTGAGGATATAAGATTTCTCATCCCGATGAATCGGGATTCAAAATGACAAAACTGGTTTTTAGAGCAGACTCAAATATAAATGGATTAATTCATGTTGTTTCTGTTGAAGATAGCGACACAAATCAGGCATTTTCAAAAAACAACCCGTATGCCTATGTATGATTTTCATTTTTTTATAAATAGCCGCTATCTTTAGATAGTGGGTGATGAAATCAAAACAATAACGGGCTTTAGCCCTAAAATAATAACTCCCTTTGCTGTGTTAGGCTAAAGCCTTAACACTTCTGTGACATTTACTGACCACTATCTAAAGATAGTGGCAATTCAAAAACATTATTTAGGACGGATGTGTAAATTTATTGTATTATTGAATTGCTTTGCTTAATTTCCTGCAAAAGAAGTCGATTAAGTTTAAAACCGTAATTACAGGAGGGTGTCATGGCAAGTAATGGTGGCGATCTTTTTAAGGGCTTTTTGTTGGGCGGCCTGGTTGGTGTGGCGCTGGGCGTGTTATTTGCTCCCAAAACCGGCGAAGATATTCGGGAACATTTAAAAGGGGAAAGCGACGATTTGGTAGACAAGGCCAAGGAAGAGTTGGAAAAGATAAAAGCGGATTTGGGCGATTTACGTTCTAAGATTTCCGAAACTATTGAGCGCGGCAAGAGCATGTTCGAGCAGGAACTGGCCAGCGAAGAAAAAGAATTTGAGGCTGAAATGGCCGGCGGCGAAGAGGAGGTCAAGGAAGAAACCCCTAAAACCCCGCGCCGGCGCCGGACGACCAAGAAGAAAGCGGATAAGGACGACGCCTGATAATCGTTAGAAGTTATGTCTATTTGAATGATGGAGTTCATTATGGCCTGGGAAATAGCCTTTGTTGTGTTTTTGCTTTCGCTGACGGTGTTAGTGTATTTAACCATCCCTGTGGTTTTGCGCTTAAAAGATACGTTGAAAAAGACCAATCAAGCGCTGGACTTAATAAACGAGGATCTGCCGGAGATTTTAGGTAATGTTTCTGAAATCAGCGGCACGCTGACCACGGTCTCTAAAAAGGTAGAATCAACGATCGATGATGTGGCGGAGCTGGAACATCTAGTGAGTAAGGAAATTAAAGAACCGCTGCAAAATATTGCCAATACTATCGGCATGCTTTTGCAGATAGCCAACAAACTGTTCGATCGCAAAAAAGCATAGTCATTGTAGCGTTGCACAAATGAAAAGAGGCTGCCCGAATTGGACAGCCTCTTTTTTTGTTAAAATTACTGTTACTGCTTTAGTCCAGCTTTATTTCATGATTCCAACCGAAATTATCCGGATAATCGCCTACCTGCAAAGCGGTTAGCGTATCGTACAGCTTGCGGGAAACCGCTCCCACCTCGTCGCCTTCGCAATAGGTCACGGTGCGATTGCGGTAAGTGATGCTCTTGATGGGAGAGATCACCGCCGCTGTGCCGCAGCATCCGGCTTCCTTAAAATCGAAGATTTCCGTTACTTTTACAGGCCGGTGCTCCACCGGAAGATTCAACTCCTCGCTGGCGATAGCCATCAGACTCTTATTGGTAATACTGGGTAGAATGGTTTCCGATTTTGGCGTAACATATTTATTGTCTTTGGTAATGCCGAAAAAATTGGCCGGACCCGATTCTTCCAGATACAGATCGTCCTTCGCATCTAAATATAGCACCTCTTTGTAACCCAACTCATGGGCCTTTTGCGTCACACGAAGGCTGGCTGCGTAATTACCGCCCACCTTCACGTCGCCTGTACCGCCCGGAGCCGCTCGCTTCATCTCTTCTTCGATATAAAACTTGGTGGGCTTCAGGCCTTCCCGGAAATAGGGGCCTACCGGCGAGGCAAACACTAAAAAAAGATATTCCTTTGAGGGCTGTACGCCTAACAATCCGGAAATACCTAACAATAATGGACGGATATAGAGCGAAGCGCCTTTACCGTATGGTGGAATGAAGCGTTTATTGAGCTGCACCACTTTTTCCACGGCCTCGATAAAAATTTCTTCGGGCACCGGCTCCATTAACAGCTTTTTGGCGGAATTCTGTAACCGTCGGGCATTTTCCTCTACGCGGAAAACCGTCACTTTACCGTCCTTATGCGTGTAAGCCTTTAAGCCCTCAAATGCTTCCTGGCCGTAATGCAGACAGCTGGAAGCCATGCTGATCTCTATAGTGTCCTTTTCAACTATCTTAGCGTCCGACCATTTACCGTCCTTAAAATAATATTCCAGATGGAAGTCGGTTTTAACATAACCAAAAGGCAGATTGCCCCAATCCAGATTCGCTTTGTCCATACATGTTCTCCTTAAAAATAATAACTCCGTATTTCCGTTTGTATTTGATGCCCGCCCTGCCATTACAATAAAAAAGCCCCTTACTATGCAACGCATAATAAGGGGCTTACAGCCTGAAATCAGCTGATAATGACTAACAAAATTATTATGTTAAGCAATATATTTATGAGCGTCATAAGGCGAATTATTCTTCTTTTTATTTTCCTGTTTTGCCTGCCTTGTCTCCATTTAAATCAGGCATTGCAGATATTTTTGCAACCTGTCGCTGCCGGATAAAAAGGAAACTCAATCGAAATAAAAATATCACTAAATAGGAAAAAAAACAAATTATTTTTACTAATCTTTTTGGCGCGGTAAGTTATGAATATATATATTCCGCTCTGTGTGGAAAATTAAAATTATACCGACTTTATCAGATAGAACGGAGGTAAAATGCGCTGGCTTGTTTTGTTATTACTTTGGTTTCAATGGAGTGTAGCACAGAATCCCGGCGACTTTGTTGAGGCGCAAAAGATTAATCCCCACATTCGTCTGGATTTACGGTATGCCACGAAAAATAATTTTTTACATCAGGCGGTCTATCCGCAGGCGCGCTGTTTTTTGCGCTACGAGGCGGCCCAAGCGCTAAGCGATGTGCAGAAGGAATTAGAAAACATCGGGCTGGGGCTGAAGATTTTTGACGGCTACCGTCCGTTAAGCGTGCAGAAAAAAATGTGGAAGATCATGCCGGATGCCCGTTATGTGGCTAATCCGGCCAAAGGTTCGCGGCACAACCGCGGAATGGCTGTGGATATCACTTTAGTGGATTCCACCGGCAAAGAACTGCCTATGCCCACGGGCTTTGATTGCTTTACTTCCCGCGCGCACCATGATTATATGGAGCTGCCGGCGGATGTGCGCCGCAATCGCTGGATTTTGAAAACGGTCATGGAAAAACACGGCTTCCGCTCTATCCGTACGGAATGGTGGCATTATGATTTTAAGGGCTGGAAAAAATATCCGGTGGAAAATGTATCGTTTGAAGAGTTGTTAAAACGGGAAAAACGCTAAAAGGGTAATCGGCTTATGGCCGGAAGTAGAGATGGGAGAATATCCCAAAAGAACCTTTCCAAATTACAGATTACTGTTTTCTGTTTTCCGATTCCTACTTCTTCTTTAAAGCTTGAGTTCACTCTAAAAAGGTCTCTCACTGTCATTTTCCCACCACGAAGTGGTTCCTTTCCCGTAGGGATCACTCCGTGGCGGAAAACGGGACGGCCTTTGCCGCCACGGAGCAAGGCGACGAGAAATCTATTGTTTTTATTGAGGATATAAGATTTCTCACTGCGTTCGAAATGACAAAAACTGGTTTTTAGAGCAGACTCAAGCTTACCATTAACTAAAAACTTATTACTTACTCCTTAACCTATTTTTTATCTTTTTTTTCTTTATCCACTGATTAGTGATCACGCCGCCTAAAAAGGTGAACAGGGGGAAAATGATCAGCGAGCGGATAAAGATGCCCCAGCCGGCAAATCCTTCAAACTCCGGCGATTGCAGTTGGTTATATATCTCCTCCCAGGCTGGCGGAATTTCATCCATATTTTCCAGCATATTGCGTAGCCATTCTATTTGCCAGTTGCCCAACATTTGAAAAACGATGTACTGAAAGGCGAAATCGATCAGCGCGCCGGCAATACCGGTCATTAAGCCCAATTGAATTAAAATGGGCATATTCAATGGTTGACGAACGCCGTTGGCCCGTAGATATAAAACAGCCGTTACGCCGCCTAAGGCGATCCCCAGACAGCAGAGGCAGTTAATCAGATTAAGCAGCGGCAAGGCGTCGGTTAGAGCGGCAACCAAACCGCCGAGAACGGCCGCTTGCACCATTAAACGGTTATCCATAAATCAATTCCTCTCAATGATATTCTGCACAGGAGCATTAGTGGATTTTTCCGGGCCAGTCTGTAACAAGCTTTCCAATAACAAGCGAAAGAGAAAAAATCCGGCCAGTAAACCGTTGACAAAACGAACTTCGTTTACATCCGGCAGTAAGCCAAATTTCTCTAAAACAATCCCGACCACGACGAGGATTCCCAAAATGAAATACCTGCGGTAAGTCCAGCTGCGGACGCGACGTTGCAGGATAGCCGTTAAAAACACGAGTAATCCGGCCAGATAAATGGAAAAACAACGCGCACAGACCGGAAACGGCAGATGTTGTAAAAACAAACTGCGCTGCGGCAGTTGATGACATACCGGATCCATGAAAAAATAAATCGCGCCGCTTACATATTGCAAAGGACGCCATGACGACTGCCCTAAGATCGGCGCCAGAACAATAAGGAGGTTCCATAAGAGCAGCGCCCCAAACATCAATTTAATTAATGATTTGTTTTGCAGAACCATTAGAAACTTTTTATCGGATTGAATTTTTGCAGAGAGTCCTCTGCGCGTTGTAGTTAGTCTTTTGCAGACAAGATAAGAATTTTTAGTACAAAATTAAAATAAACCTAAATTGAGCGATTTTTAGGTAATTTTGGCCTAATGTCAATGGATCCCGAAACATCGGGATGACACGTTCCACCACATAGGTGATTGTGTCGTTCCTGTTTGAGGCTTTGCTTCGGAGGCAGGAATCCAGACAAAAAAACTGTCTCTGAGTAATAAAATCGCTCAATATAAAATAAAGATAGTTTACGGCTTGGCGAGGGAGATACGGGGGGAGAAGTATTAAGTATTAAGTAGTAAGTATTAAGTAATAAGGAAATAGGAAATAGAAAAGAGAAATCAGGTATCAGGAACTTGGAATTAGGAAATAGTAAGGCGTTAAACAGGCAGGCGCTGAGCGTCCTTTTGGTAACGGCGATTGGAACGCTTAACGAAAAACTATCCATTGAAAACCGAAAACGGAAACCTGCCAAACCATCTCCTCCAAAACGCAAAATTTATTTAACCGTTTGTAACCGAAAACTTTGATCATTTCATTTGTATTTTAATTTATTTTTTTTATCTTTAAAGGCCGATACATCTAACGTTTTCATTCGTTTAACTTAATCAATCCGTAACAAGGGAGGTACCATGTCCAGAGGCACAGTTAACAAAGTTATCTTAGTCGGACGACTGGGGAAAGACCCGGATTTGCGCTATGCTCCCAGCGGGACAGCCTTTGCTTCGTTTTCGCTGGCGACCAACTCTCGGCAAAAAAACGCCGAAGGAGAATGGGACGAGCTGACCGAGTGGCATAGCATCAAAACATTCGGACGTTTAGCCGAGTTTGCCGGGGAATATCTGAAGAAAGGCAAATTGGTCTACGTTGAGGGCCGTCTACAAACCTCTAACTGGGAAGACCAGAACGGCCAGAAACGTTACCGTACGGATATTCTCGCCAACTCCATTCAGTTGTTAGGATCGCGCGCCGAAGCCGAAGCGGCCGAGCAAAGCGAAGCCCCGGCTCCGAAAAGCAAACCCGCTGAAACGCCCGCTCCGCAGGAGCCCGAAGAACCTCCCGTCGAAGCTGACGACCTTCCTTTTTAATTTATGTTTAATAGGCACAGGAAGTGCCTTTTTTTAAATTGGTTTTAATGCTAAAAAAATATAAATTACCTTTGGATTGACTATGGCAAATTATCAAGAAAATGTACTGGTTCAGAAGGCGCAAGAAGCGCGAAAATTTTCGCAGGCCAAATATTCGCATTTTAAGGTCGGCGCGGCGCTGTTAACCGAAGAGGGCGAAATATTTACCGGCTGTAATGTGGAAAGCAGTTCTTACAGTCTGACCATCTGCGCGGAGCGCGTGGCCTTAACCAAAGCCCTCTCCGAAGGACGCATCAAGTTTAAGGCCATTGCTATTTCGGCCCGCGACGGCGAATTTTGTCCGCCTTGCGGGGCCTGCCGCCAGTTGCTGTATGATTATGCCCCGGATTTGGAAGTGATTTTAACGAACGGTTCCGAGAACCGGACTTTTAAATTAAAAGAGCTGTTACCTCACGCATTTGAAGATTCACAATTAGGTTAAAAGAATGAAAAAAGGAATTCTTATCGGTATCGCCGGCGCTTCCGGTTCCGGCAAAACGCTGGTGGCTCATAATATCATGGAGCGCTTAGGCTCCGAAAAAGTGGTGATGATTCAGGAAGATTCTTACTACAAAGATTTGGGCGACATCCCCTTCGATGAACGCAGCGGCAGAAATTTTGATCATCCTGACGCATTTGATCACGAACTGTTAGCCGACCACATGGCAAAACTGCTGGCCGGCGAGTCGATCTCGCATCCCATTTACGATTACAAAACGCACAGCCGTTTAAAGGAAACGCAAACGGTCGGTCCGCACACAGTCATCATTTTGGAAGGCATTCTGGTGCTTAACGAACCGCGCCTGCGGGACCTGATGGACATCCGTGTTTTTATTGATACGGCGCTGGATATTTGTTTTATCCGCCGCCTCAAACGCGACATCGAACAGCGTGCCAGAACCGTGGATATGGTAATCAAACAATACACAGATACGGTTCGTCCTATGTATTCTCAATTTATCGAGCCCTCCAAGCGCTATGCCGATATTATCATTCCGCGCGGCGGTAAAAATTTGGTGGCTATTGATATTTTATCTACAAAAATAGATTCTTTACTGCGGAAACAAGGAGGTTCATAATTATTTATGATGCACATCGTAAAGCAGCATACCGGTTGGATTGAAGTAATCTGCGGTAGTATGTTCAGCGGTAAAACGGAAGAATTGATTCGCCGCATCCGCCGGGCGGTAATTGCCCGCCAAAAGGTAGAAATATTCAAGCCCAAAATAGATAATCGTTACAGCGCTACCGAAATCGTTTCCCATGATAAACAACGCATTAAATCGCGTGTCATCGAAAAGCCCGAAGATATTCTTAAATACGCCCTCGAGGCGCAGGTGGTGGGCATCGATGAAGCGCAGTTTTTTGATAATTCGCTGGTTAAGGTTTGCCAGACACTGGCCAATATGGGCAAGCGCGTCATCGTTGCCGGTTTGGATCAGGATTATCGCGGTAAGCCCTTCGAGCCAATTCCCCAGCTTTTGGCCATAGCGGAATATATCACCAAAACTCATGCCATTTGTACGATTTGCGGCAATCCGGCCAATTTTACGCAGCGCAAAACACAGGATAAGGATACGGTCATCGTGGGTGCAGCGGATATTTATGAAGCGCGCTGCCGGAACTGCTTTGAACCTCCGCAAGAAGAAGATGAAGAGGAGAATGAAGAAATATGATGGATATTGCCTTTGGGATTTTTGGTCTGGCGACCTTAATAGGAATAGCGTTTTTGTTTTCGGAGAATAAACGCAAGATACACTGGCAGCAGGTAGGCATAGGCATTGGCTTGCAGCTTGTCTTTGCCATCTTCGTTTTGATGACGCCCTGGGGCGCCACTTTTTTTAACTGGATTGCCATGTTCTTCGTTAAAATCATTTCCTTTACGTTTGAAGGAGCTAAGTTTGTTTTCGGATCGCTGGCCGATCAGGGTGTGTTTGGCCGGGCCTTCCCGGAAGCGATGCAAAAACAGGGAGTAGGGTTTATATTTGCTTTTCAGGTGCTGCCTACTATTATTTTCTTTTCTTCGCTAATGTCGGTTTTGTACCATTTGGGGATTATGCAAAAAATAGTTCAGGGCATGGCCTGGGTAATGGCTAAAGCCATGAAGGTCAGCGGGGCGGAGTCCATCTCCGTAGCCGCTAACGTATTTATCGGGCAAACGGAAGCGCCTTTGGTAGTGCGTCCGTATGTGGACCCCATGACGCGCTCGGAACTGCTTACGCTGATGGTCGGCGGCATGGCTACAATTGCCGGCGGAGTGCTGGCGGCCTATGTGGGTTTATTAGGCGGCACCGATCCGGCTCAGCAGCTTTTTTATGCCAAGCATCTGCTCTCGGCCAGTATCATGGCGGCGCCGGCCACCATTGTAATCTCGAAGATTCTGGTGCCGGAGGTGGAGGAATCGAAGACCATGGGCGACGTAAAAATCGAGATTGAACGCACCGCTTCCAATGTTATCGAAGCGGCGGCAACCGGCGCAGCCGACGGCCTGAAGCTGGCTTTGAATGTGGCCGCTATGTTGTTGGCTTTTATCGCTCTGATTGCCATGGTTAACTGGATTTTACAGGGCGTGTTAACCAACTGGATGGGTATTACCACCGCCAGCGGCCAGCCCATTACGCTTGAATTGGTACTGGGGTATATTTTGAGTCCTATTGCCTGGATCATTGGCGTCCCCTGGCACGACGCCGTGAATGTGGGTTCGTTAATCGGCCAAAAAATCGTTTTAAATGAATTTATTGCCTATCTTAAACTGTCGGAACTGATTCCGCTGCATGTGATGAGCGAGAAGGCCATCATTATATCGACCTATGCTTTGTGCGGCTTTGCCAATTTTTCCTCCATCGCCATTCAAATTGGCGGTATCGGCGGTATCGCGCCGCGGCGGCGCAGTGATTTGGCCAAGTTTGGCTTGACGGCCGTGTTGGGCGGTTCGCTGGCTACGTTTATGACGGCCACCATTGCCGGCGTACTGATTGGGTTGATGTAATATCATGACTCCTTGCGAACCTTTGGAGTGTTCGTAAGGATTATATTTTTAAGCGGATTGATCTTTACGAATCATAGAAAGATTCGCAAAGGGGAATTGAATGAAGACGTTTCTTAAATGGTTGCTTGGTATTTTAATAGTGGTTGGGCTAATCCTGCTGGCCGGGTTTTTCATCGTCAGCAGTTTGCTCAGTAACGAGCCTTCTGTGCCTGCTCATGCTTATCTATCGATGGAGCTGAGCGGGACGCTTTCGGAATTTATTCCCGGCGATCCCGTGGAAGAAGCCTTTGGCCAGGCGCAAATGGATATGAAAAAAATCCGCGACAACCTGGAAAAGGCGGCTGTGGATGAGCGCATTCACGGCGTGTTGCTGCGCATCGGTATGTTAGAGACCGGTTACGCTAAAATACAGGAACTGCGTCATGTAATCCGGCAATTTAAAAAGAGCGGTAAACCCATTTATGCCCTGTTGGGGCCGGATGTGGCCATGACCAAAGACTACTATGTGGCCAGCGGCTGTGATTCCGTTTTTATGCCGCCGACCGCTAATCTGTTTTTAACCGGCGTGCGTTCCGAGGTTACTTTTTATAAAGATTTGATGGATAAGTTCGGCATTCAGGCGCAGTTTATCCAAATTGGTAAATATAAAAATGCGCCGGATGTTTACACACACAGCGGAATGTCTGCGCCGCATCGTGAAGTTTTGCAGGATATAATTAATCAATTGTATGAGGACGTCGTACAGACGGTGGCAGCCAGCCGCGGCCTGGCTGAGCAAGAGGTGCGCCGCCTGATCAATGAACAAACCGGTTTTACCGGCCGGGAAGCAGTGGACGCCGGGTTAGTGGATCGGCTGACATATGATACAGAAATAAAAAAATCTTTTCCTTATCCGGCTCAGCGTTTAAAAAGTCTGTCCGGCTATGATTACGCGCGCGTGCCCGCCAGTTCGCTTAAAATCCGCAATAAAAGACGCTTAGCGGTGATTAACTGTGTGGGAGTCATTGCCAGCGGCAGCGATACCTATTCGCCTGTATTTGGCCGGGTGATGGGGTCGGCGACGGTTACGAACAATATTGAACGTGCGGCGCGTTCCAAATCCATTAAGGCGATTATTTTACGCGTCGATAGTCCGGGCGGTTCGGCTACGGCTTCAGACGCTATCTGGCAGGCTGTCAAAGAAGCCGCGAAAAAAAAGCCGGTCGTTGCCAGCGTTTCCGATTACGGCGCTTCCGGCGGATATTATATCAGCATGGCGGCCGATACCATGTTGGCGGCGCCCAATAGCCTGGTGGGCTCCATCGGCGTATTTGCCGGCAAGTTTAGTTTGAATGGCCTATATAAAAAGTTGGGTTTAAACAGCCAGGCGGTGCAAAAAGGACGCAATGCCGATTTGTTTTCCATGCTGCGTCCCTGGAGCACAGAAGAACGCAGCGTGATGCGGCGCTTGATTGGCAAGTTCTATCACGATTTTGTGCAAAAGGCCGCGGATTCCCGGCATTTGACATTTAAAGAAGCCGACCGTCTGGCGCGCGGCCGCGTATGGACCGGACGGCAGGCGGCAGACAACCATCTGTTTGACGGCCAGGGCTATTTTTATTCGGCCGTAGAGGCCGCTAAAAAGATGGCCGGCATCGACAGCAGCGAATCGGTGCGCCTGGTATACTATCCGCGCAGGCGTTCATGGTTAAACGAGATTTTTAACGCCATCGAAGTTAGAATGTCATCCGTACAAATGATTTTTGTCCAAAAGTTAACGCCTTTTATCCGGCGCATGCAGAACCGTCCGCTGGCCTTAATGCCCTTTCATGTGGAATTTAAATAAGACGCTTACAATGAATAGTACCAATCAAAAATTACAAGATGCAATCGCCCATGTTAAAACATTTACCGGCGCCAAGCCCAATTTAGGGATTATTCTGGGCAGCGGTCTGGGCGCTTTTGCCGACACTTTAGGCGATACGGTTAAAATTCCCACTGCGGGCATTCCCCACTATCCCAAATCAACAGTGGAGGGGCATCAGGGGTTTTTAGTGTTCGGGCGTCATAAAAATGTGCCCGTTTTGGCTGTCCAGGGGCGCACGCATTATTACGAAGGCTATTCCATGAAAGATGTGACCTTCGTGGTGCGCATCATGCAGGCATTGGGCGTTAAGGCATTAATGGTAACCAATGCCGCCGGCGGAATAAATCCGCGTTTTAATCCGGGAGATTTAATGCTGATTACCGATCAAGTTAATTTTTTATTTGATAATCCCCTGATTGGTAGCTTAGATTATGGTGAGCCGCGATTTCCCGATATGTCCGATCCGTACTCGTCGGAATATTTTGATTTAATAGAGCAGATAGCCTTGCAGCGTGGCGTAGCCTTAAAGCGCGGCGTTTTGTGGGTTTCCAGCGGTCCCAGTTACGAAACCGCTGCCGAAGTAAAAATGATTCAAAAATTTGGAGGCGACGCTGCCAGTATGTCAACCGTGCCGGAAGTCATCGCTGCCGTTCATGCCGGGATGAAGGTCATCGGAATTTCGTGTATCACCAATTACGCCACAGGAATCAGCGCTCAAAAGCTATCCCATCAGGAAGTAACCGAAACGGCGGATTTGGTTAAAGAAAAATTTCTGGCTCTGGTAACCGGAATCATTGAGGAAATATTCGGTAATTAGCTTTCGTTTAACCTCTTGCGATATTTTGCATTTCTTCTTCATAATTTCCGGCGCAAAACCCCGAAAATAAATGGGAGGTGCTATGAATAAAATTTTTAAAATATTCTTAACCCCGTTGCTCGTCAGCGTAGCTGTAACGACGGTAATGGCTCAAGCGCAACCGCTCACCTTAGACCTGCAAGTGTTGAATGCCGACAAGATGCAAACGCTCTTTGTTTCCGATCTGGATTTGCAGCAGGCCGGCAGCGCGGAAGAATTGTTCGTTATGACGCTGACCAAGAATACGGCGGAAGCGTTTCCTCAGGTTCATTTAGTATTGAGGATAACCAAAGACGGCCAGGAACTGGTTAGCGCACTATCTAATTCTTTTAGAATTCCGGCCAGCTTTATACAAAAAACGGTAAATAACATCGATTTATTTAACAATGATTTCTATCTTGAACCGGGCAACGATTCAACTTTGATACGCTTACGGGAACCGTCCTTAAGCGATGAAATTACCGATCTCCAACAGGAAGTGTTAACTACCGGGAAAGCTCCGGTGGGCATATATGAACTTATTGTGGATATCTATGACGATTCTCCTGAGGGAGCCGGTCGGGTTGCCCACCAGGTTGTGCCCTTTTTAAATGCCACGAATCCCAGCTATGTACGGCTGGTGGCGCCGGGGGCTCCCGTGGGCCGTATGGCGGCGCCAGCTATTTACACACAGTTCCCGGTGTTTCAATGGAACGGCAACGGCGACGAGTACGAAGTGCTGGTCTTTGAGCGCAAGAGTCTTCAGCAGTCGCTGGACGATATCGTCAATCAGGCGCCTAACTGGCATTCGCAGCCGCTAACGGATAACTATTCGGTGATTTATCCTCAGGGAGGAGCCGGCGTGCTGCCGTTGGAATTTGATAAAACGTATTACTGGATGGTGCGTATGATTATCCACACCTCTTCGGGCGATCAGCATATCAACAGCGAATTATGGGAGTTTACGCTGAAAAATCCCGCAGAGGGAGGCAATGCGCAAGGCGAACTCAGTAAAGAAAACGTGATTAAGTTTTTACGCGATTTACTTGGCGAGCGCGCCGCTGGGCTTGAACAGAACCTTAACGGCTATCATACAACGGTCATTCGCGTTAACGGGCTGGAAATTAGCATTCAGGAACTCTATCGCTTGATTAATGAATATCGTAACCACTCTGTTAAGGTCCTTGATGTAATCATGCCAACGGCCACTGAATAGGAGAATCGCCATGAAGATTAAATATATATTATTAACAGCGGCGCTTTTATTAACCCTCTTGCAGGTTCTTCCGGCGGATCAGCGTCAACCCATTGCCATCCTGTTTAAAGTACGCGGGAAGGTATTCATCAAAACGCAAAAGCAAATACGCGCCAAACGGGGCATGCGCATTTATGACGGCACTAAAATCATCACTAAAAAGCGCAGTTTTGCCGCTATAAAATTTATCGATGACGGCAGCCTGGTACGTGTGCGCTCAAATTCCACCTGTACCTTTAACGGCAAACGCCGGCAGAATAGTCTGGCTAAAAATATTTTTGTGGAAGTGGGAACGCTGTTTAGCAAAATCAGCGGTTTAAAAGGCAGCTTTCGCGTTAGTACGCCCACCTCGGTGGCTTCGGTTAAAGGGACGGCGTTTTGGACAAAACAGGAATTTAAAGGCGGCACCTATTACTTTGGCGAAGAAGGCGTGGTGGAAATTAAAAATAAAAGCGGCTCTGCCTTACTGCACAGCGGAGAAACCGGTTTTGTCAGTTCGCCGGGCAGCAAGCCCATCGTCAGAAAAAGTAAGCCCGGGGAAAGGCCCAAAACAGCGGCGGATAATTCCCGTACGGATGAGCTCGAACTGGAATTTCAGAATAAAGACGGCCAGACAAAGACTTTAAAATTTAAAGTAAAAATGAATTCCAAGTAAGTCCCGGGGGCTAAGATGAAACAAAAGAATATATTAATAAAGAGCTTGTGGATTGGCTTATTATTTACGGTTGCCGTTATGGCTGCCGCCGTTTTTCATGACGTACCGCCGCCGGTATTGCAGGGCGAAATATTACACCTGGAGTTAAATAAAACCGACGCCCGGCAGCCGGTGTACGAAGCCATGCTTTTTTTTCGCATGCAGGGAGAACACAATTTCCGCTCATCGCGGTTAAAAGATGAAGGGGCGGTTTTATCGGTGGATGTGCCCACGGCCAAATTGTACGCCGGCAATCTGGAATACTATTTTGCCTATCAGGACGCCTCGGGCGGTGTGCACTATTTACCGGGAAATGATGCAGAAACGCATCCCTTCAGCGTAAAAATTTTACCGGCTTCACAAAAGAACATTCAATCTCAATCGAGCGTGCAGGTGCTGCTGCTTTCGCCGGATCCGGGCTCTGTTGTGGAACCGGATGAGTTGGTAATTGCTTTTTCAATTCCCCTAAAAGTGGAGCATCCGGAAAAGCTGCAATACAAATTGTACATCAGCGGCGTCGATGTGTCGCGTTTGCTGCAGCGGGAAGATCACCTTATCTCTTTTACGCCCAAGTCGATTCGCGGCGGTCTGCATAATGTGGAATTTAAAGTGTTCGACAGCATCGGTAATTTGTTAGGCCAAAGCGCATTTTCGTTTCGTGTTGCCAGCAAGCCGTCTTCCGGAAAGGGATTTAACTCGCGTACGGCGCTTTTTGTAGATGAACGGTATCAGAACATCGCAAACTCCGCCAAAAATTATTATCGCGCCGGTCTGCGCTTTAACGCTTCGTACCAAAAAGTGGATTTTGGCGGGCGTGTGTTAGTGAGTTCCGAAGAGGCCGCGGACCGCCAGCCGGTTAATCATTATCAGGGTTATTTTGTTTTTAATTTTAATGCCAATAATAACATCTATATTAAAGGCGGAGATTTCACCAATAATTTTGATCCGTTTTCTTTTTGGGGAAAGCGTGTTCGCGGTGTGGACGCCGGTTTTCATACCACCTATTTTAACTTTGACTATAGTTACGGCCAAAGTTACCGGGCTGTGGAAGGCGCGGCGGTTGCGGATACCGTTACACGCTATGGCACTTACAAGCAGGTATTCGTCGGTTTTCATCCCATGTTTAAATTTGGCAGCCATTTTAATTGGGGCCTGGATTTAGTCAATGCCAAAGACGATCCCGCTTCTATTAAGTACGGCTCCAATCCCAAGGAAGCATTGGTGTTAGGAAGCACTTTCGGCCTTAATTTGCACAATAAGCGCATCTTACTGCAGGGCAGCATTCAGGCCAGTATTAAAAACGAGGACGCCGAAGGTAAAATTGAATTTGATTCGCTGGCCGACCGTTACGGTCTTAGCGGCACTGAACGTAATCTGGCGGAGCGTTATATCGGTATTCTGGAAAAAACGGGCTTTCTTACTTTAACGCAAGGCTTAGTGCCCATCCCCAGTTTGGCCTGGCAGGTACAAACACGGTTACGCTATTTTAACCATTTGCTGCGGGCTATTTACAAATATGTGGATACCGAGTTCAGCACGCCGGGTAATCCCTATTTGCTTAAAGATGTGGCCGGCCTGTTTGTGGATGATAATATTCGCCTGCTGAATAATCAGGTGTTCATGAATCTGTATTTCAAATCGTACAACGACAATCTTTCGCAAAAAGAGGCCAAGACAAAGAATACGGAATTCGGCGGCTCCATCTCCTACTATCCCTTTCGCGCTTTGCCGAATGTTACCCTTTCGTACGGCAGCCAGGCGCGGTTGAATAATATTGACACAACAAGCATTCTGCATGCTGAAGACAGCAAAACACAGCGCGTCGGTTTATCTTCCAGTTATAATTTTAACGCCGGCGCCGTTAAAAATGTAATCAGCTTTAGCGCCAATAAGTTTTTGCGCGATGATGCCGTCTATCAGCAAAATCAATCCCAGTACCTGGTGCTTACCTTGGGCCTGCGCAATCGCTTCAGCTTTCCGCTTACGCTGCACTGGAGCTATTCGAAGAGTAACAACAATTTGGGCGAAAATGAATCGGAGCAGACTACCAATATCAGTAAATTTAACTTTGGTCTGGACTACCGTATAAGAAAAGCGCTTTTGGGAGGCGATATTAAGCCTTATGCCCGTGTAACGTATCAGGCCATTACCAACAGCGGTTCGGCCAACACAAACGGCGATTTTAAACGGATGAATTACTCAGCTGGTTTTTATATTCGCGGCAGCCGTATAGGTGATTTTCTGATTCGCTATGATTACATCAACTTTGGTGATTACCGGGAATGGAAGGATTCAATCCTTAGTGTACGGTATGATTTGAATTTTTAACGAATGAGTTGATTCTATAAACCGATTCCATCGCTAAACAAAAGCGATGGAATCGATAGACGCCCTTTATTGGAATGCGCTTATTAATTTAAAAGCCGCGCTATAATTTAAAATCTATTCTTTTTAAAAAAATTCTGCTTGCAAGGGGACAAACCATGAAGTTGTCCAAACCGACGCCCAAAAATTATATTATTGCCCTGATTTTCTTTTTTACGCTGCTGCTGGCGGTGCTTCTAAATAATTTGGCCATCTTTCAAACGCTGGAATTGAAAAGCCTGGACTGGCGCTTTTCGTTTCGCGGCGCCGAACCGGCTAATGAATTGCCGGTAGTGATTTTAGCGATCGATGACCAATCAGATGAATCCACACCCGCGCGCTGGCCCTGGCCGCGCTCCTATTTTGCGCATGTGATTGAAAATTTAGAAGAAGCCGGCGTCGCTGCCATCGGCATTGACGTTATTTTTGATCAGCCCGACCGTTTTGGCCCGCAACAGGATGATTCGCTTAAGCAGATTTTGATGCAATATGATAATGTGGCGCTTACGGGTAAATTGCTGCGCAGCCAGGCGCGCATAGAATATCAAACGCTCATTCCGCCCTATGATCTGTTCATTGGCGACCACACACTGTGGGGGCTGGCCGCTTTAGAGTCCGATATCGATGGTTTCTATCGAAAATATCCGGTGGTTCAGCAATATAACGATTCGCTGTATGCTTCGCTGGCTGCTCAGGTTATAAAAATTTATGAAGGCGGCCGCAACAGCGACTACCGCCTGGCTATGGACGACGACTATTTTTATCTGGGCAAACATCAAATTCCGCGCTACGACTGGCTGGGCATGCTGGTTAACTTCCGCGGGCCGGCCGGCGCCTTCCGCTACTATTCGTTTGATAATGTATTGGACGACGCCGATTTTGATTTGGGCGAAGATTTTGATATGGATGTTTTTGACGATCCCGGCGATTCGGCGCTGGGAATTCCGCCGGGACTTAAATATTCGGGCGATTTAAAAGGTAAAATAGTTTTGATCGGCTCCACCATGCACGAGCTGCATGATAATTTCCCCACGCCTTTTTTGGAATACCGCGATGCACAGGGCAAAAATGTCAAGGCCGAAATGCCCGGAGTGGAAATTCACGCTAATGCGCTGTCTACGATTTTAAATGATGAGTATTACAGTTCTTTTTCTCTTTCGGGACAAATTATTTGGGCAATTGTATTGGGACTGTTGGTTCTGGCAATTACGCGCATTAGCAAAACAGCGCTCACTGCGTCGCTAACTTTGTCGTTGCTGATATTATATTTCATAGTAATGTTCACGGCTTTTACCCATTACAATTACGTTTTGCCATTCAATTTACCGGTTATGATTATTGTGTTCGGTTATGTAGGATACACGCTTTACCAGTATATTATCACGCAACAGGAAAAGCGTATGCTGCGCGGCGCCTTTGCCTATTACGTACCGGAAACGGTAATTCAGGATTTGATTAACAACCCGCAAAAACTGTCGTTGGGCGGGGAAGAGCGCATAATTAGCGTGCTTTTTTCGGATGTGGCCGGTTTTACTACCATATCGGAAAATCTGGAGCCGCGGGACTTGGTGGCTTTGTTGAACGAGTATCTGACGGAAATGACCGACATCGTGCTGGCCAATAAGGGTATTATCGATAAATATGAAGGCGACGCTATCATGGCTGAGTTCGGCGTGCCCGTTTATTATGAGGAACATGCGCGCATGGCCTGCTTTACCGCTCTGGAGATGCAGCACAAGCTGCGCCAGATGCGCAAGAAGTGGGAAAAAGAAGGACGCCCGCAAATCCGGGCCCGCGTGGGCATTAATACCGGCGAAGTCATTGTGGGCAATATGGGCTCTCGTGATGTGTTCGATTACACGGTAATGGGCGATCATGTAAATCTGGGCGCGCGGCTGGAAAGCGCCAATAAATTCTATGGGACGGAAATTATGATCAGCGAGTTTACCTATCGTCAGGTAAAAGATGATTTTTACACGCGTCCTCTGGATTTAATTCGCGTAAAAGGCAAGCAAAAGCCCATTGAGGTATTTGAACTGATTGCCACAAAAGACACCAAGTTTACCGATACCTTTCTTAAGGAACTGGATTCCTATTCCAGGGGCGTGCAGGCCTACCGCCAACAAAAATGGCTACAGGCCATCGACTATTTTGAATACTGTTTAAAGTCTAATCCGGAAGACCGTTTGGCGAGGATTTACAAGGAACGCTGTGTGGATTTCCGGTTGAACCCGCCGCCGGAAGATTGGGACGGCGTAACCACCATGAAGGAAAAATAAAAAACGGGCTTGCTTTGGGCAAGCCCGTTTAAGGCGTTACTCAACTACTGCTAAAATATCGCCGCGTTGAATAATTAAATACTCTTTATCATCTACTTTAATCTCATCGCCGGAGTATTTGGAGTAAATGATGGTGTCACCGGCTTTAATATGTTCCTGCAAGTCCTCATCCGTACCGACGGCGATTACTTTAGCCATACGGGGTTTTTCTTTTGCGGTTTCCGGAATGATAATGGAACCGACTTTAGCTTCTTCTTCTACCTGTTCAACGAGCACACGGTCATCTAAAGGTTTAATCTTCACTTTGACCTCCTTATTTTATACCTAATAAACGATTTATTTTTGGTTTATCAAATCCGACAATAGGACGGTTGTTTATCAAAATAACAGGCACGCCGGTTTGTCCGGTTCGGCGCTGCAGATCCATGGCGGCTCTGTGATCGCGCGAAACGTCGACATCGCGAAACTTTATTCTTTTCTCCCGGAAATAGCGTTTGGCCGCGTTACAAAATGAGCAGGTGGGAGTGGTAAAAATGATTACTTTTGGCTGAGTTGCCGTATTCAACTTTTTCCTCCTTCATTCCTTTAACAGTTACCGAAACAATCAAACTACAAATTTGATGCATATCAGTTTTAAAAGATACAGCCCCAAAGCACTTTCCACCATCATTGGTGGCAACGTTTAATTTAAAAACTATTTAGTTTAAAATCAAGAATTTGCGTATGCCTTGCCTAAGGGTAAACAGCCGGCGGAACAGGGGGCATTATCCCGCCTTATGCAGCCATTTCACGATCTGCATAGCAAAAAACCGGGGCGTAATACGCGTCGATTGCACGGTTAGTTTATTTAGCAGACCGGGAATGATGCAGCGCTTGCCGCGCAGGAGTTGTTTGCAGGTAATAAGGGCAACGGTGCGGGCGTCCATAATCTTCAGCAGGCCGGAATTAAAAATGCGCGAGCGCTCAAGCTGAGCCGTGGCGGCAAATTCTGTTTTGGTGGGCCCCGGACAAAGGACAGATATTTGAACGCCGCTGTCTTTTGCTACGGAAGACAGAGCTTCGCTGAAAGAGACAACGAACGCTTTACTGGCATAGTACACGGCCATATAAGGTCCTGGCATAAATGCGGCAGTTGAGGCAACATTCAGGATGACGCCCGACCGGCGTTCTTTCATATTTTTTAAGAAGAGGTGGCTGAGTTGGATCAACGTGCTGATATTAAGCTGGATCATATTCATTTGAGATGATATATCCGACTCGCTGAAGGCTCCCTGCAGGCCCACGCCGGCGTTGTTGATCAAGATATCCGGCTCGATTTTTTTAGCCAGAAGTTCGTCATATATTTCCTGTGCGGCTCGCGTAGCGGTTAAATCTTTTGGCAAAATGACTATCTCAATCGGATAGATGCTTTTTAGTTCGTCTTGCAATTCATTTAATCGCTGTGCATTGCGGGCGGTTAAGATGAGGTTATATCCCCGAGCGGCAAATACACGCGCCAGTTCCATACCGATTCCGCTTGAAGCGCCGGTAATTAATACGTTTTGTGCCATAATGCTTCCTGTTTTAATTGAGAGTATATTCTAAAAGCTTGATTTTGTCATTTTCTCGTAAGGGATGGCTTGCGTCATGCCACGAGTGTAACGAGAAACCTTAAAACATAAGTAAAAACAACAGATTTCTCGGCTCCAGGCAAGCGGGGAGTCACGGAATGACAAATCATTAATCTTTTAAGAGCCGAATCGATGATTATTTATTTGAAGTAAACTAAAGCCTGAAAAATTCCCGCCAAGGGCTTTTCGTATCTGCTAATTTAATTGTTTGGTATCATAAAAATAAATATATTTTAAATTTACAATTATAATTTGCGGGAGTGATGATGGATCATCTTATTAAAGCGGCTATTTTGGGTTTGATACAAGGGCTAACGGAGTTTTTGCCTGTCTCCAGTTCGGGACATCTGGTAATTTTTTCCGAGCTTCTGAAGTTTGAGCAAACGGGCCTGGCCTTTGATGTTTTTGTGCATTTCGGTACGTTGATGTCTATTCTGGTATTTTTCAGGAAGGATATTGCGGCCATGTTGGCGGCTCCCTTCCAGGTGTGGCTGCAAAAAAAGGATGACGCCCGGATGCGGCATTATCTCAACTGGGATTTGTATATCGTAGCGGCCACCATTCCTGCGGTTATTGTAGGCTTGTTTTTTAAGGACGCTATCGAGCATCTGTTTACCAGTACGCTGATAGTCTTTTTCATGCTGCTGATTACCGGCAGCCTGATGTATGCCGCGCAGAATTTAAAATTTCGCCACAAAGATTTTAATTGCGGCAATTCCTTTATCATCGGCATTGCCCAGGCAGTGGCTATTATTCCGGGTATTTCGCGCAGCGGCAGCACTATCTTTACGGGTATGGCTTTAGGAATGGAACGGGAAAGCGTGGCGCGCTTTTCTTTTTTAATGTCGGTTCCGGCCATCTTAGGCGCTGTGGTTCTGCAACTTAAGGATTTGCTGCAATCTCCGCCCACATCGGCCGAAATGCTGGACTTGGTAGTAGGCGCGCTGGTAGCCTTTCTCTCCGGATATGTGGCTATCATTTGGCTGTTGGATATGGTTAAAAAGGGAAAACTGCGCTGGTTCGGTTATTACTGCTTTGCTCTGGCGCTCACGGGTTTAATCTGGTACTGGATGTAGCGCAATGGTTTCTTTAGGTAAAGAACGGTTCAGCTCGCGTTTTGGGCTGGTTGCCGCGGCTATCGGCATGGCCATTGGCGCTGGCAATATTTGGCGCTTCCCCCGCCTGGCCGGACAATATGGCGGGACATTCCTTTTCCCCTGGCTGCTCTTCCTTTTTTTCTGGTCCATCCCCCTGCTGATAGTGGAATTTGCCATCGGCAAAAAAACACGGCGCGGCGTTGTGGGCGCTTTTTATGAGGCCTTAGGCGCTAATTACACCTGGATGGGACTGTTTATGAGCTTCTGTACTACAGCCATCTTGTTCTACTATTCGGTAGTCACAGGCTGGAGTCTGAAGTATTTTTTACTGGCGGTGAGCGGTAATTTGATGCAGGTGGATCATGCCGCTTACTGGCAAACTTATTCTACTTCGGTGTATCAGCCGCTGTTGTTCCATTTGTTTTCCATCTCCCTGGGCGGTTACATTATCTACCGCGGCATTGTAGGGGGTGTCGAACGTTTTTCGAAGATTGTGGTTCCTGTCCTGTTTATATTGTTGGTAGTAGCGGCAATCAAAGCTGTTTCACTGACCGGCGCTGATACGGGTATCCGTTATTTTTTAAGCTTTGACGCGAGTAAATTAGGCAACTACAAATTGTGGCTCGATGCGCTGTCGCAGTCGGCTTGGTCCACCGGCGCCGGCTGGGGCTTGCTGCTGACTTATGCCATCTATTCCCGCAAAGAAGAGAAGATTGTCAGCAATTCGGTTTGGGCCGGCGTGGGCAACAACATTGCTTCGCTGTTCGCCGGTTTGGCAGTGATTCCCACGGTGTTTGCCCTGAGCGCTTCGGCGCAGGCGGCGCAGCATGCTTTAAATTCCGGCAATCAGGGACTGGCCTTTATAGCCATTCCGCAGTTATTCGGTAAAATGTCCGGCGGACTGGTCTTTGGCGCCGTTTTCTTTTTAGCGCTTTTTTTCGCTGCCTTATCCAGCTTAATTTCCATGATAGAGCTGGCCGCACGCATCTTGATGGATTTTGGCCTGACGCGCAAAAGGGCCGTTTTGTGGATCGTAGGGGTTTCCTTTGTGTTGGGCGCCCCTTCGGCAATTAGTTTAAAAGTATTTGATAATCAGGATTGGGCCTGGGGGTTGGGATTGATTTTGAGCGGCGCCTTTTTTGTGTTTGCCCTGTGGAAGATTGGTTTACGCAAATTCATCAGCGAATGGCTGCAACCGGCAAACCACGAAAAAGCTTACAGCGTGTTGTTCCGCCTGTTATTCTATGTGATTATTCCCCTGGAATTTGTGCTGATGTTGGGTTGGTGGCTGTGGCAATCGCTGCAATGGTACCCCAAAACGTGGTGGAACCCTTTAGAAACATTTAGTTTGGGTACGGCTGTAGCGCAATGGGCTGTTGTCGTGTTAGCCGGCATTGGTATAACTGCCTATATGAACCGTTTACTGGAAAAGCGAAACAATGGCTGAAAAGCATCTTACGCAGGCGCTCAAAGAAGTTGAGCGCGGACAAATTGCCAACTGTTATTATTTGATCGGCCGTGAAAAACTGTTTCACGATCAGTTCATCCGGGCAGTAGCGAAGAAGCTTTTGCCGGACCGCGCCTCCCGCGATTTAAATCTGACAATCCTTTACGGAACGGAAAACAGCCAGCAGGAGATGTTGTCCGCCTCCTTTTCCTACCCCATGTTGACGCAGTGGAAGTTGGTCGTGGTGCGTAGCTTTGACAAACTCAAGCTAACGGACGGCGAGGCGCTCATTAAATATTTGGAACATCCGCAGCAGACGACCTGTCTGGTGCTCAGCGCCGAAGAAGCGGGCCGTAGCGCTGTTTACAAAAAATTGCAGCAAATAGCGGTAACCATACCCTGCAAACCCGTACCCGATTATAAATTAGGGGATTGGATCGCAGGCGAAGTTAAATCGCGTGAACGTTCCATCGAGCCGCAGGCCGTACAAATGCTGATCGACCACGTGGGCTCCAGCTTGCTGAACCTGAAGCAGGAATTAAATAAGATTCTGGATTACAAGCAGGATAGCAGCGCTATCACTTTAGCGGACATCGAAGAAGTTACCGGTATTTCGGGCGAGGCCAATATATTTGCTCTGCAAAAAGCGCTGGCCGTACGTCAGATAGCTCGCAGTTTAAAGATTGTCCGGCGCCTTATGGAAAGCGGCTTCGACATCAATTACATTAATTCGGTGCTGTTTGCCTTTTTTCGCAAGGTGCTGATTGCCGCCTCCTTGCGCCGCCGGGGTAAAACCCAACGGCAAATTATGGCTGATATGCGCCTGCGGGAATTTCAGGCAAAGGAGATATTTAACGCGGTGGAACGCTTCAATTACCGGCAATGCCGCGCTATCATCCGGATGCTGCAGGTCATGGACATTCAAAGCAAAACTTCGGCCATAGCGCCGCGCCATGCCCTTGAAACTTTGGTATATAAAATTTGCAGGATTTGAACATCATTATTATCTTAAAAAAAGGGAACTTCTTTTCCCCTGATATGTATAAAAAAAGCGGTTTTTAAATGGTAAAAGTCGAAAACGATGTAAAGGTCGGAAAATCACCCACTGACGAGGAGTTAATAGCCCGGTTTCAGCAGGGCGATAGTTACGCCTTTGATTTATTAGTAAAACGGTATCAGGACCCGTTACTGAACTTTGTCTACCGGTTTTTAGGCAATCATACCGAAGCAGAAGATATTGTTCAGGAAACCTTTTACCGTTTGTACAAGAACAAGCACTACTATCGTGAGATAGCCAAGTTCTCAACATGGATTTATACGATCGCCGGTAATTTGGCCAAAACTGAGCTGCGTAAGCGCAACCGACGGAAGTTGTTTTCCATCAGTCACTTTATGTCGACGGAGAAGGACTACGATATTCCGGACAGCAGTTTTACGCCGGATACTGTTACAAATTCACAGATTACCGACAAGATTATTCAGAAGGCGATCGACAAGCTGTCCCCCAAATTTAAGGAAGTGATTGTTCTGCGTGATATTCAGGGCTTGTCGTATGAGGAGATTGCCGAGATAGTTAAGATTCCATTGGGTACTGTGAAATCCCGCGTCAACCGGGCGCGGTTAAGATTGCAAGAAGATTTGAAAGACTTAATTAAAGAATAATAATTCAGGTTTTATGCATCTATGGAGAGAGCCTATGATCTCGTGTGATACCGTTAAATCTATGTTGAGTGATTATTTGGATCTGGCCGTAAATCCTGACCTGCGGCAGCAAATCGATCTGCATTTACAGCAGTGCCCGGAGTGCCAAAAAGTTTACATGGATGTTCAGGCGCTTACGCAGCGTTTACGCAGTAGCGAAGTGGTGCAGGTTTCGCCGGATTTCAATCAAAAGCTGCGATCACGCATTATGCATTCCGATATGGACGGGGAACGGACGTTTACCATGCGCAATCTTTCCTTCGGCGTTTCCGGAGCGGTAGTGGTAGCAGCGGTTTCCTTTTTTGCCATGTCGGAATTATCCGCCCCCTCAACAACTAATGTTGATGCCCCGATGGTGCATCAGGTTCAGCCTTCCATGCAAATCAAGGCCACAAATACCGAGGCGCAAAAGCTAACGGGACAGGAAACAATCCTCGCCAATAGCGATGTACAAAAAGATTCCCTCAAGAAAACGCCTGAAACGGTCGATAAGAATCAGATCAAGCTTGTGGATCAGGGGTATTAAGCAAATAAAAATTTGTTTTTGGCCTGCGATATTTTTAACTTTCGAGACTTTTCAGGGATCGTACGTCTGTGGCAAAATTAATCAGGATTTTTTTATTAGCCTTAATCGGCATATTTGTACAATTTGGATTCCTGGGCGCGGTGGGAGCCGTTCTGCTGAAACTGCTCATTCTTGCTGGTATTGCTTATGAGCTATATGATATATGGAGAAGTGAAAGCGCAGCAGAACAAGATGAGCGCGATTTTTCTGAGAATACGGAGCAGGAAGAAGAAGCGCTTCAGGAGCCTTTGCCGTTCTTTGACATAGTTCGTGTTAATTTAAAAACTTTGCTGGATTTTAACGGCCAGTACTTAGACTTTTTAAAAGAACAGTTTTCATTAATCTGGAATCTGACGCTGCCGCATAACGGCTATATTTTTTATCAAAGTAGCGGCGATGCGCTACGGCTAATCTATAAGCGAAACCGGCCGGGCGTGATTGGCACACTCACTCAGGGTATTCCGCCGCTATTCGATTTTATCCGTAAACAACAGGGCGTACTGATTGAGAATAATCTGCTGAATGCCAACCACATTCTGCCTTTTTACGGAGCGGATTCTTTTACGCCGCAGTCCTTTTTAGCTTTTGTAACTGATTTTAACAGCGGGGAGCGGCTGTACTGGATTTTTGATGCGGATTCTTCCGACTTTTTTAATCATGAGGATAAAGCGACTTTGCATGTGATAAACCGGAATGTGCGGCTGATGCTTAATCTGGCCATGCAAAAGAAAAGTTTAACCGGAAATTTACAGGAAAATGCGCAGCAATTAAAATTTGCCCAGCAATTAAACGGTTGTACGAAGCTGGATGAGGGGCTGGAAACTCTGGCCGATTTTTTAGTGCAGCAGTTCGAGGCGACTAAATTAACTATTGCGGTTAAATCGGATAATGATAAAGCTATGATTAAAAAGGCCGTGGGTATTGAAGACCCTTTTAAAGAAGGATTCGAATTTACCCTGGATGAAGGGCTGAACGGGTGGGTGATTCTGAAAAACAAACCCTACCTGATCGATAATATTGATAAAGGCGACTATTTTATTCCCAGATTTACCAGAACGGAAAAGACGAACTATGGATTACGGGCCTTTCTTTCCGTCCCGTTGCATGTTAATGGTGAAGCGGTCGGACTGATAACGCTGGAAGATAAACGAGAAAATAATTTTACTAAAGATGATAAAGAGCGTTTAAAGCAATATTCTGAGATATTCTCTCTGAGCTTAAAACGTTTTATGAACGAAAACCCCATTGGAGGATAAATGGCAAAGAAACAGGATTTTATGAGCAAAACGCATAAATTGGCCAAGCATGGAAAAGCTTGTCCTGTATGCGGTGAGTTTTATTCTTATGTACGTACGGTAGAGATGGTCCCGTCCGATAAAACCGGAGCTTTTCGTTTTGTAGAACGCAATGTACCAGTGTGCAAGTGCAACGAAAAACAGATTTACGGTTAGAGAGTCAATTCATCTGAATTGACTCTTTTTTAATTTTCGTGAGCGCTCCATTTTTTTAGCCTGCCCAAAATAAGCCTGTTCTAAAGAGGTGCTATCAACTAATTCCACGAATTATTACTATCAGATTCTTTGCATGAAATTCTAAGAGCATATTCCTGACAATGCGATCTGAATAATCACTATCCGCCGAAGGGCGTCCCTTGCGGGACAACATCCAATAATCAGTGAGTAAGTAAACTTGGGCCTAACTGAAGTTTTACAGTTGAAAAATATTGAGGCAGTAAAAACATATACTTAGCCCATGTTAAATTTTTCTTGGCACTACATTTATCTCATTCTCAAAATCAGCCTTATCTTATCGTAGCCGGAAGAGCCACGCCAACAGCCTGAAATATGTTACTGCATACGCCCTGACATTTACTACGAATGATTATCTTTTTCTCATTCTCTTCTATTTCTGTCTCCTGAAGTGCTGACAAGTCCCGCTTGATTTCCGCCCATTCATATTCATAGCCGTTTTCTTCCAAACATCTTTCTAATTCCTTACGTAAGACTAAAGCCAGGAAACTACAGAACACATGACCACTTATCGTATAATCTCTTTGATGAAATATAGGCCGGGTATCCAATAAAGATTTCGTATCACGGAATACGTTTTCGACCTGCCAGAGTTCTTTATATTTCAAGGCTATGTCTCTGGCCGGCCAATGCAGATTGGTTTGCAATACCCATTTCCCGTCAAAGGTCTCTTCACTTTTGATTTTTTCCTCATTTATAGTAACGCTCTCTTTGTCAATTTTTAAATACTTTCTATACCCTTTGTTGCCTCTTAATGACCCGGCGTTACTCGTTAGCTTTTCCCGCAAAGATTCTAAAATAGATTCACGGTCTGCTTTATCCTTTCGGGCCTGACGGCTGTTATAGCACAGAATATACCGCCGGCCATCTATTGTTACTTCTTTGACCTTTAAAGGAGCCGGAGCTTTTGATTTTTTACTCTCAGGATAAACTTCTTCGTATGTGGAAATATCCTGATTCGAGGCCACGAGCAGCCGGGCCTGGTTAACTTTTCGCATCCGCACGCCCAATATATAAGACAGACTGCGTTCCTCCAATGAAGCTATGGTCTTTTTGCTGATCATCTCCCAGTCGGCAACAACACAGAAACTGTTTATGGAGAAGCGCTCTTTTAAGCGATCCACTACAGGGGTCAGCGTAGTTACGTCCGCGGTATTCCCTGCCCACATTTCACAACTGATCGGACGTCCGTTATTATCCAATACTGCGCCAACTACCATCTGATTTAAATCAGAGCGATGGTCTTTGCTTTTGCCTAATTTCCCTAAGCTTTCTCCGCCACGGCCCTCGAAATAGATGGAAGTCGTATCAAAAAATACCAAATCCAGGCTGCTAAATAAATCTCGATTCCTTTTAAACAAACTCTCTTCGACTAAATCTTTTGTGCAACGTGGCCCTAAAACGTTGGCCTCTTTTTGCTCTGTTAATTCCTCCCCCAACCAAGCCATGGCCCGATATAAATGGTGCAACTGCAATTTCTTTGTTCCAACTATACGATAATCTCGCCGCCAACGATTACAACTGCGATCGAAACCGGGCATTAATAGTCGATGTAATACGGTCAAAAACAAGGCCCGTTCAACTGAAAAACTGTACTTGCGCTTTTGTAATTGTTCCTTGATTGCCGCTTTGATTCCACTCTCCTCCCACAAACGTTCAAAAATTAATGACGGCCCTATTTTATAGTTCACTGCCGACGGCTCATTCTTACCTCCCAAAATCATTAAAACTTTTTCGGAGTATTTGGCTAAAGAACGAACGATTTTTTCGATTTCTCCTTTTTTCTCCAACTGGTCCATACGACCGATCGTGGCCACAACCTGTTGTTTAACTTTTTTCCCTTCACGGATCGAGCGGCAAATCTGCAGATATTGGTATTGGCCTGATTTTTTTAGGCGGGTGTAAATGTGCTTTCTCCCTTGATATATGAGACAGCACTAATTTAACAATTCATTTCCGCCATAGCAGTACATAATTCATTATTTTGTGGCACTACATATTTGGCAAATTTCTAAATCCAACCAATCTAACTTATTGTTTTTATTGATGCGAAATTTTAGAAACCGCCACTAACTGTAAAAGAAAAGCCTAAGCATTCCTTATTTTAAATATCGTCGTCCGGCTTTTAAAGATATTCAATGGAGAACTGCGGCTGGCTGTTTGGGAAGGTCAGCAGGGCAACGGAAGGCGGTTTAGCATAGCGTGGCTGCGTAGCGCTGCCGGGATTTAAGAATAAAATATCCTGACAGCGGTTCTTCGAAGCGCGGTGCGTATGGCCGAATACAACAATATCCGCTTTACGGTTCATCTTAAATAATTTATAGGCAAAGGCGCGTTGGTTATTAACAATATGCGTAAGACAAATCAGATGGTCGTCAACGGATACAAAATCGATGGGCTGCAACGAGGCCGCCAGGGCGAAGGAATCGGTGTTTCCCAAAACAGCCTTCACCGGAGCGATGGCTTCCAATTCAGTCAAAATTTGTGTTCCGCCGATGTCGCCGGCATGTAAAATTAGATCCACGCCGGCAAATATCTCAAACACTTTATTATCCAGACGACCGTGTGTATCGGAAATCAGGCCAATCTTTTGAATCATGGCCTTTCCAGAACGTGATTTAACCGACCATCGGCGCGTTTAAGGAGAAAGGCAAAAACCAATCCGAACACCCCTAATCCGGCGAACATCAGCATGCTGGAAGTGTAGTTGTGCGTATAATCGCGCAAGGCGCCGTTGAGATAGGGGAACAAAGCCAGGCCGATATTCTGAATAAAGGTAATCAGGCCGAAGGCCGTGCCCACATGTTCCTTTTTAACAATCAGCGGCACAGAAGGCCACATGGCCGCCGGCACCAGCACAAAAGCGGCGCCCAACAACATCATCGGATAGCGCGGCGGAATCATAGTGAAGGCCATTATCAGAAAACTGGGAATGATCAGCAACGAGCCAAAAATCATCAGGCTGGCCCGCTTACCGATTTTATCGACTAACTGGCCGGCAAAAGGAGCAAGGAACATGGAAGCGGCGATGATGATGGTTGTGGTGCCGCCCGCCGTGGAAAACATATGAAAAATATTATAAAAAACCTGATTGAAAAATCCGCCCTGTTCGCCGACAGTCATAGGGATGTGCCATTTGTCATGGAAAAAATCGGTGGAGAGAGCGGTAAAAGGAAAGATGGAAGAGTAGAAGGTAACGCACAGTAAAGCCACATACCAGAAAGCCGGTCCGAAATTCTTAATATCGGAAAAGACAATCTTTTCTTCCGATTCTTCGTCTTTTAAAGCCAATATTTTTTCGCCGCGCTTATCCATAATCACATAGACAAGCACCGCCAAAAAAGAGATCAGGCAAAAAAGGACCGCCGCCCACAGAGCCGCTTTGTAATCGCCAAAGTATTGGGAAATTAAGGCTTCGGTGTTAAAGGAGAACAGCGTACCCAGACGGCTGATGGTGAGAGCGATGCCAAAAGAGAGAGCCAATTCCTTGCCCTTAAACCAGCGTGCCAGAATAGCGCTTTGAGCCACGACCAACGCCTCGGAACCGGCGCCAAAGATAAAACGCCCGCTATACAAAACCCAAATATTCGGAGCGAGTGCTACAATGGCTGCGCCCACAGCAACCAGTCCGGCAAAAAGCATGGATGATTTGCGCGTGCCGATTTTATCTATCAGCATACCGCCTAACAGCACCGAAATAATTGCGGCAATGGAATATACGGTGTACATGCTGCCGATGGCGCTGCGGTCAATATGCAATTCCTTAAGCAGTGTGGGAGCAATAGCGCCAACGGAATCGTAGGCAAAATAACTGCCGAAAGTTAACAGTGAAACAAAGAGTAGAATGGTGAAGCGGTATAATCTGGTAGAAGGATGAAACAGCGCGGTAGTTTGACCAGTCATGGCACTCTCCAAATAGTAATTATCAAAAAATAAGTTTACGAATCCCGCTTAAATGAAGCAAGCAGCTTTTGGTTGTTTCAGAAGGAGAAAAAGAAAAAATTCTGATAGCGGCGCTGGTGTTAGAGGTAAATCACTGATTTTCGTATTCCTGAACTTTATCCTCCATGACTACCAGCTCGACGCCCGCGGTTTTGAACAGCTCTCTGGTTTCCTGGCCGGCATGATAGCGGCGTTTGGCTACCACTTTTTTGATACCCACACTAATGATTAGCATCGCGCACACGCGGCAGGGCTCCATGGTGCAGTACATGGTAGTACCGTCCAAAGGGATGCCGTAGCGCGCGGCCTGGGAAATAGCGTTTTGTTCGGCGTGAATGGTGCGTACACAATGCTGGCGTACGGTGCCGTCTTCGTCAATTACTTTTTTTAATAGATGTCCCACTTCGTCGCAGTGGGGAAATCCCGGCGGCGAGCCCACGTAGCCGGTACACAGGATGCGTTTATCACGTACCACAATGGCGCCGCTTTTACCGCGGTCGCAGGTGGCGCGTTTGGCAATTTCATCTACCAAATGAATAAAATACTCGTCCCAACTGGGACGTTTGTGTGCTTTGTTAGTCATTGTAACTCCGTTGTATCTTTAATCCGTTTTGAGGGACCGATTTTAACCTGACAGATAATTTATAATTCAAACGCGTCGCCTACGTCAAACAATTTAACGCGATTTTTAAAACGGGAAAACATTTTATTAATGGCCGGAAAACCGGTACAATGAAGCGGAATGAGCACATTCGGATTGATGCGTTTAAGATTGGTGATGATCTGATCGATTTGCGCTTCGCGGCTGTAGGCCAGATGCATTCCGCCGATTACGGCATGGACGGTTTTGTTCCCTGTGATGCGCATGGCATGCTTTAGCGTATTGATCGGGCCGGCATGACCGCAGCCTAACAGTACAACCAGACCCCTGGAAGTGTTGATGATCAGGCTCATATCATCATTGATTTCATCGTGGATGTAGCTTTCTAACACGCGTTCCTGGTAGTTTTCGTCGATAGTTTCGTATTTGGAATTGCGCGGGATTTGTCCTGAAAGCCAGATGTCCGGCAGGAACTCACAAGGATTGGTTCTAAAGGTGAATTTAGCGCCCATGGCCTTCAGTTTATTATCTTCCCATGGTACGCCAATATCCAGCCTTCCGCCGGGATAAATTTTGTATTTTTTATTTACTGCGGCAGGATGGCATAATACCTCCACTTCGCCAAATTCACGCAGATAGAAAGGCAAGCCGCCGGTATGGTCGTAATGGCCGTGGCTGAGCATGATGTACTTTATACTGGAGAGGTCGAGTTTAAGTTCTTTAGCATTGCGTAAAAAGGCCTCGGTCTGTCCGGTATCAAATAATACGTTGCCCCGTTCCGTTTCCACAAACATGGACAGTCCCTGTTCAGCCAGCAGGCGTGGATGAGATACGCGGTTTTCGGTGAGGATGGTGATTTTTAGATGTTCAATCATAGCCCGGCCTCCTTTTATTGGTGATGCTATATGCAAACCGCTTTCTATTCAGTATAACGAAAGGCGATAAGTGATGTTCCGGGGCAACGGCGCAGCGATTTTACAACTCTAA
>CAZIBE010000041.1:0-32402 GCA_964536685.1 uncultured Calditrichaceae bacterium | reverse complement strand
TAATTTACAATAACTTAGGACGCCTTTCAATTTTTTTGCTTTAGAAATTTAGGTAATAATATGAATGACCAGTTAAAAACGAGGACTCCCAGGCTGTTAAGAATATTCCTCTTTTCGGTCAAAAATCGGTGCTTTTGGCCAGATATGGATTCCCGCCTTCGCGGGAATGACGCAGTCTTGGCATGTCATTCCGGCCGGAGCGAAGCGGAGAGCCGGAATCCAGGCAAAACGATTTAAATAATTCTAATTATGTTCAACTGGTCATTCATATTAATAATTCATGACATTTCTTTTCGGAATAGTGATTGTTGCCATAGAAAAGAAAAATGTTGGAGAACCAACCAATGATAGTTGGAATTTTAAAAGGAAACATCTTTAAAAACCGGGAATAGGACGCTATCCCCACATCCCAAGCGTTGTTTCAGATGGTGCCTTTGGAGGAGTGTAGGTAGAGCTATGTTATAAAGAAAAAGATTATCCTACCGGTCCGCAAGACTTCTTCGGAGAGAGTAGGGAAAGAAGAAAGAATTTAGACTAAACCAAATTACAATAGCTTCGTACTTCCCTCCATAAATCCACATAGTCCTGAAATATTTCATAAAAAAGCATATATTTTTTTGTTTTTACAGGAGGGAATATTTATTTTCCGAAAAATTTTTGTATATTATCTGATATGTTTAAAATGAAAAGGATTTCACAAAAATGATAAAAAAACCGGCGGTACATAAACACTCCCTGTTAATTATATCCGGTGTTATCTGGAGTGGGGTCGGTATATTGTTAGTACGTATAGCCTTTCGCTGGATTCCTGATTTTACCCCACAGGAAAAGTTACTGGTACTTGGCGGCGGGATTTTGCTTGGCTTAGCCATTGCCTTTTTCGGCTTTAGCATCGTAGTGCGTAAAAATATCCGGCGTATTTTCGGTTATCGGGATGCCGTATGCGTTTTTGCCTTTCAGGAGTGGAAGAGCTATGTACTGATTGTGGTTATGATGAGTATGGGCATTTTCCTGCGGAATACCACACTGATTCCCAGACAATGGGTATCGCCGGTTTACGTCGCTATAGGTTTGGCCATGTTTCTGGATAGTTATTTGTATTATAAAGCATTTTTCAGGAAAGAACCCTGATGTAACTATAAAATAATCGATTCTACTTTAAAAAGGTGTTTGAAAAACGTTAAAACGTTTTTCTGAAATTTTTAGACGTTTTAGCCCACGATTTAAATTGTGGGCTGATAATCAAATAGAATATGTTCAAGCCCCGCGCTTCCCGGGCATTTATACATAGAGATGTCCTCGCCATATCTGCGATAACAAAAGATTAAACTAACAATCTTCCGTCTTCCATAATTTTAAAATCGTCCACAAAAACCGTCGGCTGCGTAACCACGCCGTCGATGTGGATGCCTACATCGCACGTGCCGCCCATGCCGACATTATTTCCAAAGGCGATATGGATGGTACCCATCACTTTTTCATCTTCTAAAATTTGTCCGGTAATCTGCGCGGCGTGATTAGTGCCAATGCCCAACTCGGCTACCGTCATGCCTTTTTTGCCAAATTTATTTAACTCGTTAAACAGCGTTTCCGCTTGCGGCCCGCCTTCGAACTTAACCGCAAAACCGTTTTCGATGGTAACCTTAATGGGTTGGTTAGTAATTTTCCCCAATCCGGCAACCGAGGCGTCGATGTACAGCACGCCATGACTTTTTCCTTCTTCCGGCATTAGAAAGGATTCACCGCTGGGCAGATTGCCGCCTGTGCCCGGCTCGCGGATCAGTCCGGTGGAAGATATTGCCTTAATACCGGCGATCGGCAGCCACAGGTTCGTACCCAAGGGCGTGGTAATGTGGGCCATTTGTCCCTTATCTAAAATAGCACTGAGTTTAATGGTTCGTTCGGCAATTTGATCATAATCGGCGGCCAACGTGCGTACCATAATGTCTTCGCTGATGCCGGGCATGGTAGCCACCCGTGCGCCAACCTTGCAGGCCTTGCGCCGGGCGTCGGTGTGTGTGAGTGATTTGGTGGTCGGACACACGACCACATCAAATTTAGCCATTATGTCGGCAACGGCTGCCGGTGGTTCCTGACCGTTCACATCGGCCGGAGGCATGGTTAGCAAAAGCGCTTCCTTTGCCAGGGATTTGCCCACCGTGTAAATCGCTTTTCCGATGGTTTCTTTATTGTCATCCGTAACCACTAACAGGGATTCTTCTTTCGTTAAGGCCATGCATGTGGTCAGGGCCGTGTGCGCGGATTGTTCCAAAGGCGTCATATTTTTTCCTTACTTTTAAATGAATAATCAACTTAAAAAATAAACCGGGAATTACGAACCAGAAATTAGATATGATTAGTGAGTCAATTCAAAAACGGGTAGCTTTCGCTCATTTCGGGGAGCAAAGCGCCGAGGCCTTCGGAAAGACAGTTGAAGAAATCTATTATTTTTACTCATGTTATGAAACCTTTGAAAAAATCTATCAGCGCAGATTCATATATGTTACATTTTTATTAATGGTATGTAAAGCATAAAGAATAGTCGTCCTAACTTCAAGTTATTTTTAAAGTTATTCCCCTCACCCTTCGGCTCCCCTCTCCCAAACTTGGGAGAGGGGACGGCCGCAAAAGCGGCGGCTTTCGCCGGGGAGAGGGGAAACAAAACTTAATTTTTCAAAGGTTTCGTTATACGATTTCCCGTCCATCCGAAATAACTGTATTCTGTTTTTCGCCTACACTAATAAGTTTTCCTGCGATAATTTGCCGGCAATGGTGAAATGCAGAAAGATGAGGTTATGCTAAAAAATAAAAAATTCTATACCGCATTTCTGTGTTATTTTGATCTTACTACCATTTTTATCAATTCTTACTCTTTCTCCTGCTCTTTCTATTACTTTTTTCTTACTCTTCTAATTCCTGACACAAAGCTCCGATTCTTAATTAACCTCTCCCTCCCGATACATTCTATTAATAGCCTCGGCGTATTTTTCTTCTACTACTTTACGCCGCACCTTTAACGAGGGCGTCAGGTCGCCGGTCTCGATGCTAAAAGACATCGGCGCTATATAAAAATCCTTAATCTGTTCGTAGCGGGGGAATCTGGCCGTTAAACGATCGACTTCCTTTCGAATGAGCTGGCGCAGCCGGTTATGTGCATTGTAATCGTTACTGGCCACAGCTGGGATTTTTTCCTTCTCCAGCCATTGATTTACGGCTTCTTCGGAAAGCACTAAAACGGCCGTGCAATATTTGCGGCGATCGCCAATCACCACCGCCTGTTCGATATACTTGCTTGCAGTCAGGGAATTTTCTATGGGCTGCGGGGCGAGGTTCTTTCCGCCAGCCGTTACGATGATATTCTTTTTACGATCGGTAATAAATAAAAAACCGTCGTCATCGATGTAGCCGATATCGCCGGTGTGGAACCAACCCTCCTCGTCAAACACTTCTTTAGTAGCTGCTTCTTTTTTATAATAACCCACCATCACATGCGGGCCGCGCGTTAGCACTTTGCCGTCAGTGGCAATTTTCATTTCCTGATTGGGCAGCACCGGCCCCACCGCGCCCAGCCGGTAGTTCTCCAGATAATTAATACTGATAGCCGGGGAAGTTTCTGTTAAGCCGTATCCCTCCATGATCAGTAATCCCGCTGCAGCGAAAAATGTGGCGATTTCCACGGAAAGCGGCGCGCCGCCGCTTACAAAAAAGCGTATACGGCCGCCCATGCGTTCGTGCAGTTTGGCAAATACCAGCTTGTAAGCAATCTTTCTTTTAAACGATACAGAAAAAGGAACCGCCCGGTGATACATGGTATATTGAACATACTGTTTTCCTACATTGATTGCCCAGTAAAAAATTTTCCGCTTAAGCGGCGAGCCACTTTCAACGGCTTCCAGGACTTTGGCATAAATTTTTTCATAAAGGCGCGGCACGGAAATCATGATTGTCGGGCGCACTTCCAAAATATTCTGCGGAACGGTTTCAACACTTTCGGCATAGGCCACGGTGCAGCCATGGAAGGTGGCAAAATAGTGTCCGGCCAGGCGTTCCAGTACGTGGCTGAGCGGTAAAAAAGAAAGCAGTTTATCCTGCTCGGTTACCTTAAACAGTTGTGCCACGTTTTCCATATTACTCAGCAAATTATTGTGTGTAAGGATGGCGCCTTTTGGCTCACCGGTGGTGCCGGAAGTGTAAATAATAGTGGCCCAGTCGCTGCGCTGTGTTTGAGCGAGGCGTTGACTTACGCACTGCGGATCGGCGCTTAATTGCACTTTACCGGCTTCTTCCAAATCAGTCAAAGTATGCCACGGCGCAACGATTTTGCCAAACGCTTCAATAATGTAAAAGTGCCTGGTTGCCTGTAATTCTTTATAAATGGTGCTAACTTTATCGGTCTGCATGTCATCTTCGGCAAAAACAATGACCGACTCGGAATCGTTGAGCAGATATTGGATTTGTTCATCTAACAGGGAAGGGTAGACGGTTACCAGCACAGCCCCGATAGCTAACACCGCGTAATCAATCATGGCCCACTCTGGGCGGTTGTGGGATATCAAAGCCACGCGATCGCCTGCTTTAATCCCCAAAGATATCAAGCCGGCGGCCAGACGCTCTGTTTTGGCGGCGGCTTCCGTATAGGTAAAGGTGTGCCACTGGCTGCCCTCTTTATACTGATAGGCTGCATGTTCCGGCAGTTCTTTACTTTTTTTAAAGAACATATCCGCTAAGTTTTGATAGGCCATACTACGCTCCATTTTGTGTGCCTGTACAATATACTTAGCCCTGAGCAAATGGTCAAGTTTTGCCACATACGACCATCGCCTGATAGCGTTTTAGCCTTTGGTTTTTAGCTTTTTGGTTATGCGTTATCCGTTTATCGTTCCAACCTTTTTATGGAAACACGCTGAACACTTATACGCTTAACGCTTTCCTCTTTTCTTGAGATTTTTAACTTAATACTTAATATTTAGCATCTGATATATAGCCACCATAAAGCAAAAGGGCGGATTCGGAAAAAAGTATTACTACAAAGGAAATATTTTCCTCTCAGGCTTCTTTCGCTGCCGCTGCAAAAATATCACTCCCTTGTTTTAAATTTTAAGTGAAATTCTCTAATCCCCTTGTGTTTACAGGCATCGGCGAGAATATCACTTTTAAATTATGCCAAATGGTTTACTTGAAAATAAGTTGGCACGCGCCTTGTAATTGGTATCTGCGGAGGAAAGAAATGAAGATATTTAATACGCCCAATATTGCCTTGTTAAAAAAGTCGCTGGATGTATATACCAAGCAGCACGAGGCCATTGCCAAAAATATCGCTAATGCCAACAATTCCGCATACAAGCCGGAAAAAACGGATTTTAGCGAATTGCTGAAAAACAACATGGAGCATGCGCTCAAAACAACCAATCCACGGCACATTGCTCATCCGCAGGAACCGGAACGTGAACTCGATAACAACGGTGCTGAGAAAACCGTAGATATTTCCCGCGAAATGGGCGAACTGGCCGAAAATCAGATTCGCTACGATTTTGCCAGCCGGGCCTTAAACCGAACTTACCGCGGATTGTTTGGCGCAATCACCGGTAAAGGCAGTTGATCGGAGAAGTGAATTATGAAAGTAGGCGGATTATTTACAGCGCTGCACACTACATTGGCTGGTATGTCCAACCAAACAAAACGGCTGGACGCCATTTCCGATAATATCGCCAATGCCGAGCGTTCTCCCGACGCCAAAGGAAACGTGTACCGGCGCAAGGTGGTAGTACCCAAAAATGGAACTCATGCCGCCAAAAAGTTCAGTGTGCGCAATGAAGTAGACCTTAAACGCACCAATCCAAATCATATGGATATTGGCGAGTTTGACGGGCCATTAGGGCCGCAGGCTTCTAAAGATGTTTTGCCCGTAAAAGTTGAACAGGTAAAAGGCGAGCAGTTGGTGTACAACCCCTCCCACCCAAGGGCGGATGAAAACGGTTACGTACACATGCCCGACGTCAATCCCGTAGAAGAAATGGTCGATTTGATCGCCGCTACGCGCACTTACGAAGCTAATGTAACCGTTTTAAATGCGGCCAAACAAATGGCTAAAAAAGCTATGGAAATTTAACAGAGGTATAATAATGAAAGTCGGCACACAAAGCTGGGGAATACGGCAACTGCAGCAGTCGTATCAGCAGATTAAACCCCAAAAAGTCAATGAACATCCTCCGGCGGCTAAAAGGGAAGTAAACTCCGCGGCGCAGCGAAAAGATATAGTCCGTCCGCGGGATATACTCACTGCTAAGGAAATCGCCACGCTTCAGGCGCTGTTCGATAATTCAGCGAACCGCACGACTTTTTACGGGAAGAGTAGAGTAGCAAATATTAATTCCGGATATTTACTGGATATTAAAGGATAAACGAGGTGCAGCATGTCTAAAATCGACGCCTTAAAAACATTACAAATTGGCGATTTACAACGACAGTCGCCCAAAAACCAAAAAGCGGGTCAGGAAGATGATCTTAAAGTACGCGATTTTGGCCAGACTATCTCCGATTTTGTCCGCGCCGTAAACGACAAACAGGTTGCTTCGGCCGAACAGGTAGCGGATGTGATCCAGGGGCGTTCGCAAAATCTGCATCAGGCCATGGCCTCCATGGAAGAAGCCCGCTTGAGTTTTCAGCTGATGATTGAAGTGCGCAATAAACTACTGGAATCCTACAAAGAACTGGAAAGAATGCCTGTATAACGGAGAGGTGAAATGAGTCAGCTTACAGCATATGCACAAGAGTTTTTCAGCCACTATTCGCTTAAACAAAAAATGATTATCGCCGGCGTGCTCATCGCTTTCTTTTCGGCGGTCATTGCCATGCTGATGTGGGCTAACCGTACGGAGTATGATTTGCTCTACAGCAACTTAGACCCCAATTCGGCCAGTTCAATCGTAGAAGATTTACGCAGCAATAAGGTTCCTTATCGTTTGGAAAACGGCGGCACCACTATTTATGCTCCGGCCGATCGCATTTCCGAACTGCGGCTGCGCTATGTGCAGAGCGGCTACATCAAGGATTCTGTGAACGGTTACGAAATATTCGAAAAAAATAACATGGGCATGACTACCTTTATGCAGCATCTTAATTTTAAACGCGCTCTGGAAGGCGAGCTGATGCGCACCATCAATCAATTCTCCGAAATCACTAAGAGTCGTGTGCATTTAGTTATTCCCGAAGAGCGTTTATTTGAGGGCGAAAAAGAAGGCAGCGCTTCCGTCGTAGTCGATTTGCGTCCCCGCGTGCATCTTTCACAGAATCAGGTAAAAGGTATTGCCGCGTTAGTGGCCAACAGCGTGGACGGCATCGAAGCCAAAGATGTGGTAGTGATGGATAACGACGGTAACGTTCTGGCCGACGGGGAAGAGACGGATCAGCTGATGGGAGCGGTGAGTAACCAATATGAGCTGCGCCATAACCTCGAACAGGAAATGCAGAAAAAAGTGCGCGATTTGGTTAGCGGGGTGGTCGGACGCAATAATACCGTAGTTAAGGTAAGCGCCGAACTTAATTTTGATCGACTCGAACGGACCCGTGAAGAAGTTGATCCCGAAAACGCCGCCGTAGTCAGCGAAAATAAATATGTGGAGTCTTCTAAAAACGCTATAGATACGTCCAACTATAATATCCAAAAAACCACCGCCAATTATGAATTTGGTCGCACCAAAGAAACGTACGTATCCAATACCGGCAATATCAAACGTCTGACGGTAGCCGTTTTAGTAAACGGCAACTATCAGGAGCAAAAGGGCGCAGACGGCGAAACCACATTCAAGTATGAACCGCGCAGCGAAGAAGAACTAAACCAGATTGCCGCTCTGGTAAAAAGCGCCATCGGCTACAACGAAGACCGCGGCGATGTGGTTGAAGTGCAGAATATGCAGTTGTCCCAACGCCCGGAAGTCAAAGAATCCGGCCCGTTAAGCGGCGATATTCCCTTTGATTTCTGGGAAAAAATCATCAGCTATATCTTACTGGTTATCGGTCTAATCGTCGCAATGTTCCTGCTTAAAGGGATGCTGAAAACCAGCGTGTTACAATTAGCCTTGCCCGGCGGAGAAAGTATTGCGGCAAATTTACCCGGCCACCCGGCGGGTAATGCGGCTTTGCCGGGGAGAAGCGCCGAACAAGGTAATGCGGATGCGCTTACTGCGCCCGAAGAAGAATCGATTTCGGAAGATTTATATATGAAAAAATTAAGTCCGGAAGCCAGAGCTAAGTTGAAGGCTAATGATAAAATGACCAGAGAAGTAGTGAAATTTGCCGAAGAAAATCCGGACAATGCCACGAAACTCTTGCGATCCTGGATAGCAGATACGGGGAAACAATCATGAACGTAATGATGCCCGATCAACTTAAACCGTTACAAAAAGTCGCTTTGCTGCTGATTGTACTTGGCGTGGAGCGGGCTTCTCTTGTTTTGAAGAACCTGAGTGAAAGTGAAGTGGAGAAGATTTCCATCGAAATCGCCAAATTGCAAAACGTCCCGGCCGAAGTTCTTTCTTCGGTAATCGATGAATTTTATGAAATGATGATGGCCAACCAGTATATCGTTCAGGGCGGGTTATCGTATGCCAAGCAGATATTGGAAGCGGCCTGGGGCAAGAAGAAGGCCGAAGAGGTCATTAAAAAGGTAGAGGCAGCCACGGAGGTCAGCGCTTTCTATTTATTGCAGACCGTGGATGACAAACAATTGTTGAATTTTTTACAGAACGAACATCCGCAAACTGCCGCGCTGATTCTGGCCAATCTTAAACCGCAGCAGGCGGCCACCATTCTTTCGGAAATGCCAGAAGAAGTCCAGTACGAAATCGCCTTTCGGGTAGCGACCATGGAAAAAACGGCGCCGGAACTGATTGAAGATATCGAGACGGTGTTGCGCGAGCAGTTGGGTTCCGTATTCGGCGGAGGCTTCAGTAAAACGGGCGGCGTAGAAACCATGGCTGAAATTCTGAACTCGGTCAGCCGCGCGTCGGAAAAGAATATTCTGAGTCATTTGCGCGAACGCGATGTGGAATTGGCCAACGAAATTACCGATTTGATGTTCGTTTTCGAAGATTTGGTGCATCTGCCCGCTTCGGCATTTCAGGCGATTCTTAAAGAGGTGGATTCCAAAACGGTGGCTATGGCCCTTAAAGCGACCAGTAACGAACTTAAGGAAAAAGTCTTTCAGAATATGTCTGAACGTGCCTCGAAAATGCTTAAAGAAGAGTTGGAGTATCTGGGACCTGTGCGCGTCAAAGATGTTGAAGCCGCGCAAAAAGATATTCTGGAAGTGGCTCGCCGTTTGGAAGAGCAAGGCCAAATCATGCTGGTGCGCGGCGAAGATGAAGAACTGCTCGAGTAAATATATAATTAGCAGGCTTAGACTGTTCTGTGTAAAACATTTGATAAAATATTCTTACGTCGTCACAGGATTTGCGTTAAAGCGGGATTGAATTATGAAAGAATATTACATTAAACTGAATCAGCGGCCTACCGGTTTGCGTGTTACGGAAGTCCGCAAAGGCCAGCAGGCCAGAACAAACAGCGGGCAGCATGGGCGGCAGTTCACTACGCCGGAAGCGCAGCGCCTCAAAGCGCTCAACGACCGCATTAAAATTCTGGAGATGGAACTACAAAAAGCGCGTGAGGAATCTTTCCGCGTCGGGTACGAAGAAGGACAAAAAAGTGTACTGAGCGAAGCCCAGAAACGTGTTGACACGATGAAGATTGAGATGCAGTCCATGGAGCTGAAATATCTTGAAGCGATTGAGAAGGTTGAAGGCCCCCTTTTAGCGCTCTCTAAGAAGATGGCCTCAATGGTTTTAGGCATGGATTTAAATCTTACGGAAAACGCCGATCAGGTGCTGTTTGAACGCCTGCGTAAAATGATGTACGAAGTAATCGATCAAAATAAAGTTATTATTCAGGTCAATCCAGAACAATTGGCCGATATCAATCCCGATCAATTAGCGCAGGAATTGAATTTGCCGCCTAAAATGCAGCTGAGTTTTTTGGGCAAAGATACATTAAAAAAGGGCGAAGCTGTTTTAGAAACGGAAGATTTTCATGTGGACGGCACCTTCGCCGGGCAGGTGGAACAGCTGTATGAATCTGTAAAGCAGGATAAGAAATAATGGATACTTTACAACGCCGGTTCGAACAATATTTAGCGGATGTTGAAGAAATTTCACCGTTGCGTGTTGATGGCAAGGTTTCGCAAATCGCCGGTTTGGTAATCGAAGCCTCGGCCAAAACAGGAACGATTGGCGACATCTGCGATATTTATATGAACGGGAAAACTTCCATTAAAGCAGAGATTGTCGGCTTTCGCAAAGGGAAGGTGCTGCTAATGCCTTTAGGCGAAACCGTGGGCGTCTCGCCGGGAAGCCGCGTAAAACGCAACACGCTGCCGTTGCGTGTACCGGTAGGAAAGCAACTGTTAGGCCGCGTTATCGATGGTCTGGGCAATCCCCTGGACGGCAAAGGGCCGTTAGAGACAAAAGAATTCCGCAGCGTATACAACATGCCGCCCAATCCTTTGCGCCGGATGCCCATTAAATATCCGTTGACTACAGGCATTCGCTCCATCGACGGATTGGTAACTTTGGGCAAAGGGCAGCGTGTGGGCATCTTTGCCGGTAGCGGTGTTGGTAAAAGCGTGTTGATGGGCATGATTGCCCGCTATACGGACGCTCAGGTCAACGTTATCGGATTAATCGGCGAACGCGGCCGCGAGGTGCGGGAGTTTATCGAACGCGATCTTGGCAAGGAGGGCTTAAAACACTCTGTGGTTGTGGTGGCTACCTCCGACCAGGCCGCCACCGTGCGCATCAAAGGCGCTTTGTTAGCTACCACGCTGGCCGAGTATTTCCGCGATCAAGGCAAAAATGTCCTTTTGCTGATGGATTCCCTGACGCGTGTAGCCATGGCGCAGCGCGAAATCGGTTTGGCTATTGGCGAGCCGCCTACAACCAAGGGCTATACGCCCTCGGTGTTTGCCCTCATGCCGCGCATGTTAGAACGCGCCGGCAACGGAGTTAAAGGGAGCATAACCGGCCTTTATACCGTCTTAGTGGAAGGCGACGACTTAGACGAACCTATCAGCGATGCGGCACGCTCCATTTTGGACGGACATATTGTGCTTTCGCGGCGTTTGGCTACCAAAGGGCATTATCCGGCCGTGGATGTATTGGCCAGCGTTAGCCGTGTGCGCAGCCAGGTTACCGGACAGGAGCAGAAGGAATTCACGGCAGAGATTCTGGAAAATCTGGCTGTGTTCCGTGAAAATGAAGACCTTGTAAATATCGGCGCATACTCTTCCGGAAGTAATAGAAGCCTCGATAAGGCGCTTTCCAAAATAGATGCCATTAACACGTTTTTAAAGCAGGATGTAAACGATCGTTCGGCGTTGGTAGACACGGTGTCGCAGATGCGTCAATTAGTGAAGGAAGGTGAATGATGCCGCGCGCCTTTTTGTTTCCTCTGCAAAAAGTGCTGGATGTACGCCAGCATGTGGAAGATCAGCGCGCTATTGAATTAGGGCAGGCCAAACAGGAACTGTTTAAGGAACAGAATCTTTTGAATCATCTGAAGATGCTAAAAGATAAAGCCCTGCACACATCAGAAGAGGAAATAGCGGAATCATTACAACTGAGTAAAATACAAATGTTAGAAAGTTATCTGATTCAGCTTAACGAAAAAATAGATAAACAGAAGAAGATCATAAAAAAGAAGAGTGAGGCGGTGGAAAAGAAACGACGGGAGCTTTTAAAAGCCACGCAGGAAAAAAAGGTGGTGGAAAAATTAAAAGAACGTCAGTTGGAAAATCATCGTAAATCGGTACGTCTTCAGGAAAATAAAATGATTGACGAAGTGGCAATAAACGTTACGCAAAGGAACGGGTAAGTCTATGTTAAAATGGATTGCTCTGGGAACATGTTCATTTATCTTTTTAGTGGCCCTCATTTTCGGTATCATGCTGGCCGTTAATCCTCCGCACAAACCGCCGCCCAAGACCGGCGGTAAAAAAATCGGAAAAGTACAAAAAAAAGGTAAAAATGTGGCTTATTCTCCCAAAACCGACAGCCTGCACGCCGTAGTGCAAAAATATCAACAGTTGATAGGTGAAAGCAAACAGCAGATTGACAGCTTGCGCATAGTGATCAAAACACAGTCGGCTCAACTTGAGGAAAAAGATAAAAAGCTCGAACAACTAACTAAGGAATTAGCAGCCAAGGCCAACAAAGATAAGCGGGCAAAGGATATGGCTAAAACCCTGGCCGCCATGAAGGTAAAACAAATGGCGCCTATTTTAAATAAGCTGGACGATGCGACGATCATTTCCATCTTTCAGCAAACCAGTAAAACGGCTCGCACAAATATTTTAACGGCCTTAAGCGATGAACGGGCGGCCAGAATAACTGAAAAATTAATCAATTAACAGAGGCCGACATGCGTACTCTAAATTTATTTTTTAAAGTAAACAGTAAACAGATTACCGCCGGCAGCAAAGGCAAAAGCAAAAGCGGCGCTACAAGTTTTTTCAGTAAATTGCTGCAAAATATGCGTAAGAGCCGTTTAAGCGGAGCAGGTCGTGTTTTATCAAACAAAGGATTAGGCAAGACGCCGGCCGGCATTCGCTTAAACCTGCCTGCAGCCAAAGGCGATTTGCCGGCTATCGGAGATTTTAAACCGCATGGTGTTCTAAAGCAAAAGGTGAAGGAAGGCGGAGCGCTCAAACGTAAAACAATTCAACCGCAAAACGCCGAGGAAATACTGCAACATGTATTGAATGTTGTTAAAAATGAACTGTCCAAACCGGTTGCGGCGCAGGGGCAAACCATCCCGCTGGATAAAGAAACCAGCCTGACGATGGATATTAAAGATAAACAGGCAGACCTGACCATTAAAACCGGGAATAGCCAGAAATTACGGACTTTTCAGAAAATAATTCCTCAGTTGGAATCCGCTTTCAAAGGCGGCAACTTTTCCGGAAAGAAAATTCAAATAAAAGCGGAATTGCAGAAAAAGAAAACGAATCCATCCCTCGGCGGCGGAAAAGGGCGCAAGATTAGCGTAAAAGATACCCCTCAAAAGAATTTAGCCGGGGCTACGGTTAATAAAGCGAGCAATAAAAAAACTTCGAGTGTTCCGACGCCGAACGCACAGTCTCTTAGGAAAAAATCTAAGGGACAAAAAGCTGAAGGGCAGACACAAAAAACGCAAGTTCCAAAGCCGCAAACCACTGAAGGTTCGGTAGCCAAGGGACAAAATGCAATGAGAGAAACTCCAAAACAGACAGTGAAAGCTGACAAACCGGCGGCGCTGAAATCCGAAAAAAGAGGAATTATATCCGGCCCCCAAAGAGCGAGCGTACAAACACAAAAGACTACGCCAGCAGCTGTTAAAGCGGCGTTAGCGTCCAATAAAGTTCCTGAGCAGCACAACACCGCTACGAAGGCGCAGGCCCCCAAAGGGCAGGCGCCAATTGCATCCGCATCCCTGCCGCAGACTCAAATCCAGAAGGGAGGGGCGTCATTGGCGTGCACACCCATGGCGCAAAGCGGACAAGAAGCGCAAGAAATCGTTCAGCCGGCTAATCCTAAATCTTCTCAGGTAAAGAATGAACCTGCGGGCAAGCGCGGTAAAAAAGACAGGGACGGATTTAAACCAAAAGGTAAGTCAGCTTCTGCCAAAGGAGCGGAGAAAATCGTACAGCGCTTTATGAAAAAAGCGGAATGGCGGCAGGAACCGCCATCTGCGCACAAGGTACAGCCGAAAAAAATGCATCAGGAGACGCCAAAAAGTTTATCAGCCGAGCAAACTGAACAAAGCAAAAACAGTACCAGTCCCAAACCATCTTCAGGGGCTAAACAAGCTTCCGTCCAGACGGAGCCCATAAAACCGTTAAAGGTCTCGACTGGTACAGAAAAGGCTCCATTGCACAATGAAATGCTCTTTCAAGCTGTTACCACAGAAAAGCATCCTCTGCAGGTGAAGGGGAGGCAGTTAACGGCGCGGTTAGAACAAATATTGCAGCAGTTTGAACAGCTAAAGCCGGATAGTAAAGAGCGTACGGTTTTTAAACTGTCTTCCTCGCCGGTGGGCGAATTGGAAATCCATTTAAAACAACAGAAATCAGGCCGGCAAATTTCGCTGTTGGTGGAATCCGACAGCATGAAAGCCGAGGTTCAAAAAATGCTGCCGCAAATTCAACAGAGTTTAGCGGCCAAAGGCCTGTCATTTTCGGCTTTAAGTGTGGATGTGGGCAGCTTCGGCCATGCCGCTGAGCAGTCGGCCCACGGTAATATGCGTCGTCACAATATGAAATCATCAAAAGGAAAGGAGGGACGTTATGAGCCAGATTCATCCCCCGTAAGGGTACGCCAGTACGGATACAATACAATAGAAATTGTTGCTTAGGAGAAAACAAATGCAAACGAATGCTGTAACAAACATGTCAAATGGCGCTGCCGCCGCTTTTGGAAACAGCCTTAATGTTCAAAATATGGGCAAGGCCGAGTTTCTCAATCTGCTGGTGGCCCAACTGCAAAATCAGGATCCTTTTCAACCGATGGAAGGAAACGATTTTGCGGCGCAGTTAGCGCAATTCAGTTCTTTGGAAGAGCTGACCAGTATCAATGCCAGCTTAAAGGATGGCACAAATATGGATTTGATGCTGACGCAGGCTGTGAATAACACCTTAGCCGCTAATTTCATCGGCAAGGAGGTTACTTCGCTGGGAGATACGATTTCGCTGGTCAGCGGAGATCATCCCTCGATGAATTTTTTGCTAAATGATTTTGCCGACAAAGTGACGGTGAAAATCTATGATGAAGCGGGTAATGTGGTGCGCACCATCGAAGCCAGCGGTCTGGCGGCCGGTAAGCAGTCTTTGGAATGGGACGGTTTGGGCAACGACGGACAGGAGCTGCCTGGCGGCAATTATCGTTTTAGCGTGGAAGCGGAAAACGTTAAAGGCGAGCAGGTACAGGCGCAGACGCTGACCAAGGGCATCGTTTCTTCCGTGCGCTACGTGGATGGCCGGGCGGTGCTTATTGTAAATGGCAAGGAGATTAACCTCTCCGATGTATTGGAAATCGGTTAAAACCGTAAGAGGAAAACAAAATGAAAGTTGCAGATTTACAACGTGCGACAGGCGCTTTTCCAGTCCAGCCGGGGCGTATCGGGAAGACAACGGTTCCGAAAACCCCTGCGGCAGGGGAAGAGAGTTCGCAGGTTCAGCAGCCCTTCGGAAAAGTTCTGACCGATTCGCTGAAGGAGAACCAGCAGGTACGTTTTTCCGCACATGCCATGCGGCGCCTCGAAGAACGCCAGGTGGCGCTCAACGAAGATACGCTGCATCGTTTGGATAGCGGCCTGCGCCAGTTGGATGCCAAAGGATCGCGCAACTCGGTAATTTTCCTTGATGATACGGCTTTTGTTGTCAGCGTAAAAAACAAAACGGTAGTAACCGCTGTGCAAAAAGAGCAGCCTCAGGGAAATGTATTTACCAATATCGACAGTGTAGCAATTGTTTAACTAACGGGCCGGTCCCGCAAGGGAGGCCCTCATTCCGCCGACTGACAGACGCGGATTAAATTATTTAGGAGGGTTTAGTTATGTTACGTTCATTGTATGCCGGAGTATCCGGTTTAAGAAACCATCAAATGAAAATGGATGTTATCGGGAACAACATCGCCAACATCAACACCATTGGTTACAAAGGCGGTCGTATTAATTTTTCGGAAGCGCTCAATCAAACGCTGGCCACCGCGACGCCCAGTATGGGCACGGGATATGTTAACCCCATGCAGGTTGGCTTGGGGATGAAAGTCGTTTCTATCCAGAACAACTTTAGCCAGGGTAGTTTAGAAAATACCGGCGTGCAAACGGATTTGGCTTTAGAAGGCGACGGCTTTTTTGTACTGCAAGGGAGTACCGGAAAACTGTACACACGCGCCGGACAGTTTTATTTTAACTCCGAAGGAAAGCTGGTTAATCAAAGAGGTCTGGCCGTACAGGGCTGGATGATTAACGATATTAATTCAAAGGTAGGTTACGGCCCGGGAAACTTAAGTGATGTGGTAATTGATCCGAATATGGTTTCAGACGCAGTTGCCAGCAAAAATGTTTATCTCACCGGAAATTTGAATGCCGGCCTGGATACAACCACGGAAGTTTGGACGATGAGCAGCGCTTTAACCGAAGGCGGCGCGGATGCTACAGCCGCCACACAGTTGAATAATTTGGACCAAACCACTACCAGTCTGGTGCCCGGCGACACTATCGTCATCAGCGGAACAGATAGCGACGGTACGGCGGTAAACGCCACTTACACCTATGCCGCCGGAGGTACGGTTCAGGATTTATTAAATGCCATCAACAGCGCCTATAGCGGTTCGCAGGCCAGCATCAGCAATGGCAAAATAGTAATGACCGATACAACCGCCGGCGACAGCTCTACGACAATTACACTGACTAACGGCGCGACCAACACGGGTTCTGTTAATATGCCGCCATTTGAGAACACGACGGCCGGCGTTACCGGCAAAGCCCGCACCTCGGTGGTGGTTTATGACAGCCTCGGAGCCGCTCATAATTTGATTGTGGAATTTCATAAAACAACAACCGACGGACAGTGGACCTGGGAGGCGACTACGGGCGCGGGCGAAACCATTAGCAGCGGAGCAACCGGTACGGCCACATTTGATGGGAACGGCGCTCTCACGTCGTTTCTTTTTGACGGAGGAGTATCACAAATTACTATTGATCCGGGGAATGGTGCCGATACTATGAATATTAAACTGCACGCAGAGGCCAGCGACAACTATGCCGGTCTCTCGCAATTTGATTCTTTGTCTACTTTGACGGTTCGCGACCAGGACGGCCGCGCAACTGGAAAATTAATCGGAATGACCATTGGACCGGACGGAATGATTTCCGGCACTTTTTCCAATGGCGAAATCGATTCCATCGCCAAGCTGGCTGTGGCCGAATTTCCCAATAACGGCGGCTTGAACGATTTGGGCGATAGTTTGTATCAGGGAAGCATCGCATCCGGTGATGTGCAGATAAGCGGTTTGGAAGAAGGAGACGCCACGTCAATCATCTCCGGTGCGCTGGAAATGTCCAACGTGGATTTATCGGAGGAATTCACCGATATGATTACCACCCAGCGCGGGTTTCAGGCGGCGGCCAAGGTGATAACGACCTCTGATCAGATTCTGGATGAGTTGCTGCGCCTGAAACGGTAAACAGCACAGATGATGCGGAGCCATGCCCAGGCATGGCTCCTTTAAAATAACTGAAAACGAAGGAGCGCAAAAGTGGATTTGGCCACCATTATCGGAATTATTATCGGTCTTGGTATGATATTTTTTACGATTGTCACTGGTGAAGGAGCTAAAATATTCATTCATATTCCGTCGGCTTTGATTGTATTTGGCGGATCCATTGCCGCTACATTGGTCAGTTTTCAATTAAAAGAAATAACCGGTGTAATCAGCGTTGTGCGCAAGGCCTTCTTCAGCGACAATTTTAACGGACAGGATACAATAGAAACCATTGTGGCTTTATCCAAAAAAGCAAGAAAGGAGGGCTTGCTGGCCATCGATCGCGATGTGGGCGAAATCGAAGACTCCTTTTTGCGCACGGGAATGGAAATGGTCGTGGACGGTACCGAGCCGGAACTTATTCGCAGTGTCATGGAAACAGAATTATCTTATACGATTGAACGGCATAAAACCGGCCAGCAAATATTCAATTCCTTCGGAACCTATGCGCCGGCATTTGGCATGATAGGTACGTTGATGGGATTGATTCAGATGTTAACCAAATTGGACGATCCATCTAAAATTGGCGGCGGTATGGCCGTGGCTTTGATTACCACGTTTTATGGCGCTGTGGCGGCCAACCTGATATTTTTGCCCATTGCCGGGAAGCTTAAAAATCGCTCCGATTCGGAAATGATTATGAAAGAAATGATCATTGAAGGGGTTTTATCCATTCAGTTTGGCGAACACCCCAACACTATTCAGCGCAAACTCTCGAACTTTCTGCCTCCTAAACAGCGGCAGGTTGCGGACGAAAACGGGTAAACAAGATGAAAAAGGAAAAAGAAGAAGTAGAAGAACCGTCGGCGCCGTTTTGGATGACGACTTTCAGCGATATGACCACCTTATTGTTGGTGTTTTTTATTCTGATCTTGTCCTACTCCACCATTGAGCTGGAAAAATTTAAAGGCGCTATGAGTTCTATGAAGGGCGCTTTAGGGGTATTGCCGGATATGGGCAGCACTGTTCCCCGGCATAATAAAAGTTTGCGGGATCGCTTGACCAACAAAGAACGCACCTATCAAACAAAAGTTAAAGAGCTGGAAAAGATGGTTGAAAAGCTCAACGTGGGCGATCAGGTGCAATTTGAAGCTACCAGCGAAGGATTGCATCTCCGCCTGGGCGACCGCCTGCTATTTGATATAGGCAAGGCTCAATTAAAACCGCAGGTCATTCCCATATTAAAGAAAATTGCGGAGTTAGTGCGCAACAATCAAAAAGAAGTTTATGTGGAAGGGCATACAGACAACGTTCCGATTCATACAAAGCAATTTCCGTCTAACTGGGAGCTTTCTACGGCCAGGGCTATGAGTGTCGTTCGCTATTTGCATGTGGTGGAAGGTATTCCGGGAAATCGTTTAGCCGCGGTAGGCCACGGCGAATTCCGTCCGTTAGTGCCTAACGACACACCCGCGCATCGCGCTAAAAACCGGCGTGTAGAAATTTACATCACCTGGAAAGGGAAAGTTGAAAATAAATTTTCAATTCAAAATTAAAAGGAGAAAGAATGGCGGAAAAAGAAAATAACGGCCAGGAGCCTGAAGCTCCGAAAAAGAAAAAAGGCCTTTTAATTGTAATCATCGTTCTGGCGCAACTCGTTGTCGCCGCGGCGCTGGTGATTTTTATTATCTATCCTAAATATGCAGGCAATGGAAGCGAACAGGAAGAAGCACCTGCGGAAAAAACGGAAGAAGCCGGCGCTCAGTTAGGCCCCACATACACTATTTCGGATTTAACGGTAAATCCCAAAGGCAGTATGGGCAGGCGTTTTGCCGTATTTGAAGTGGTTTTAGAAATGAATGATGCGGCCTACATAGAAAAGGTTAAGCAAATCAAACCGGTAATCGTAGATAAATTTTTGAGTTATCTCAGAGAAAAAACGGTCGCAGATTTTTCAATGAGCGAGCAAATGAAAATTATTCGTAACGATCTTAGGAAGATCGTCAATGCGGTGCTCGATGAAGACGCCGTGAAAAACTTATATTTTACGCGTTATGTACTTGAATAAGGTAAACGAGAACCATGGCTAAGATACTCTCACAGGAAGAAATCGATGCTTTGCTTTCCAATGTTTCCGGAGATGCCGAAGGCGGGGCGGAACTTGAGCAAAAGCAAAAGATAAGCGTATACGATTTTAAACACCCGAATTTGGTTTCCAAAGAGCAGATGCGTTTGCTGGAAACGATTCATGAAGGCGTATGCCGCAATTTCGGTGTATTCCTTTCTGCGCAATTGCGGATGATTGTAGAAATGAATCTCTTGGCCATTGATCAAATCATGTATTCCGAATTCGTGATGTCCATAGCGCCGCCCAGCAGTATTTACGTGTGCGAAGCCGATAATCCCCATTCTCAGTTCGTCCTGGAGATAAATCCGCAGTTGTCGATTTTTATTGTAGAACGCTTATTTGGAGGGCAGGGCGGTTCGGTTTCTGAAGTGCGTCCTATCTCGGTGATCGAACAGCGTGTGATGCGCCGCGTAGTAGAACGCATCGCTTTTGAATTATCTAAAAATTGGCAGCAGGCGGCAAGTTTCAATACGAGCATAGCCCGTTTCGAAAGCAATCCGGAATTTGTGCAGATTGTGCCTTCATCGGAACCCGTAGTGGTGGTTTCCATGGAAATAAAAATTCATGGAAATTCCTCGCTGATGAATATTTGCTATCCTTACATGTGGATTTCCAATATCGTTTCCACGCCGGAAGTTCAGGAAAAAATATTATTCGGGGCTAAAGAATCTACCGAAGAAGAAAAGAATATCATTGAATACAATATTAAAAACACCGCGCTGCCGTTGCGTATTATTTTGGGTAAAAGTAACGTGACGGTAAAGGATTTTCTGGATTTAAGACAAGGCGACGTGATTGCATTGGATAAGCGTACCGATCAGCCGCTGGAAATATTTGCCCAAAATAAGCATCTGTTCCATGCCGTAGCCGGTATCCGTAGCCGGCGTTATGCGATTCGGATTGTCTCTAAGGTAAAAGGAGAAGAAGATGAATTTTGATCAGTTCAAAAACAAATTTATAGAATTACAGGCGGAAATCGAGCCTATTGTCAGCAATGCCCTTAATCAATTGCTGCAAAGGGAAGTAAGTCTGCAAAAAACCAATAGCGAGGTTGAAAACCTGCATCAGGCAGTCAGCGAAACGGTCTATCCCAAGGTCGCCCTTAGTTTTGTAACCGGTTCCGGCGCAAATTCGTTAAACCATCTGCTGCTGTTCGATCCGCAGTTTGTATTACAATACTACGCCTGGATGATTGCCGATGAACCTGCCGAGGCCATTTCCGAAGAACACTTCGACGGATTGCGCGAAGGATTTGAACAGGTCTTTGGTCAAATTAAAATGTCCGTTGCCGATGATCAGGCCAGTTTTGTAGTAGATAATGTACTGGTGCAGGAACTGGAAAACGGGGATGCTTTAGCCGAAGTATTAGATACGCTGCCGGCCATGTCCGCCCAATATCAGCTCAGCGGCGACGATATACAACTTTCCTTCGAATACTTTTGCTGGTCGCCGGCTGGCGGCGAAAGTGCGCAGCCTGCCGCCGAAGAGGCCGTAACGGTACAACGGGCGCAATTCAGCGATTTGGGCGGCAACGGTTATGGCGAGGAATCGCCGCGCAATGTGGATATGCTTTTAGATGTGGATTTGGAAGTAACCGTTGAGCTGGACCGCAAAGTTGTTACGGTCGGCGAACTGCTGAAACTGGGAAAAGGCTCCATTGTGGAACTGGAGAAATCAGCCGGTGAACCGCTGGATATTTTTGTGAATGGTCGTAAATTCGCCGAGGGCGAAGTGGTGGTGATCGACGATAAATTCGGTATCCGTATTACGCAGTTACTTAGTCCCAAAGACCGTTTGAAAAATTTAGGATAACCCTTCCATGAAAAAACGCCTGTTGATCATTTTTATGCTTTTCCTGTTTATTATGCCGCCGTTAATTATTCAGGCTAAACCACAGGATTCTCTGTTGCTGCAAGCGCCGCCGGACTCTCTGGCGCTCAAAGGCGGGCAGGAAAAGAGCATGGGCGGCTACTACGTTAAAGCATTTTTTGCTACAATCGCCATCATTCTGTTTATCGTATTGGGCGCGCGCTGGTATCGCAAAATAAGCGGGCGACAACAATGGGCCGGACGGCAAACCATCCGCATCCTGAACCGCAAGAATGTTGGTCCAAAGCAGTTTATCCTAATTGTTGTATTGGAAGATAAAAAGTACGCTATCGGCTTAACGGATCAGAATATTTCGCTGCTGGCCGAGTTAGGGCCGTTGACAGAAGAGGAACATCAGCAGCAGGATAAAGCGCCGCAACCGGCAAACTTCGCACAGATTTTTAATAAATTAAAAGCCTCCCAATCCTGAGATTTTAATCGAAAAAATTCCTCTGGGTTTGTCCCCATGTTGTTCATTCTTGAAGCTGCTAAAATACGTTTCCCAATTTTTAAGGAGATAGAACAAAAATTTTCTTTTGGAGAACGCGGCATCTCTTCTAATAAAATCCTGACCATTAATATTTAACGCTGAATGTCGTCCCCGATGGCGCTGTGCATAATAGGATTCAATCGGGGGAATGAACCCCCTGAAATCGGGATGTTCCCCATTCCGTTTCCATCTTCTAAATGCTGATGGTTGCGATTCATAAGGACCGAATGTATTCAGCGCCTGACAGGAAATGCTAAAATATTGTGGCAAATCCCCACACAAGGAAATATTTTCCTCTTTAGTGGAATAAATTGATAGCAGAGAAAAATACAACGCCTGCGCTTAAATTATTAAACTCTCCGTTAAAATCTTCTTAAAGCCTTATTAACAAGGGTTTTGTCTTCAGTGAGCTATAAAATTCACTCCTATTTCTCCTTACTGCAGCGTTGGCACGCTATTTGTCAATTTATCTGGTGATTAGAATTTTAATTTGGTATATCAATATGAAAAAAAGCCGTTTACTTCAAATTTTATTAGCCCTGTTCATCGTGGGGCTGGCGCTGCCGCATTTAGCTTCTGCGCAAAGCGCCCTGCCGCAAATTTCCGTAAATGTGGGCAAAGCGCAAAAGCCGGCGGAATTAGTGCCAACGCTGCAAATCCTCTTCCTGATTACCGTACTGAGCCTGGCGCCGTCCATCATCATGATGATGACCTCTTTCACGCGCATCATCGTGGTTTTCCATTTTTTACGACAAAGCTTAGCGACGCAAATGGTCCCGTCGAATCAGATACTGGTCGGGCTGGCTCTGTTCATCACTTTTTTTATTATGCAGCCGGTAATTAAAGAAATTAACGCTAAAGCCTTGCAGCCCTATCTGCACGAACAAATTACACAGGAAGAAGCGCTGAAACGGGCGGAAAAGCCGGTTAAGGCCTTTATGCTCAAACAGACGCGTAAAAAAGATCTAAAACTGTTCATCGATTTGCGCGGCGGCGTAAAGCCCAAGTCGCCGGAGGAGCTTTCCTTGGCCACGCTGATTCCGGCGTTTATTATCAGCGAATTAAAAACAGCTTTTCAGATTGGGTTTTTACTGTATCTGCCTATGCTGCTGATCGATTTGGTAGTGGGCAGTGTGCTGCTTTCCATGGGTATGATGATGCTGCCGCCGGTCATGATTGCCATGCCCTTTAAACTGCTCCTGTTTGTACTGGTAGACGGCTGGTATTTAATCGTTGAATCGTTAGTTAAGGGATTTTAACCATGACTACAGATTTTGTTGTTTTTATCGGGCGGGAAGCACTGGTAACCGCCATGTATATTTTGCTGCCTGTTCTGGGCGCCGGCCTTATTATCGGATTGCTTATCGGTATATTTCAGGCGACTACGCAAATTAATGAAATGACGCTGACGTTCGTACCTAAAATCATTGTGGTGTTTCTGGTCATTTTTCTATTGCTGCCCTGGTTTCTGGATTTAATGACCGGTTTCACCATGGAAATTTTTAACTTTATCGCCACGATGCCACAGTAATTATGTTTACCGTAATGGACAAAATTGGGATTTTGGTTCCCGTGTATTTGCTGGTATTCGGCCGTATGTCGTCCATGATGGTCACTATGCCCATTTTAGGCTACAGCACCATTCCCGTGCGTGTGCGTATTATAATCGCTTTTATTTTTACACTGATTGTGGCGCCGATGTTGGTGGATGGATTTAGTAAAACGTATGTCTCCTTTTGGCCGCTGGCTATAGACATGGGACGGGAAATTATATTAGGGCTGATGCTGGGCTACGGCGCACGCATGACCTTTGAAGCCTTTGCCGTGGCCGGATCGTTTATCGGCTATCAGATGGGCATGGCCATTATGAACGTATTTGATCCCACCACGCAGGAACAAACGCCGATTATCGGTAATTTTTGGCTGCTGATTATTGTCGTCTTCTTTCTGGTAACAAACAGCCATTACTATTTGGTGGGTACGCTATTTCAAAATTTTAAAATGATTAAACTGGCCGGCATTTCGTTTCATGCCAGCGCGGGTCAGGCGCTGGTGCGCGGCGGTTCTATGATTTATGAACTGGCGCTGCGTTTTGCCGCGCCGACTATGTTTTTTCTGCTGATGATCGACGTGGCGTTGGCCTTTATGGCGCGTGTTATGCCGCAGTTGAATATCTTTTTTATCAGTTTGCCGTTAAAGATCGGCGCCGGAATTATTCTGTTAATTCTTTCTTTACAGATTTTCCAGACATTGTTCAGTTATGTCATTCAAGAGTTGCAGGGCATGCTGGCAACATTGTTAAGGAGCTTTTAAGATGGCCGAGTCCGATAATCAAGACAGGACAGAACAACCAACACCAAAAAAGTTGGAAGAAGCGAAAGATCGCGGACAAGTGGCGAAAAGTACGGAATTAAATTCCGTAGCCATTTTGATCGCCGGCATGCTGTCCTTTAAAGCTGGCTCCGCATTGTTCGGCCGTACGCTTAATGGCTTTATGGTCGCCACCTATCACGAGTCGTCGTTTATTCAGATTACTACGGAATCGCTGCCTGCGCAGATGATGGTCTTTGTTAAAGTGTTTGCTACGCTGGTGCTGCCGGTGATGGGGGCGATTGTTCTGGCTGCCCTGGGTTCAAATTTGGCGCAAGTGGGATTCATGATTGCCAAAAAGGCGTTGGTCCCAAAATTCAGTAAAATTAATCCGTTGTCCGGTTTAAAACGTATGTTTTCCAGTCGTTCGCTGGTGGAAATGCTGAAGGGCGTCTTGAAGATAATAATTTTGGGGTTGATTGGTTTTTGGGTTTTAGATAAACATAAAGGCGCATTTCTTGTTTTGCCGCATCAGACGGTTGCTCAAATCCTTACTTTTTTAGGGGATATGCTGTATGAGATGACGTTGAAAATCGGCATTGCCTTACTAATCATGGCTGCGGCGGATTACGCTTACCAGCGTTACCAACACATTAAAGAATTGAAAATGAGCAAGCAGGAAGTGCGCGACGAACGCAAACAGTACGAAGGGGATCCTCAGGTTAAACAACGTATCCGAACGGAGCAATTGCGTATGTCACGCACGCGAATGTTTCAGGATATTCCCGAAGCTACGGTAGTCGTTACCAACCCGACGCATATCGCCATAGCTTTAAAGTACGAACCGCACAGCAGCGCCGATGCGCCCAAGGTGATTGCCAAAGGGAAACGCAAAGTAGCTCAGCGCATCAAGGAAGTGGCGCGGGAACATAATATTCCTATCATCGAAAACAAACCTTTGGCGCGCGGTTTATTCGAAGCGTGCGAAATAGGAATGGAAATACCGGCGGCATTCTATCAGGCGGTAGCTGAAATTTTAAGCCGGATTTACCAGCAAAATCGCCACAATATGCCACAATTAGGAGAGGTCAATGGATAGTCCTGATTCCAACAGCAGCCTTGGCAAATTAGCTCAGAGAAGCGGCCTTGTTTTAATTGCCGGCATTGTACTGATCATCGGCGTGATGATTCTGCCTATGCCCAGCTTTGTACTGGATATGCTGCTGGCGATGAACATCACCACTGCGCTGGTCATTTTGTTTGTGACCCTGTTTTTGCTTAAACCCATGGATTTTTCGGTTTTTCCGGGATTACTACTCATTGTGACCCTGTTTCGCCTGTCGTTGAATATTGCCTCCACGCGCTTAATACTCAGCCAGGGATACGCCGGAGAAATCATCGAGGCCTTTGGCTCCTTTGTGGTTGGCGGCAATTATGTGGTCGGCACGGTCATCTTTCTCATCCTGGTGATCATTAATTTTGTGGTGATCACTAAGGGCGCAACACGTATTGCCGAAGTTTCCGCACGATTTACTTTGGACGCCATGCCCGGTAAGCAAATGTCCATTGACGCCGATCTGAACGCCGGCCTGATCGATGATTTGGAAGCGCAGCGGCGGCGTATGGAAATTTCGCAGGAAGCGGATTTTTACGGTTCTATGGACGGAGCCAGTAAGTTTGTGCGCGGCGACGCCATTGCCGGTTTGCTGATTACATTCACGAATATTATCGGCGGATTGTTGATTGGCACCATGCAACAAGGCATGGCCATCGGCGAAGCGGCCTCTAAATTTACTTTGCTTACCATCGGCGACGGTCTGGTTTCGCAGATTCCCGCGCTGGTGATTTCGGTGGCGGCCGGTATTGTTATCACACGCGCCTCCTCTAAATCTAATATGGGCACACAGATTGCCACGCAGATTGTCGCCCAGCCGCGGGCCATCTTTGCCTCGGCCGGCGTGGTCGCCCTGATGGGCATCCTGCCCGGTTTGCCTTTTGTACCGTTTACTTTAATGGCGGCCATGATGGCTATTGTGGCGCGGCAGATTTCCAGATTACAGCAAGAGGAACTGGATAAGAAGTTAGAAGAGGAAGAGGAGATTGCTGAAGCGGAGCCGGTGGAGCGTATCGAAGAATTTCTGCATCCCGATGCTTTCGAAATCGAATTGGGTTACGGTTTAATCCCCATGGTAGATGAAAATCAAGGGGGCAATCTGCTGCACCGCATCACCACTATCCGCAAGAGCATCGCTATCGAAATGGGCGTGTTAGTGCCGCCCATCCGCATACGTGATAATATTCAGCTTAACGCCAACGATTATGTTTTTAAGATTTACGGTGTAGAGATCGCCCGCGGTCAGGTGATGATGGACCATTACATGGTGGTCAATCCTGATGAAAATCTGGAACTGAACGGCATACGTATGACCGAGCCTACTTTCGGCCTGCCAGCGTTGTGGGTAAACGCCAGTGAGCGGGAAAAAGCGGAAGTGGCCGGCAATACGGTGGTAGAAGCTCCGGCGGTGATTGCCACCCATCTGATGGAAGTGCTAAAAAACAACGCGTACAAACTGTTAGACCGTCAGGAAACACAGCGCATGCTGGACCATCTTAAAGAAACCCATGGCGCGCTGGTGGAAGGCCTGGTACCCGACGTGGTCTCGCTGGGTACGGTACGCTCTGTTTTAAAAAATCTACTGCGTGAGCGTATTCCCATCCGTAACTTAGTAACCATTCTGGAGACCATTGCGGATTATGCGCCTTTTACTAAGGATGCGGACATTTTGACCGAATATTGCAGAACGGCGTTGGCGGAAACGATAACCGATTTATTGAAACTGGATAACGGACAGGTAACGGTGGCCATGCTGGAACCGCGTCTGGAAGATCATATCATGCAGGTAATCAGCAATAACAACGTACACTTACAGAATCTGGGCTTTTCGCCGCAGCAGGTCAATCGTCTGTTTGAAAACATGGCTGAGAAAATCGAAGAAATATCCAATCTCGGCGTACGGCCGACTATTCTGGTCTCTCCGCAAATTCGCCGCGCCGTACGTAAATTTGTAGAATCGGTGTTCCCGAATGTGTTTATTATTTCTTATTCGGAACTGACCACGGAAACGGAATTAAAATCAGTGGGAGTAATCAAATTTCCAGATGAAAGTTAAATCATTTACCGGCGCTTCGCTGCCGGAAGCTCTTAAAAAAGCCAAAGATGAATTTGGCAAAAATATCATTCTACTGGAGTCCAAAGAGGTCTCTTCCGGCCGCACCAAAAATGGCCGCGGTTTTGTGCAGATCACCATTTCGGTAGACGAGCGCGAGCGTCAAGTCAGTAATTGGGCGCCGCCTGTACTCAGCAGTAAAAAAGCGCCGCAAGCCCCGCCGCTGCGTTCTAATCCGCCGCAGGGTGAAAATGATTTTAATCGCGTAATCAGCGATATTTTATCGCGCAAACCCAAAACGCTTAGTCAGGAAAAGCAAATCCTGCAGGAACTGGCCCAGTTACGCGAACAAATCGGTCAGCTTAGCCAGCAGAAAGAAACGCCCGAAGCCGCGCCGTTTGGCCCAAATTATGTGCAGGTGCTGGAACATTTACGGGATAAAGGCCTGGATGAACGTTTCGCCGGTTCGCTGGTTAAGCGCGTGTACCAATTGACCGAAAAAGGTCCCGACGCCAGCAGTTCCGAAATTTTGCGGAGTTGTAAAAGCGAACTGCGCCACATGTTTGCCAAATACTCCTTTTCGGCCAAAGGCGCCGCCAAAAGTCAAAAGGTGATTTTACTCATGGGGGCGACGGGCGTAGGCAAAACTACAACTGCCATGAAGCTAGCCGCCCATCCGCAGATATACGGCAAAAAGGAAGTGGCCATCGTTTCTACCGATCCCTATGGCCTGACCGACGCATTAAAAGCCTTTTCCAGAATGAACGGCACTGCCGTCTTAGAGAAGATTCGTTTAGATGAGCTAAGCGAAGTGAAAAAACGACTCAAAGATTACGATGTAATCATCATGGATACGCCGGGACAAAGTCCTTTTGCCGCCAACTATATGAGCAAGTTAGAGGAGTATATTAAAGCGCTTGAACCGACAGATATTTTTTTAGTGGTCAGTATGAGCGCCGATTTAAAAGACCTGTTTATTTCGTCGGCCTTTTTTATGCTGTTAAAACCCAATGGATTAATCTTAACCAAATTCGATGAAACAAGCCAGCCGGCTAAAGTCTTTCCGATAATAAAAGAACTGAATTTACCAATTGCGGCCATGTGCGATGGCAAGCGCATTTTTATTGATATCAGACCGGCCGATGTAGACTATGTTTTGGAACGCGTCTTTGATGGAGTCTGAGAGGAGCTATGTTAAGTAAAGCGGCACAGGGAGTGGTCCGGCGGTCGACTGTCGGAAATAAATCACGATATTACGAGATCATCGCCATTACCAGCGGCAAGGGCGGCGTGGGGAAATCGACCATCAGCGCCAATATGGCCATTAATCTGCAATCCATGAATAAAAAGGTGCTGCTCATCGACGCCGATATTCATTTGGGAAATATCGATTTGCTGTTGGGAACGCGTACTAAATATACGCTGGCGGATGTAGTGCAAAAGGAGTTGCCGCTACAAGACGTCATTATTAAAGGGCCGGGCAACATCGATGTATTACTGGCTTCTTCGGCGGAATTCGATTTGATTGAAACAGAAACATTCTTTTTACGAAAACTATCGCAGGCTTTTGCCTCTTTTGAGCACGATTACGATTATATGATTATCGACACCGGCGCCGGTATTGCTCAAAATGTACTGTCGTTTCTTTTGGGCGCCGATAAAATCGTACTGATCATTACGCCCGATCCGGCTTCCATAACCGACGCCTATGCCGTAATCAAAGTGGTGCGTTCCGTTTCGCCGGAAGTGCCCATCTTTTTTGCGGCGAACATGGTAAATTCAGCGGATGAGGGAGAAATTCTTTTTAAGAAGATGAATCTGATGGTACAGAAATTTTTAAACAGCCGTATCATTTTTGGCGGGTCGATCATTAAAGATGAATTCATCGATCGTTCGGTAAAAACGCAGAAGCCGTTTATCCTGAGTCATCCCAACGGCGCTGCGGCTAACGCCATTCGCGTGCTGAACCGGCGCGTTTTGCAGGCCGCCGTCAATCATGGCGCCAACGGGAAAAATATTTTTGAACGTCTCATTAAAAACAAAAAGATTCAGTTCGAATGGAATCAATAAAAAAACTTATTTCCAGATTTTCCTTGTTTGTAGCCGTAGTGACTTTTGTCACCTGTCTGTTAAACGGCATTTCGCTGAGCACCAGCATCCTGCGTACGTTTATTGTGTATATAGGGATGATTTTTATATTCGTGGTTTTTTTGAAAATTTTACGCTGGGCGCTGTTAGTAAGCAGTAAACCGCAAACAGAACAAACCATTCAGAAGAGTGAATAATGGAAGTAGCGACGCGTACATATACTAAAGCGGATGGGGAAGAGCTGGTACAGGAATTTTTCCGTACCGGGAATCGTCGCCTGAAGGACCAGATTGTCCGCGCTTATGCGCCGTTGGTTAAACACATTATCGGGCGCTTTAACATTTCCTATTCCACCACCTTGGATCGGGACGATCTGTACCAGGCCGGGATATTCGGATTGCTTAAAGCGCTGGAACGCTACAAACCCGAAATGGGCACGCCCTTTAAATCTTTTGCCTACAAACGCGTCCACGGCGAAGTAGTGGACATTCTGCGCAAAGAGGGCATGTTGGGCCGCGATAAGTACGAACAAATAAAAACATTGGAAAAGACCATTAAGGATTTGACCTCCCGCCTCGGTTACGAACCTGCTCCGCAGGAAATTTGTCAGGTAATGGATATCAGCGAAAAAGAATATTACGCCCTGTTGGGAACAGCGCAAATGGTGTATACCACTTCGCTGAATACGCGTGTCACCGGCAATGACGGCGATTTCGTCTACCGTATCGACATGCTTAAAGACGACGAACAGGTTACGCCGGAAGATGAGCTAATCCGCGCCGACCTGAAGGAAAATCTGAAAAAAATCATTAAAAAACTTCCGGATCGGGAGAAGCTGATCATGGCGCTTTATTTTTACGAAGAACTCACGCTGGCCGATATCGGCAAGATTGTAAACCTAACCGAAGCGCGCATATCACAAATATTGAGCAAGACCTTAGTGGGCATCCGCGCCAAACTACAAAAATAGAGGGAACGGCTTGAATGGATTCTCAAAATTATAGTAGCGGACAGGGAGCCTCATTTTTGATAATCGAAGACCCGGGCATCAACCGCCTGCTGCGGCGGCTGCATCCGGGAGTCAAACTGAAAGCGCGCGTGGTGTTGCCTTTGGCCGCCGGGCGGTATTTGCTGCGCATTCAGGGCTACAATCTGGTCATGTCTTCGCGATTAAAATTTGAACGGTTTGACGAAGTGCTGGTTAAAGTACAACGCACGCGGCCCAAACTTTTGCTGAAACTGGTTCGCCGTCTGTCACAACCGGAAAGCAGGCGGGGGATGGATTTGGTAGTGTGAAGGAAAATCAATTATGAATTATGAACTAATATACTCGAATAGAAATGGTTTGCATACAAACCATTTCGTCCTGAGAGTTGAGTGTTTTGTACGAAATCCCGGTTTATCGGGATGATATCGATTACCCTATTTGCGCCACAGACGCCCCTTCAGGGTAAACCATTTACTGATCGGTATAATTACGAATGAGTGCAATTACCTTTACGAAACCTGACAGGTTTCGTAAAGATGACAATCGTACACAAAATAATTTACTTTGCGGACAGGTCTGATTCCCCAAACTTAACGGGGCAGGGGAGTTTAAAAACGGGCTTGTTTAATAATTTCGGAATAGTTTGACAAAGGTTAGTAATTTTTTATCCGCTCGCAAAGTCAGGTGCGGCGGTCTTTGTAACATAGAGCTACTAAGACCGGAGAAGAGCTGAGAATATTAAGGCAGACTAAAATGGCGGCAAATGCAACAGTAAAAGAGATATCCATGAACGAAGTGAATCGCGTGCAGGATTACACGACGACCATTACTATCTTAGAACATCTTTCGGATGCAGTATTCATTTTACGTCCCCAGGGGGCCATTGAGTATGCCAATCGCGTGGCGCTTGATTTGCTGGGGCTGGAATTGCCGCTGCTTATCGGGCGCAACCTGAATGATTTTTTAGTGGCTGATGTGGAACTGGAGGAAGAGCAGCAAAACGATTCGGAATCCGGCTTTCTGGAAAATATTTACCGCGGTGTGTTCAACGAAATGGAAACCTCGCTGGTACACGATGGGCGGGCTACGCCGGTTTTAATTAGTTTTGGCCTGGTGCACAATGCTGCCAGGGAAGTGGATTTTATCATTGCCAGCGCCAAGGATATTTCCATCCGTAAAGCGCTGGAACGCGAACTGTACCAGCAGCAGTTGTTAACCCTTTCCCGCGATCGCTACCGCGAATTGGGCGAACTGGCCGTGAATATGGTGCATAATTTAAGCCAGCCCATCACCTCGCTGCGGCTGAGCATCGAACTAATGCAGCGTCAGCTTTCGAACGGGAAATTTGACGCCGGCAAAATTCAGAAAAAGATCAGTGAGATGGCTACCTTGCTGAACGAAATGACGCACTCCATCACCAGCGTGCGTAATTTTGCCTTTTTAACGGAGGATGAACGCTGGAAACCCGTGGATATTAAAAGCAACTTAGACGAAGCCGTAAAGCAGCTGCGCTATGAATTGACGGAACGTAATATCGAATTGCAAATCCGCTCCGACGGCGAAAGACAGAAGGTACTGGCCAATCCGCTTAATATCCAGCAGGTCTTTGTTTCATTGATTAAATTTTTGGAAGAGGAAGAACCGCGTTTTTTGTTGATTGCTCTGAAACATCATCAGGATCGCTGGATACAGGGAATGATCGTCCCGGATAAAACAGCGGTGGCTTTCCGGCCGCTGCCGCAGGAGCGGGGCGCGGAGATCATCGGGTCCCATTTGGAACTGATGGTGGTGCAAATGATTATGACTGCTTTAGGCGGCGATTTGCAAATTACCGCTGACAGCTCTGGACGAAACGGCTTTTTACTGCGTTTTCCCGTCGATTTGGCTGAAGAGCGCGAACAGTTGAAAAATTTAATAGAGCTGATGTATAATTAAACAACAACTTTCTGGTCGGTTTTTTTATTTGATCATTGATTATTGGATAGGGGTTATTCTAAAAGGCTTTGAAGCAGAACAATTTAAATCCCATCCAGATGGGTTTTATTCCCCGACCCTTGGGTCGTTATAATTA
>CAZIBE010000040.1:0-32437 GCA_964536685.1 uncultured Calditrichaceae bacterium | reverse complement strand
CTGTAGAAACTTGTTGTTTATCATCATAAAATTGCATCAAGCCACAACATAGGCCGTCATAAGGCTCTATTTATACAGGGAATACGTACCATGAATCCCTTTAAAAAACCATAGGCCTTACTATCCTACGAAGCGACTTGCATATATTTTTTAATCCTAATTTTCAAAGACCGAATGTTTATTTTAATATACAGGAAACGTTAAAACAATTCCAATTGTACGCCGGGCTTCGTTTTAGGAGGCGATTTATTACCCCAATAATTGATAATGTGTCCGTATTGTTTATCCGTTATTTGCATAATACTGATCTGGCCCTTATCGGGAACAAAGGATTGCACCCGTTTAAGATGTACTTCGGCGCTTTCTTTGGAGGCGCAATGGCGAACGTATACGCTGTACTGCATCATCGTAAATCCATCGCTTAACAGGTTTTTACGAAATTTACTGTATGCTTTCTTTTCCTTTTTCGTATTAGTCGGTAAATCAAAAAAAACAAATAGCCACATAACTCTGTAGGCACTTATGCGTGTTTGGTTCATTTTATTAACGGATATTCCAATTTACGTTTTTTACCCGCAAAACATTTTGCCAGTGAAGCCGAGGTTTGCGACAGGCCAATCATTAGAGGCCGCTTTATTGCACCAAATTGCACATCGATGGTAAGCAGTTCCAGTAGCGATTTCTTAATGGTTTGGGTAAGTTCGTCCCAGTCGGGATGCTCCTTTAAAATGTTGAGCACCGTCCGGTCGACATAAGGTCGGTAGGGTTCCATAATATCGTCCGCCAGAGCAAATGCATTGTAACGGTTACGATGAAATATTCCGAAGGTGGGAAGCAAACCGGAGCCGCTCAAAGCGCGGGCCGTAGCCGCGCGCAAGATGGCATAACCATAATTAAAAATATAATTAGGCCCGGCTCCTTGCGGCGAACGGCGGAAGGACAAACCCATTAATCTGGGCCAATAGAGCCTAGCCGCCCAACCTTCTATGTTTTCTTTATCGCCGGATTTAACAGATTTACTTAGCGCTAATATATCTTTGTATTTAGCTTTTTGTCTTTTTAACAACACCGCCTGATTTGTAATCTTGGCTTGTATGGTTTGTTTCCACAATTGATTTTTAAGAGCTGCACCGGCGTTTATCTGATTTTTAAACATTTCCGCCTGCACCTGATTAGTATCCAGATGCAGTAACATGGAGCTTGGCATATGACGATTGTCGCAAAAAATAACGGCGCTGTTGTTTTCGGCCAATAATTGCATTACAGACTGGGTAAAGGTGATTTGAGGATGTTCGAATACAATAAAACCAATATCTTCAATAGGTACGGTTTGTTTTGCTTCTTTAGTTTTATCGTTAATCACCAATTGTCTGTTCCGCGTGCTTAAATGGTACGGATTCGAAAAAAACAGGGTTCGTTTTAACATAATTTTTAGCTCTTTGCATTATTGTTTTAACGGCTCAATACGGCCTGCCGGTGTGAGTTTTACTTTAATCGGGTTAAAAGTATTCCAACCGGTTTTACCATCTCCGAAACTTTGAATCCTTATGTAATAGGGGGCATAATTTTTATCAAGCTGTGCCTCGCTGTTTAACCTAAATTCATAAAATTTTGACGATAGTTTTTGCACGCGGTAGAGGTGCCGCTCCAAGAACTCTAAATCCGGATTATTCCAATTAATATCCTCTTTATTAAAGCCCAATAAAAACATATCATTAATTTGAAGCGTCGTTACAATTTGCACGCCATCCTGAGGCAATTGGAACACATCTTCTCCCTGCATTTTCCTCTTAACAGCAGACCAGAATGTTACTACATCTTCTTTCAAATGGCCTTCCCTGTCTTTATAAATCAAAACATGATGATTATTTTGGAGATCAACAAATTGATTAACATTTTCCTTAAGGTTTACAAGGTTCCTTTTATGTTCTCGTAGACGTACTTTTTTTACCGGCACGGGGTCGCCGTTTTTGTTGGGTAAGAATATCTGCGGTTGCTTACGGCCCTTTTCGTCTAAGCTGAAAAAGGTTTCATGTGGAATTTTATCGTCTTTTTCAAAACCACCCAGTTTTTTAACTCGTTCTAAAATAATCTTGCGGATAGTGGGATCGACAATCTTTTCTATCTGCTTACGCGTAGAGAGCGCTTCTATAGGTTTACGTACATGAAAAGCATATTCCTCTTCGCCGGGTGCTTTTCTTTTACCGTAAACGGTTTCTTTATGTAAATGCCCTCTGGCCGCAATCCCTTTATTTTTGAAAACTTGGCCATTCTTTTTTGTTGTGTGGTTTTTGCTTGTTAATATTCTATCCGATTTTTTATGTGACACTAAAACACAGTTTACCGTTTGCCTGGCTTCTTCTAAAAAACCGTCCCAGGGCATGGGAAAACTTTTTAATTCCGCGCTTCTTCTGTAACGGTTCCATCGGCTCAGTTCCTGCAAATGCGACACCGTTGAACAGGCCATTACTAAAGCGTCGATGGCGTGGTGTCTGTGATCGTCGCGTGATTTATTGTTATCGTTGTTCAGAATACTGTTTAACCCCCATTTGTGTCTTAAGTTTGCCGTCATTTGACCCGGAGCCACCATAACCTTATCGCATATTTTAGACAGATAGGTTTTGGCTTCACGGCTAATATATCGCGTATCGTTTAGTTGGCGGTTAATGAAGTCAGAATCGTAGCTTTGTTTTACGAAATGCTTAAACTTATTATAAGCGTTGGGATAATGCTCTTTGTTTTTAAAACAGCTTAACGCTTGCGCCTTTACTAATTCCCATTTTTCCGGGCCGAAATCTTTAAAATAGTATTCATAAGGCGTTTTATCTCCCTTGGCCCTGTTCTCGTCGGCAAAGCACAAGGTTTTGTTATTAAAACTGTCGTTCAAGGATTTGCTCCAGGACTGAATATGTTCGATTTGCACTTCGCCGCTGAATAATTGCCGGATGTTTATTTTTCGGCCGGTATAGGGGCAGGTTCGGTTACATTCTTCCCATAGTTTATATTTTAAAATATTCTCATGGGTGTGGTTTTGGCCTATCGCGTCAAGTTCGGCCTTGATTCGGTCGTTTTCTTTCTCCAGCCGTTGTTGTTCCAGCCTTACTTTCCGCCGTTCTGTTTTTGAGATTTTTAAATCGCGGGCGAGTTCTATTTTAATTTCGTCCGGTTTGCCGTATAACTCTATAATTTCATTTACCAGTTTTCTTAGCTCGAACAGCGCCGTAACTACTATAGGATTGCGGATATTTTGTATCTCTTTGTCCGCTTCGGTTCCAACCGGTAGTTTGTTAAGTATTTTTCGGGTTCCTATATTAGCGCTATGGTGATAAAGTTTTTTTAATTCCTTTTCCGTCAGATTAAATTCATCGGTTAAAAATTCTTTTACTTTTTCGATAAATCCTCCGGAGTATTTAACGCTGATAATGCTGATAATATTATCTTCGATAAATTGTATTTGTTCGTCGTTTAACGGTTGCCATTTTTTCCCAAAGGCGTTTTTTACGCCTCCAAGAACGGCGGCGGCATCGTAGGTATAGCCTTTTTTTAAAAACGGCAGAATGTTATTAATCGCTTTTCTGCTTAAATTTGCATAGCCGTCTTTTAAATGGAATTTGCTGATTCCTTCCGCTTTTTCTTCGTTAAACCCCCATTTTGTTTTCGCATACTGTTTAAGTTTGTCTTTGTCTTCAAAGAAAAAGAGAACATGCCAAATATCTTCCTGCTCTTTTTCTGAAAATTCAAACCATCTGGAGCCGAAAAACTTTTTATTTGATAAGTGGCTGATAGTATATGATCCTACAATTTTGTCTTCATCTTTATAGTTAAACTGGTAATAGCTGTCTAAACGATTCAATGCCTTCCTAATAAGCTTGAATGCAATTTTATCTTTGCTTAAAAGTAGTTTAACTACAATGTCTCTTTCTTCTGGCGAAAGTTTTTTCCCATTATATTCGACGGTATTCACCCACTGATAGATTCTGAATAATTCAAAGGGGATAGCACTTTTGGGACACTTTGTTTTCTTAGGTTCAAATGTACAGTTGCCTATTAAATGTTTTTGGGAACGCAACGGTCGTTGAAAAAATAAAACACCGTCGTCTGGATATCCTTCCTTTTTTCTGCCGCCAATAAGTGTTTTCAATTGTTCAGTAAGTTCTTTATGGTATTGTTTCTGGCTTTCCCAAATTGCTTCAAATTCATCAATGTACATTTGTCTGGTAGTATAACGGTTGCGAATTCTTTTAAGTTGATTTATAAAAGGTTTACCTTCTTTGGGGTAAATGTCATAAAGGGCGGCACCTAACGTTTTGCCGTTTAATTCCCGCTGAGTTTCCAATATTCCAGCCTTTCCTTCCTTGGGATTTCCGTCGTATATTTTTCCATCTTCCTTTCCCGCGCTTCGGCTATTACTCTGGAATCCTCTTCTTTGAATCATGTGGTAGAAAATTCTTCCCAGTTCTTCTAATTCAATTTTGTTTTTAAGTGCTTTTGCTCTCAGTTCATAAGGATTAAGTCTAAACCATTCAACCAGTTTTTTATTTGTAAAAATTTGTGGCTCATATGATTTAATTTCATTGGTTCCCAAAGGACAAAGGCTGTGCTTGGCTAGTATTTTTAATAAATAAATTTTACGTAATCTTCTTCTGAAAAACTGACGTCTGGTACTTCTGGCAATGGTACGACTGGCGTTTTTAGAAAGCTCTTTTTCTCCCTGGCCAAATTCATTAACTCCTACCGGGAAAATTCGGCTGCCCATTCCAAGAATTTTATTATGATCATTTTCTATAATTGCCCAGCCTATAGAATTTGTGCCTAAATCAAGTCCTAAAATTTTTGCCATGATTATTTCCTTTTTTAAATTTTATTGATTTTTACTGTTTTTAATTTTATTTTTAATTCACTGACAATTGCATCTTGTCACAATAAGGCTATATGCCGTAGGTGTAAACCTTAAACCCCGCTTCGGTGGGGTTTTTTTATTATATGAAAATTACAATGGGTGATGAATTGTATCTGCAAAACATCTTAATTAATAATAACCAGAAGCAGTCTTCGAAAAAATATGTAATAAAATAAGAAATAAAACAGGATAAAAAAAATAAAAGGCGTAGGGTATCACTCTTTTCCGTGCCTTCTGATTGTTTTACATGGAAAGATGATAAAAAATGTAACGATGGTATTTTATCTTAGCGGGCAAGGTAAAGTGTAGCGTGTAGTTAATAATTTATATAAGCTGCCCCATCAAACCTCCAATTCAATCCCCACCGGGCAGTGGTCGGAGCCTTCCACCTGAGGTAAAATAAAGGCGTCTTTAACCATATCGGCATGTTCGCGGTCAATAAAAAAATAATCGATGCGCCAGCCGATATTCCTCTTGCGGGCGTTAAAACGGTAGGTCCACCACGTGTACTGTTCCGGCTGCTCATTAAAACGCCGAAAGGTATCCACATAACCGTGTTGTACTAATTTGTCCATCCAGGCGCGTTCCACGGCTAAAAATCCGGAAGTATTTTCATTGGCTTTTGGATTTTTTAGATCGATTTCCTTGTGCGCCGTGTTAAAATCGCCGCAGGTAATCACCGCCTTGCCCGTCGCGCGCAGCGCTTCGGCCTGTTGCAAAAAGGCGTCATAAAAGCGCAGTTTGTAATCCAGCCGCCCCTGGTCGCGCTGCCCGTTAGGGAAATAAATATTGAACAGAAAGAAGCGGTCAAATTCATGCAGCAAAATGCGTCCCTCGCTGTCAAATTCTTCTATTTCAAAACCGTAGCGCGTGTTCAGAGGCTCCGTTTTAAGAAAGGAAGCAACGCCGCTGTAACCGGCGCGTTCGGCGGCGTTCCAGTAAATATGATGAGAATCAAATGCGTCCAATTGTCCGTCTAACTGCTCGCGGCGCGCTTTAACTTCCTGCAAACATACTATGTCCGCGCCGTCTTCCGTAAACCATGCGGCCAGACCCTTGCGTAGAGCGGCGCGAATGCCGTTTACATTCCACGAAATAATTCTCATTCAAAATTCCCGATCGATTTGCAGCGCGTCGTCCACGTCAATTTCCATGCGTAAAAAGGCCGTGCTAAAGGTTTTCCCCTGAGCGTCGTGTTTAAGAGTCATCGTGCCGCCGCCGCCCAGGGCCTGGTGCAGCAAAAAATTGATGGCGCCGATGTTGGGCATTTCAAAGCGTTCCACTTTCCCCTTTACCATATCGCCGAAATGCGCTTTTACTTTTTCTATGGTGATCTTTTCTTTGAGGATGGGATAATATTCCGGTTTTAAGGCAATGATACCCACGTTGGCTGTGTCTCCTTTGTCGCCGGAGCGGGCATGAGCCAGTTTAACAAGTTGCACTTTCATCAGCTTTCCTCGTGTGGTTGATTTGTTATTCGTTTGGCAAAAAGGCTAACTTACTTCCATGGTTAACACTTTATGTGTAACCATTTCCTTTTTGAGCAGTGCCGGCCAATAGGCAATTACGTCGCGTACGCGCGGACGACCGCCGCCAAAACCGGTAACGGTAGGCGGGCCGGTTAACACAAGAGGCACGATTTCGCTGGCAAATTTTTGCATCATTTTGCGGTTGTGCCCGCGTACGCCGATGAGCAGTACTACTTCATTGGGCTCTGCGATGGGCGGAGCCGTGCTGCCGTGGCAGGCGTTGTAGCCCAAAAATTCGCTGTGTACTTCATCGAACTCCAGCCCTAAATATTCGATGCGTTTGCGGATAATTTCATCGGCTTTTTGCGCTTTTTCCAGCGCTTCGGGCCAGGCGTAAGTCAGCTGACCGATGCAGGTGTAGCCGTCAAAGTAAGAAATGGAAACCTTGTAAAAAGGCGTATCCGGCTGGCCTTTGATATCGTAAACGCGCACGCGGTTTTCGGCGATCTGCTGCAGTTTAATGGAGCTGAAGTCGGCCACCACATCGGGCGTAATATACTCTTTGGGATTGCCCAGCTCGTAGACTAACTGCTCCTTAACGGTGCGTTCACTAACCAATCCGCCGAGGGATTCGTGTTTGGTGATAATAAGCGAACCGTCGGGATAAGCTTCCACAATAGGAAAGCCGATGCGTTCCATATGCGGCACATCCTTCCAGCCGGCCAGAAAATTGCCGCCGCTGGCCTGGGCGCCGCACTCGTTAATGTGGCCGCCTACTACTCCGGCCGCCAGCTTGTCCCAGTCGTTCCACTTCCAGCCGAATTCGTAAATCATAGGCGCCAAACTGATACCCGTGTCGGTAACACGGCCAGTAATGATGATTTGCGCGCCCTGTTCCAGCGCTTCCACCACCGGTCGCGCGCCGAAGTAAACATTAGCGCTGCTTACGTATTTTTTGATGGCGCTTAACGGTTCGCCGGTTTCCATATTGTTTAGTTCATTCCCTGAAGCAATCATCGAGTCAAGCTGCCCTAAAATATCGTCGCCGTAAACCGCGGCAATTTTAATGCCTTCATATCCCAGACGTTTGGCAATTTCGGCAACGGCCACCATGCAGCCCACAGGATTGACGCCGCCGGCATTAGTGATTAATTTGACTTTTTTCTCAACCAGTAATGGAATCAACTCTTCCATCAGCGGAATGAAATCCTTGGCGTAGCCCAATTTGTGGTCGCGCGATTTTTGTTTTTGCATGATGGACATGGTTACTTCGGCCAAATAGTCCATCACCAGATAGTCGATGGGGCCCTCTTTAACTTGATCCAGCGGCGCGTCGAAACGGTCGCCCCAGTAACCCTGCCCGCTGGCAATACGAATGAATTCTTTCATGCAGACTCCGGAAAATTAGAGATAATAGCAATTAAAAAATAAAATTAACACAATCGGCAATTAATTCCAACTGAAATACAGGATGATCTGAATTTGGAGAAAGAAGAAATTAGAAAACAGAAAATGGAATCCTTGTTTTGACCCCTGTTAGTATGTGTCATGACCGGGCATCCCTAATAAACCGGTGTAACCAGTTCTGGATTCCCGCATCCGCGGGAAAGACAAGTGGTGCATCTATAACAGACAGATTCGAATCCTCATAGAGGATTAATTAATGTTTGACAGCAGATCAGCTTACGGTTTAACGGAAAGCTTATTAAAATCAACAAAGGCTGTGGAAAACAATCCACAGCCTTTGTTAAAAAAAAACATATCTGTGTTTACCTTTGCAGCACCGCCTTGTAACCGTATTGCAGAATGCCGGCATGCCCTTCGCGCTGCATGCGGCGCAGTACCAAATCCACCTTTTTGCCGATTTCGATTTCATCCGGCTTGCAATCTACGATTTGTGCTGTGAGCCGCGCGCCGTCGTCGGTTTCGATGATGCCCACAGCGTAAGGCGTTTCCGTGACAAATTCATCTGCCGCTGTGTGCACAATCGTAAAGGTCAGAATTTTGCCCTCAGGACGTAAGGTGATATTTTCAAAGTCCTTATTTCCGCATTCGGGACAAACCAAACGCGGCGGAAAGGCGATATAACCGCACGATTTACATTTTCCTGCTTCCAAACGAAAGCGCTGAGGAATTTCCCGGGAATATCTTGGTACAATCATACTCCAGCCTCCAAAATATGAATTACACAACTGCCGCCAGAACCGCCCATGTTCTGCGTAAGTCCCAGACGGGCATTGGCCACCTGCCGTTCACCGGCCTGGCCGAGCAGTTGTTTGTAAATTTCGATGATTTGCGCAACTCCCGTAGCCCCTACGGGATGTCCTTTGGATTTTAATCCGCCGCTAACATTAATGGGAATTTTACCGCCCAGCGCGGTCATTCCGCTAAGAACCGCTTCGCCCGATTTACCGCGTTCCACCAAACCTAACTCTTCGCTGGTTACCAGTTCGGCAATGGTGAAGCAGTCGTGCACTTCGGCCAAATCTATTTGACCGGGCGTAACGCCGGCCTGCTTATAGGCTTTTTCGGCGGCTTTGCCTACAGCCGGAATAGAGGCCAAATCCTTACGCGAGTGCAGGGCAATAGTATCGGTAGCCTGCGCCGAAGCCCGTATTTTTACATAGGGACGGCCGGATTTTTTAGCGATTTCTTCCGTGGTTACAATAACCGCCGCCGCGCCGTCGGTTACCGGCGAACAATCTAACAGATTAAGCGGCTCGGCCACCTGAACCGATTGGATGACGTCTTCGCGCGTAATTTTCAGGTGAAATTGCGCGTTGGGATTGTTTAAGCCGTGACGGTGATTTTTAACGGCCACTTCGGCTAACTGTTCGCGCGTGGTGCCGTATTTGTGCATGTGCGCCCGCGCTATCATGGCGTACAAAGCCGGAAAGGTGAGGCCGTGGTAGGCCTCGTATTCCTGATCCGCGGCGGTGGCCAGCGCATAAGTGGCGTCTACGCCGTCGGTCATTTTTTCCACGCCGCCGGCCAAAACGAATTCGCTGGCGCCCGACGCCACCTCAAACATGGCCTGACGTACGGCAATACTGCCCGAAGCGCAGGCCGATTCCACGTGCGCTGACGGTATGCCTCTTACGCCAAGATAATCAGCCATCATCACGCCTATGTGCTCCTGCCCGACAAACAGTCCGGGCGACATGGCGCCTACATACATGCTGTCTATATGATCTACTCCGCTGTCGGCAATGGCCGCCAGAGCAGCCTCGACGAATATATCCCGTAAGGGTTTTTCCCATAATTCGCCGAATTTAGTCATGCCGACGCCGATGATTGCTATGTCTTTCATATTGTTTTTCTCCTTAAAAATACGATGAAATCAAAGAGTATTGTATTTAATCATTCATAAGAATTTTACCGCGGAATTTGGCGTACTCTCCGTAATTAAGATACATCTTATGGCCGTCGAGCATTTCCCTGAAGGTGGGAGCCAAATTACGTACCGCATTGATTTCATCCGTAACACGAAAGATAAAGGCGTCGCTGCCGGCGCCGGAACCGAAAGAAACTAACAATATGCGATCGCCGGGTTGGGCTATATCCAACGTTGCCGAAAAACCGTTGGGAGAAGAACCGGAATAAGTGTTACCCTGCCAGGGAACTATCCAGCCGGGTTCTATTTGCTCATGCGAGAAGCCCAGAATTTTTCCGGCGCGCAAGGGGAATTTTCCGTTAGGCATGTGGAAAACGACGTAAGTAAAATCATCCGGTTTGGTGCCGCTGCGCTCCATGATGCCGCGGGCGGCGTTTAGTACATGACGGAAATAAGCCGGCTCGCCCGTAAAGCGGCCGCCGTGTTTGGGGTACATCCGTCCTTCGCGGCGCCAGAAATCCGCCGTATCGGAGGTGTAGGAGTAAGTGTGTTCGATTTCCGCCACAACTTTTTCAGTGCCCATGATAAAGGCCGAACCGCCGGCGGCGGTGGTGAATTCCAAAGCGTCCCCGGGAGCGCCCTGCGAGGTATCCGCTCCGATACCAAGGGCATATTTCATCGTACCGGATTTTACATGGCTGTAAGCCACAAACATGGCTTCGGTGCCTGCTTTACAGGCAAATTCGAAATCGGCCACATGCACATCGGGACCGATGCCCAGCGCGTCAATCAGAATGGTGCCGCTGGGCTTTACTGCGTAAGGATGGGATTCCGAGCCGATGTACACCGCGCCGATTTCCTGTGCGTTGATCCTGGCCCGCTGCAGGGCGTGTTTGGCCGCCTGTACGGAAATGGTTACGGTATCCTCGTCCATGGCCGGAACGGTTTTTTCATGAACCTTTAAACCATTCTCAATGGGCTGTGGGTCTTTTCCCCATTGCCTGGCAATCTCTTCGATCTTAATTCGGTAGGTTGGCACATACGAACCATAGCCTACAATTCCAATCATAAGGCCTCCTTGTTCTAAAGTAAAATGAGTTTAATACGGAATATCTATTAACCTGTGCTCCATGATTACAAAATTTGAGCCGGTACTGCATCCGGAATTGGTTCGGCCTTTGATGTACAATTGCTTTCCAGCATCCAGCGAGGCATCGAAGAAAAATCACTATATAAAATAATAAGTAGAGATATAAAATCCAATAAATTATTTGGGTTTTTTGTGAACAAAATAGATCTATTCTGGCGAGACGAAAATATCTAACGGGTATGTACTATAATTTGATGCTTTGTTACTATGAAGAACAGTATCCAATATCCGCTAAACGGTTAGCAATTATCGTAGCTTTCCGTTTTTGACTACAAATAACTAAAAAAGGATGCCGGAAATGATATCAGGTATTTTCACACTTGTCCAAAATAGATTTTCAGAAACAGTGAAATCGGCAAAAACGTTAACCATCCCCTTTAGTTCCCCTTCCCTAATACATTAGGGAAGGGGATAGGGGTTGGGTCAAAAATAGGTCTGAGCTATAAATACTATTTAAATAGTGTGTAACTCCTTAAAAAAACAACTAATATTTTTCAACTTTTAACTTATTTTGGACAGCAATGAGGTATTTTCCCTTTTCAAATGAGAAACAACAACTAATAACGGACCGCTAAATTCCAATTTCTGTTTCCCGATTTCTAATTTCCGACAACTGATAACGTTAAATTTTTTTCATTTGTCTTTTCCCTTTTGTTATTTGTAATTTCCTGACTAAAAAAACAAGAAGTATTATCATGAACAAAAAACAAATTATTGCCATATTGGAAGAAATAGGCACTATTTTAGAACTGCAGGGTGAAAATCCTTTTAAAAGCCGCGCCTATTTCAATGCCGCCCGCACCATTGAAACCATGCAGCAGGATGTGGAAGAATTGATCCGTAAAGGGGAAATTGGTCAGGTCAAGGGCTTCGGCAAAGCGCTGTCCGAAAAGCTGACCGAACTGGTAAATACCGGACGGCTGGCCTATTATGAAGAGCTGAAAGCCGCTATTCCGCCGGGCTTGTTGGAAATGCTCAAGATTCCTGGAATGGGCCCTAAAAAGGTGAAAGCGGTTTACGAAAAGTTAGGCGTCACCTCAGTCGGCGAACTGGAATACGCCTGTAAAGAAAACCGTCTGCGTGATTTAAGCGGTTTCGGGCAGAAGACACAGGATAAAATTTTAAAAGGCGTCGAACTGCGCAAAAAATACAGCGAACGTTTCCTCTTCCCGCAGGCCTGGCAACAAGCACGGGAATTGGCCGACTATCTTGAACAGAATCCGAAAATCATTCGTCTGCAAATCGCCGGCAGTTTACGCCGCAAAAAGGAAACGGTAAAAGATATTGATTTAGTGGCTTCCTGCGCGGCGGCTGACCGCCGGGAAATCATGAACCGGTTTACCGCCTTTGGACAAAGGGCGGAAATCATCGGGCAGGGAGAAACCAAATCCACCATTGTGCTGCGCTCGGGGATTTCCTGCGATCTGCGTTTAGTGGATGACGAACAATTCCCATTCTTATTGCACCATTCCACCGGCAGTAAAGAGCATAACACGGCTCTGCGCCAGCGCGCCAAATCCATGAATCTGACTATGAACGAATACGGCCTTTTCCCGCAAAACAGCGAACAGTCGCTAAACTGTGCGGACGAGCGGGACATTTTCAGAAAATTAAAGCTAATTTTCATTCCGCCGGAACTGCGCGAAAACCAGGGCGAAATCGAAGCCGCCGAAAAAGACGCCCTGCCCGAGTTGATCGGCGCCGACCAGTTTAAAGGCCTATTTCATGCCCACACCACATACAGCGACGGCGTCGCTTCCATCGAAGAGATGGCCCGCGCCTGCCGTGATCTGGGCTTTTCCTATCTGGGTATTACCGATCACAGTAAATCGGCCTTTTACGCCAACGGTCTCAGCGAAGAACGCATCAAAAAGCAGCACGAGGAAATTGACGCCCTGAACGCACAGCTAAAAGAGTTTACTATTTTTAAAGGCATTGAAGTGGACATTTTGCCGGACGGCAGTCTGGATTATACAGACGAGGTGCTGGAATCGTTCGACTTTATCATTGCTTCCGTGCACAGCTCGTTTAATATGAGTGAAGAAGAAATGACGGCACGCATTTGCCGGGCTTTGCGGCATCCGCTGGTAACCATGTTAGGTCATCCCACCGGCCGCCTGTTGTTGGGCCGCGAACCGTATCCGTTAAATATGGCGCTGGTGTTAGAGACGGCCGCCCGCCATAACAAAGTAGTGGAGATTAACGCCAATCCGCAGCGCCTGGATTTAGACTGGCGCTGGGGTAAGCTGGCTAATAAATTAGGCGTAAAAACCGCCGTCAATCCTGATGCACATACCGCAGCGGGATTGCAAGACTACCTGGTTGGCGTGAGTATTGCCCGCAAAGGCTGGTTTACGGCGCAGGGCGTGCTGAATGCCATGGAAGCGGCGGCCTTAAAAGATTATTTTGCAGACTGCCGGTAGAACAAAGAAAAAAACGCCAGGCCGGAAGCCGGCGCGCTATATCGCTTCCTTTTAAATATTGGCTGTGGCATAGATGCGTTTAAGGAGAAGCTTTGCTGCAGCCGTATCGCTCAGGAAGCGTTGTCTAATACTTCGCGTACTTTTTGGGCCAGTGTTTTCAAAGAAAACGGCTTCTGGATAAAATTTGTTTTTTCAATCAGCATGCCGTGCGTGACGACGCTTTCGTCGGTGTAGCCGGACATAAACAATACTTTTAAAGCGGGATATTTTGCGTGCAGTTCAACCGCCAATTCCCCGCCGCTGCCGCCGGGCATAATTATATCGGTCAGTAATAGATGGATGCTTCCGGCGTGCTTTTCGGCCAGTTCAAGGGCTTCTTCTTTGTTTTGGGCTTCCAGAATGGTGTAACCGAAATCACGCAAACCGTCGGCCGCCAACAAGCGTACTGCTTTTTCGTCTTCGGCGATTAAAATGGTTTCGCTGCCCGACACCTTCGGTTCGAGGGCGGAAAGGGTTTTATCGTCTTTTTCAAATTCTTCGATCAGTGGAAAATAAATTTTAAATGTCGTTCCCTTGCCCGGCTCACTGTACACCCAAATACTGCCGCCGCTTTGCTTTACGATACCATAAACGGTGGATAACCCCAAACCCGTACCCCGGCCGCGCTCTTTGGTGGTAAAAAACGGCTCGAAAATGTGTTCGGTGATTTCCGGCTCCATACCCACGCCGGTATCGCTGACAGCCAGCATGGCAAACCAGCCCGCTTCCGCTTCTTTATGCAGGGCCACATATTCGGGGCTTAATTCGACATTCATGGTTTCAATGGTAATTGTACCGCCGTCGGGCATGGCGTCGCGGGCGTTAATTGCCAGATTCAGCACTACTTGTTCGATTTGCCCGGCGTCGGCTTTAATCAGTCCTAAATTTTCCGTAAAGATGGTAATAAAATCGATGTCCTCGCCGATCAGCCGGCGCAGCATCTTTTCCATATTTTTCAATAACAGATTTAAATTGAGGATCTCCGGTTTCATGATTTGTTTGCGGCTGAAGGCCAGCAGTTGTCTGGTAAGCGACCCTGCGCGGTAACCGGCCTCTTTAATCTGCTGTAGTTTTTCAAATACAGGATCGTCGCGCCCCATTTTGGCCAGGGCCAGTTCGCAATATCCGTTAATGATAGTCAACAGATTGTTGAAATCATGCGCCACGCCGCCGGCTAACTGCCCGACCGCTTCCATTTTTTGTGCCTGCCGGAACTGTTCTTCCAGTTGTTTGGTTTGGGTAACGTCATCTTTAATAGCCAGAAAATGCGTAATCTGTCCGTTGGGGTTGAATATGGGACTTATAATAGCCTTCTCCCAATAAAGGGAGCCATCTTTTTTCATATTCACAAATTCACCGGTCCAAATTTTACCGGTTTTAATAGTGGCCCATAATTCCACATAAGTGTCCATGGATGTTTGTCCGGATTTTAAAATGCGCGGATTTTGTCCTATGGCTTCTGCTGAACTGTATCCGGAAATCTTTGTAAAAGCTGGATTCACATATTCTATATTCCCGTCCGGATCGGTAATAACCACGGAGGCCGGACTTTGTTCCACCGCCTGCGACAGCTTGCGAATTTCTTCTTCGGCTTTGCGGCGCTCGGTAATATCGCGAATGACGCCTTGCGTGGCCTTACCTCCTTCATAATCAATATAAGAAACGCTGGTTTCGCAGATAATGCGCCTGCCGTCTTTGGATACAGCGGTAAATTCATACAAGGACGGTACGTCTTCCCCGCGTTCTACAGCTTGCATGCGGGTTTGGATATCCTTACGGCTTTCCGGGGCAATTAAGTGGAAAAAATTGAAATCCGTTTGATTACATTCATCCAGCGTATAGCCAAATAACTCGGTGAAGCGGCGGTTAATCAGCTCAAATTTATTCTGAAACAACAAATAGATGGCATCGTTGGATTGTTCTACCAGGCTTTGGTAACGGGCCATGGCCTGTTTGCGTTCAGAAATATCATTAATGATGGAAATAAATGCCGGCCGCTCGTCTAAATCGATAAGCATAGAAGTTATTTCTACATATATTTCACGCCTTTTCAGGTTGATGAATTTCAATTCCGTTGTTTCCAGTATTTCGCCGGCAAAGCCTAAAGCAAAACGGTCTTTGACCACTTCTACAAAATCCGGATGGATAAAATCCATGATGTTACGGCCTATAAAATCTTCCAAATCATTGGCGCCGGCCAGCTCGATGGCCTTGTCGTTGCCGTAGTATATTTGTTGATCCAAATGCACTACGATGGCTAACGGCGCCGATTCCAACAGCGTGCGAAAACGCTGTTCGCTTTCCTTAAGCGCTTTAAGAGCGGATTTCTTTTCGGCGATTAACTCTTTTTTATTTAAAGCTGATAAAATGGACGGAACCAGCTTGCTGAGCTTTTCCTTGATTACATAATCCCAGGCCCCGGCCTTCATACATTCCACGGCGGTTAATTCATTCATGGAGCCCGTAACGATGATAAAAGGCATCTCGTCGTCAAATTGCCTGACGATTTTCAGCGCTTCCATGCCCGTAAAGCGCGGCATCATGTAATCGGAAAGAACGATGTCCGGTCGATATTCTCTCAACTCGCGGCGCAAGTCGCTATCGTCCTGAACCACATGGAGGTCAAAAGGAAAGCCGAGATTTTGCAATTCTCTTCGGATTAATTCCGCATCCGAAGATAAATCTTCGATCAGCAAAAAACGAACCGTTTCTTGATTCATAGTTAAGTCTCTTTTGGTTTTTGCAATAAAATTTTAAGTGGAAATTAATAAATTTAATATTTGGAACTGGGAACCCGGAACTGGACTTGGTTGAGTTTTCAACTCTTAATTCCTGGTTTCGGTTTACTTAGCGCTTATTGCCCGATACTTAATACATTTTTATCCCGCACGCCACAGGACTGAGCTCATATTTCCAATTCCGGCGCATGATTTAAAAGCAGCCAGTACAAACCCAGATTGCGCACCGATTCGACGAACTGATCAAAATCGACCGGTTTAACCAGGTAGCTGTTTACGCCCAATTTGTAGCTTTCTACCAGATCGCTTTCTTCACGGGACGAAGTTAACACTACGATGGGAATGGGATGCGTTTTTTTATGGCCTTTCAGTTCCCGCAGCACTTCCAGTCCGCCTACTTTAGGCAGCTTGAGATCGAGCAAAATAACTTTAGGTTGTTTAGTTGTGTTTCGATCCGCGTAAACGCCGCGGGCAAAAAAATAGTCCAGCGCCTCCTGGCCGTCTTTTAGGACCATAATATTATTGGCAATATGAAATTTTTTTAAGGCCCGCAAAGTCAGTTCCACGTCTGCCGGGTTATCTTCCACCAGCACAATGTCCACGATGTTTTCGATCATGATTTACCCTTTTTTTAGTTAATAATTCCTTCTTTCAGCGTAAAGTAAAACGTCGCGCCTTTGCCTTCCTGCGCTTCGGCCCAGATACGGCCGCCGTGACGTGTAATAATACGCTGCACAATAGACAAGCCGATACCCGTGCCCGGGAACTCATCCGTTGTATGCAAACGCTGAAAGATCTGAAATAGCTTGCCGGCATATTGCATATCAAAACCCACGCCATTGTCTTTAATGTAATAAACGGTCTGCCGATCTTCAATTGTAAAACCAATCTCAATTTCCGGAACCTTTCTGCCGGAGCTAAACTTTAAGGCGTTGGCAATCAGATTGTAGAACACCTGACGCATCAGCGAAGCGTCGGCCAGGGCAGGGGGCAGCTTTTGCACTCTGAAACGGATTTTCTTACGCTGCGCGTCATCGGTTAATTCATAAAAAATGGAATCGGCCAGGTTGGCTAAATCCACCCGCGAGGGGGTAACGGATTGTCGGCTGATGCGTGAAAAATTCAGTAAATCGTCGATCAGCTGGCCCATGCGCTGCGTATTGTCGCGCACTACGCCGATCAGACGTTTGGCTTCGTCGTCTAAATTGTTCATATAATCCTCGGCCAGAATACGCGAAAAACCGTCTATGGCCCGCAGCGGTGCGCGCAGATCGTGGGACACAGAGTAGGAAAAGGATTCCAGCTCTTTGTTCGCCCTTTCCAGTTCGGCTGTTCGCTCATGAACGCGCAATTCCAGTTGCTCGGAATGATGCTTTATCTGATCGTGTAGATTGGTTTGCTGAATAGCCAAAGCTATTTGAATCGCCAAAGTTTCTATGATACGTTGATCCGATTCGGAATAAGCATTCGGTTTGCTGGTCTCGAAATTAATTACTCCTATAATTTTATCGTTTAATTTTAGAGGTAAACACATTTCCGATTTTATCTCCGGCCGGATTCCAAAATAACGCGGATCTTTATGCACGTCATTTATTCGCACAGTTTGTCCATGTTTAGCCACCCATCCGGTAATGCCTTTTCCTACATTAATATCGTGGCTTTTAATATACTCCATATCTTTAGGAATAAAATCCTTCCCCATACCCTGATCGCTGATGGCAAATGGTATTAACTTGTTGGTAGATTCATCAATTAAAAGTACTGCGCCATAATCATATTCAAGATTTGTTTCCAATATGCGAATAATATCCTCCGCCAGAACTTCAGGAGGACGTAACGAGTGGAGTTGTAAGCTGGCGTTATGTATTGATTTAAGTTCTTTAAACCGACGCTGTATTTGTTCGTTTAGATTGATATTCTGTAAACTAATAGCTATTTCATTGCTCAGTGTTTCCATAAAAGATTTTTGAGTGGAAAAGTCCCGCTTTGTTAACGAACCCAATCCGACGGCGCCTAGCACGCGGTCTCCAACCAGCAGTGGCAGACTGACAAAAGAACGTATGCCGGCCTTTTTGTATTTATCCAAGGCGTAGCGCCGGTCTTTTAAAATATCCTGTGAAAATACGGGTTGACCGGACCGCGCCGCCAGACCGCACAGATACTCACACAACTGATGGCGCTGCGCCCCGGAAACAGCGGTTTTTGTTTCGTTAGTGTACTGCGCCAGCAATTTCAGCTTATCCTTTTCCAGCAGATAAAACACGGCCATATCCGGATTAACGGCTTCGCGAATAGCCCTTAGCACTTCTTTGGCGACTTGTTTAACTTCACGGCTGTTGCTGATGCGCAGGCTTAACTCGTAAATTTGTTGTAATTCATCCAGACTCTTTTCCAGCTCCCTGCGGGCTTGTTTGAGCGGCGTAATGTCTATGGTGGCAATTAATCCGATGTATCTGCCTTCTGAAGGTGATATAGGTCTTTTAAGAGAAAAACGCAAAATGATATCTTTTATTTCGCCGTAGATTGTTTTTACACGTTCTTCAGCTGAAAAAGCAACCCCGCCCTGGGCGATGCTAAGCAGTTCTTCTTTAAATATTTCGTAAGAATCCTCGGTAAACAGGCTCTCCAGATTATCAATGAGCTGCTGCTTATCCTGCGCCTGATGAAGGGTTAACGTAGCCTGATTAACGTCTAAAATATGAATACGACGGATAAGATTCTGAACTTCTTGGGGGTGCGTGTCAAGAAAAGTCCTGAAATTTTGTTTTTTCAATTGCGTTTTGAGCAACTTATTCAAATAGGTTATCATCTCCGTTAAATCTTCTTCCCAAAGCGCCACCGGCGAATTTTCAAACAAGTAGCGATAGCGCTCTTCGCTTTCGCTCAGAGCCTGTTCAGCCTGTTTGCGCTCGGTTATTTCGGTAAGGTAAATGGTTAAACCGTCAGGTGAAGGGTAGATACGGTTTTCAAACCAGCGGTCCCAGGGCGTATAGTACTCCTGCAGATAAATCACTTGCTGCGTTTCCATGGCTTTGTAATAAGCTTTATAGAAAGGCTGGTCCACGCTTTCGGGGTATTCGGTCCAGATGTGTTTGCCTAACAGATCATCCGGTTTTTCACGGTTGAGCATTTTGGCCGCTTGATCGTTGAGGTAGGTATAGCGCCAGTATTTATCTAAGGCCACCACGCCGTCATTAATGCGCGAGAGAACATCGCTGAGTAATTTACGGGCGGCCTCTGTTTCGGTTAAAAAACGTTCCCGTTCGCGTTCCAACTCTTTCAATTCTTCTATGCTGCGCGTAATGGACAAAATATGGGGCCCGTCTTGCAGCATAATCACGCTGGCTGACATCAGGCCGGTAATAATCGTGCCGTCTTTCATACGGAACTGCGCTTCTAAATTGTTGACCCGGCCCTCTTTTTTCAGCCCCTCTGCCAACCGCTGACGGTCCGCGGGATTAGCCCAAATATCGATTTCCAGTGAGGTTTTGCCGATAACATCCTCACGCGTGTAACCGGTGATTTCCGTGAAGCCCTGATTAATATCCACATACAGGCCGTCTTCCAGGCGGTTGATATTGATCGAATCGGGAGATGTGAGGAAGGCCAAACGGAAGCGTTCTTCCGTTTCATGCAGGGCGCTTTCTATTTTTTTTCTTTCCGTTGTGTCCAGGCTAATGGCGGAAACGCCCAAGATTTCTTTGCCTGCTTTGATAGGATTGAGAGCCACTTCATAATAATGAACGCCGTCGGGCAGGCTTTCCGAAAATTCAAAAGTCAGCCGTTCTCCGGCCAGGGCCTGTTCGTATTTAGGCTGCCAGAATTTGAGCAACTTTGCAGATAAAATATCTGTGGCGCTCATGCCTTTTTTTATGGTAATTCCGTAAGCGTGTTTGTAATCGGCAGCGAATTTTTCGTTAAAAATAAGAAAACAGTAATTTTTGTCAATGGACCAGATGGATTCATGGCGAGCATTGATCAGCGAGCGCAAGTTCGCCTCGGATTCGCGCAGACGGGCTTCGGTCTGTTTGCGTTCGGTGATGTCAACAAAAACGGCCACAAAAAATTCCGGTTGGCCCTGTTCGTTTTTAATGACAGAGCAGGTTTCATCGGCCGGGAACAGGCTTCCGTCTTTACGTTTATTGTTAATCACTCCCCGCCAATGACCGCTATCCATTAAAGCCGTGATAATTTCTTCTTTTAATTTCCGGACGCCCTTTTCATCGGTAAAATCAAATATGGACTTACCAAGAATTTCATCCTTTTTTTTGTAACCCAACATAGCCAGAAAACCATCGTTCACATAAGCGATCTGGCCTTCAGCCGTGGCTATTACCGTAGCCTGGCTGGTGGTTTCGATGATTTTTCTGAATTTTCGGTTTTCCTCTTCCGCCAGCTTATTTTCGGTGATGTTTCTGATAAAGGCGGTCAGGCCAACTGTTTTGCCTGCATACGATTTAACAGGAGCCCAACGAAGTTCATAATAGACGCCCGTTTCGGGCAGTTTTTCCGTTTCGCAGAACCGTTCGCCGGATAAAGCGCGGTCGAAACTCTTTTTCGCCTTTTGGCGCACTTCAGGGGCGCTAATAAGGTCCAGCATATTCATACCGATTTTTATATCCACTCCGTAAACGGCACGCATTTCCTTTTCGTGGTTGGCATTGAAAGCAGTATAACGGTAGTCCCTGTCCAATGAAAAAATAATGATATCTTCAGGCGCGTCAATCAGAGCGCTCAAAAGTTGATATTCTTTTTTCAAGGTCTGCAGCGAATTTTTGCGTTTCTGTTCATTTTCAAAACTAAAAAAAGCAAAGGCCAGAGCGCCGGCGATTTCATCTAAAAGCATATGTTCGTCTTTCGAGTCGACAAACGCTCGATCCACGGCTGCGGTAAACCAGCCGTAATGTTTGCCCTCGTGTTGCAGTATAACGGACAGGGAGCCGTTCTTGCCGTATTCTCCTTTAAGCGGACAGTTGCCGCATTCTTTTAGTGTTTGATGAATGGCGATGACCTTGTTCTCATCAAGGGCGCGCTGCATGCAATGAACGGTTACGCCTTGTTTTAACGATTTGGCAAATGTTTGAAAATGGCGTTTAAAGCCGTTTTGAACAATCTGCCCTGGTGGACCGTTGGCGCTGTTTAAGGCGATCCAAACGGAATGATAACCCTGTTTTTTAACCAGGATATCGCAGGTTTTTTGTATAAGGGGCCGCATATCTTTTTCGTGCACGACGAGCTGATTGATGTTGTGCAGCGCCTGTAAGATACTGTTTAAATGCTGAAGTTGCCCCTGAGACGGTGAAGATTCAGATTGCCGGTCAATCATGATATACTTCTTCATGAAAATTTATACATAAGGTATAAAAAATTTTAACGATTCACAAACAACGCCTGAATCTATATATCGACCCTAATTATCAAAATTAGAGGATATTTGTTAAAATATATTTTGGCTGTTAATGGAAAATTTAATCATTGAACATTTTTATGCTCCGGGAAGAGCGATTGAATTTGTTTTCTTTATGTGGTATCTTATTCCAATTGAAAGATTTAATTTTGGGAGGAATCCATGTCATATCGAATTGCAATTGACGCAATGGGCGGAGACCATGCTCCGCAGGAAATTATTAAAGGCGTAGTCAACGCCATGAAAGAAGATGGCGAACTGGAAATGATTCTGGTGGGCGACGAACAGGCTATTAAAAAAGAATTGAAATCGCTTAATTGCAAAAAGGAACCGCGCATCGTGCACACCGATCAGTCGATAGCGATGGATGATTCCCCTAAAAAGGCTTTGCAGGCAAAACCGCAGGCCAGCGTAATTTTAGCGGCAAAATTAGTGCACGAGGGCGAAGCCGACGCTTTAGTCAGCGCCGGCAACACGGGAGCCACCGTACTGGCGGCCGCTCAGAATCTGCAAATCATTTCCGGCATCGAGCGTTCCGGGCTGGCGGCCATCTATCCCACCGCTAAATTTGAACACGGCGGCCAGGGATTTGCTTTGATACTGGATGTGGGCGCTACGCTGCACTGTACGCCCAAGCAATTGGTCCATTTCGCTTACATGGGCAGTTATTATGTGTCTCATGTGCTGGGCATTAAAGAACCGCGCGTAGCCCTTTTAAACATCGGCGAAGAGGAAACCAAAGGCGGCGAAGTATTAACGAAAACATACCGTTATTTGCAGGAGGCCGAAGGATTGCGCTTTGTGGGTAATGTGGAAGGAAAGGATATCCCCAAAGGCGCCGCCGATGTAATTGTTACCGAAGGATTTGTGGGTAATGTGGTTTTAAAAATGATGGAAGGCGTGTCTGATGTGCTGCGGCAGACCGGCAAATATGCTTTAAAAAAGAAATTGCAGTGGAAGTTAGGTTTGGCTTTGCTGGCCTCCGGCGTAAAACGGTTGAAGAAGAAAACTGATTATTCCGAATATGGCGGGGCGCCGATTTTAGGCTTCGAAAAATTGGTGATTAAAGCCCACGGCCGCTCCAACGCCAAGGCCATCACTAACGCCATTAAGGTTGCTAAAAAATCCATTGAAGAAGACGTCAGCGGCCACATTGCCGATTCCATCATCAAATTTAACGAATTGCACCGTCTGGATTTTTTCGATATTTAACGAATAGAGCGTCCGCCGTCCACAGGCAGCACGGCGCCGGTAATATAGTCGGACTGTTCCAGTAAAAAGCGCACGGTTTTAGCCACATCGCCGGCGCTGCCCTCGCGTTTTAAAAGAGTTTGTTCTATGGCAAACTCTTTTTCTTTTTGCAGCATCTGCGCCGGCATCAGCACCGGCCCGGGATTGACGCAATTCACCTGCACATAGGGCGCCAGCGCTTTAGCCAGTCCTTTGGTTAAGGCCACAACGCCGGCCTTGGAAACGGAATAGGGCAGATAGGCCGGAAACACGGCTTCCGCGCCGGCATCGCCAATGTTGACGATTTTTCCTCTTTTTTGCTTCAGCATAATTTGGCCGGTTTTCTGCGAAAGGAAAAAGGTTTGTTTTAAATTTACCGCCATGAACTCATCCCACTGCGCTTCAGTGACCGTTCCAAATGGTGTTTTGTAGAAGATAGCGGCGTTGTTTACCAGATAGTCTATACGGCCGTATACACGCAGCGCTTCATCGCTTAGTTGTTCGATGATTCCGGTTTCCGAGAGATTCCCCTGAAACAAGCGGATGCTTCCGCCGTTTCGCTCAACCTCTTCTTTTAAAGAACGCGCTGCTTGTTCACTTTTGTGGTAGTGACAAAACAGATGCATGCCGGCCTGTGCCAGTTCCAGTGCAATGGCACGGCCTAAGCGCACCGCCGCGCCGGAGATAATTACTACCTTTGATTTGCCTGATTGAGACATAGAAAATCCGTCTTTTATAATTAACGTAGTCCAATATAATCAAAAACAGTCCATGTTGACAAAAAATGAAAATTCAAAATAAAGATCAATGAAATTAAATATTGTAAATAGAGGAAAAACTATAACGAACAAGGGCGATGCAATGCACCGCCCGAATGGTTAACGCTTATTTATTGACCGTTTTGGCTTTCTCAATTACCGAAGTGGCGGCAGCCACAATGCCGGCTATATCAGCCATATTAGTGGGGATAATCATGGTGTTGTTTTCTTTGGCTAAATTGCCGAATTCTTTTAAATAGCTTTCGGCTACGCGCAGGTTGACCGCCTCCAGTCCGCCTTTTTCCATAATGGCCGTGGCAATTTCACGGATACCGCGGGCGGTGGCTTCGGCCACGCGTTCGATTTCTCTTCCCCGGCCTTCGGCTTCGTTAATGCGTTTCTGTTTTTCGCCTTCGGATACTTTGATCAATTCCTGCTTTTCACCTTCGGCCACGTTAATCTTAGCCTGTTTTTCACCTTCGGATTCGGCAATGGTAGCGCGCTTTTCCCGTTCGGCGCGCATCTGCTTTTCCATGGCGTCTTTGATGCTTTGCGGCGGCGTGATGTTCTTTACTTCGTAGCGCGTAATTTTAACGCCCCAGGGATCGCTGGCCTTATCCACCGCTTCAACGATAGATGTGTTGATAACATCCCGCTCTTCAAAGGTTTTATCCAGTTCCATTTTACCGATAACGCTGCGCATGGTGGTCTGGGCTAACTGAATGGAGGCGAATTTATAATGATCAATTCCGTATGAAGCTTTCATGGGATCCATTACTTGCAGGTACAAAATACCGTCTACTTCCACGGCAATATTATCCTGTGTGATACAAACCTGTGAAGCCACATCGATGGCCTGCTCTTTTAATGTATGCTTGTAGGCAATACGGTCTAAAAACGGGATAATAATATGCAGTCCGGCCTGTAGCGTGGCATGATATTTACCGAGACGTTCCACAATATAGGCGCTGCGCTGGGGAACAATTTTGACCATGTACATGAACATGAAAACCAAAAAGACAATCAATCCGATGAACAACACACTAAGTACGTTCATAATATTCTCCTTTAAAAGTTTTTATTTAAGTCGTTTAGAGGTTAGTTCTAAGTCTATAATTGGGAACCGGGAATAGAGAATTTCCGCTATTTTAATTAGAGATTTTCTTGTGTACTAAGTACCAGTTCCTAATTACCCGTTGCCATTGTGTTTGCTCCAGTAATTTCAATTCCCCTTTCTCGCTTCATTCCAGCGGTTCCACATGCAGTATGATGCTTTCTTTTCCGACGATGCGTACGGGCTGGCCCTTTTTTAACGGTGTGTCGCTATGGGCTTCCCACAGGGTCCCCTTAAACTCTATCTTACCGTTGCGCCCGGGCTGAAAGGCCGTAGCCGTTATGGCCCTGCGGCCGATAAATTCATCCTGCAGCGTTTCGGAATCATTTGCTTTAGCGGAAAAGAAGCGTGTTTTTACATATTTCCGCAAAAGTGCTAAAGACAATACGGAAACAACCAGAAAGATGCCCAATTGCAGATTAAGACTGATGTCGGCGAACAGACAAATCAGCGCTGTAACCCAGGCGCCCAGTCCGAAAAAAATGATGATCAGGCCGGGAATGCCCAACTCCGCCAAAATCAGGACTAATCCAAAAATAAACCAGAGTACTTCCGGTTTGCTGAAAATGTCTTGCAAGGCCATAATGTATTCCTTTTTTAATGTTGAAAAGCGGTTGTATACTCGAATCGAAAGGGCTTGAATACAAACCATTTCGTCCTGAGAGTTGAGTATTTTGTACGAAATCCCGATTTATCGGGATGATACCGATTACCATATTTGCGCCAAAGGCGCCCCTTCAGGGTAAACCATTTACTGATTGCTATAAATTGGTTTTACAGCCGGGAGCCGGGAAGTCGAAATTCTTCCATGCCCTCCAATCTCAATTTGGCGCTAAAATATATTTCGCGACCACATTGTCCTCTTAATTAAGAGATGCCGCTCTTCTTTACGCAACTTCCGGTAAAAGGTTGTGAGTAAATTCGTACAGATTAATCTACACCCGAACGCGAAGAATATTCAAAAGTAAGTATAATTCCGTAAAAACGCTACTGTGAAAATAGTTTTTTGGGCTTTGTGTGCGTTTTTTTTGACAAGATAACAGGATTGTCAGGGTTTTTTTATTCCTTTGTTTTTGGTTTAATCTTTACTTTTTCTCGCTGCTTCCGTATTACAGCCCGGGCTCTATGTTTTGTTCTAATGGGAAATAAAGATTAAATTTACTTTCTTAATTCATGGAAATTCCAATGAAAAAATCTAAAACGCCGGAATTCCAGCACGTACGGCAGGACGCCATGTACCGTTATCTGATGCTGCTGACCATGGCATCTATGGCCGGTTTGCAATCGTGGCGCACGCTGTTTAATAATTTTGCCGTGGAAGTGGCCCATTTGCAGGGCAGCCATGTGGGCATCATTCAGGGTGTGCGCGAAGTGCCCGGATTTTTAGCCTTGCTGGCCATTTTTGTTATCCGCCTTATGCCGGAACACCGCCTGTCCGCCGTGTCAATTTTTACGCTGGGGGCGGGCGTGGCCTTAACCGGCTTGTTCCCGTCATTCAGCGGTATTTTGATTACTACGTTGATTATGAGCTTTGGCTTTCATTATTATGAAACCACCAATCAATCGCTCACCTTACAATACTTTGATCAGGAAACATCGCCCTGGGTCTTTGGCAAATTGCGCAGTTTGGCTTCAGCCTCGAACATTGCCGTGGGGGTGACCATACTGGCCGTATCGCTAATTTTACCATATTGGCAAATCTATCTGCTTTTTGGGCTGATTATTATCGGCGCGGCCATGTGGGCACTTTTCCAGAATCACACGCGGGAATCTATTGTTCCCCAGCATAAAAAGATGATTTTCCGTAAAAAATACTGGCTGTTCTATTTTTTAACCTTTATGGCCGGCGCCCGGCGACAGGTTTTTGTGGCCTTTGCCGTATTTCTGTTGGTAAAAAAATTCAACTACAGTGTGCAGGCCGTCACCGCTTTGTTTATCTTAAATAACGTAATTAATTATTTTCTGAGTCCGCTCATCGGGAAAGCGATTATTTGCTTTGGCGAACGCCGCGTTTTGTCGCTGGAGTACGGCAGTTTGATTTTTATTTTCACGGCGTATGCCTTCACAGAGTCGGCCTGGTTAGCCGGCGTGCTGTATATTCTGGATCATATCTTTTTTAACTTTGCCATCGCCATTCGCACTTATTTTCAGAAGGTAGGCGATGCTAAAGATATTGCGCCCAGCATGGCCGTCGGATTTACCATTAATCATATTGCAGCGGTAGTGATTCCGGCTGTCGGAGGATTAATGTGGATGTGGAATTACCGCATGGTCTTTTTGGGCGCCGCTGTGTTCAGCATGATTTCGTTTCTGGCCGTTCAAAAAATTCGCACAGCGAAACAATAGTCGCTTTAAATCGTTGATTAAAATATTTGCGGCAGGAAGCGCCGCCTGTTAATTTGTATTTTGGTTAAGAAAAATACAGTTTTAGCCGATTCAATACAGCTAAGTTTTGCCGATATTGATTAACCTTGCACTTGTCATCTATAGAAAATCAGAGTAGGAAATTAATTATGAAGATGTTAACACGCTTTTTACTGATCGCTTTAATTGCTTTGCAGGCCCTCTACGCCGCGCCGGATATTCAACAAGACAGTCTGCTGGCCTCCATAAAACAACTATCTCCCAAGCCCATTCATCCGCGGGTGGCTCAGGTGGTTTCTTACTTACTTTCCCACAACCACTATCATAAAAAAGCCCTTGACGACTCTCTTTCCAGCCAGATGTTTGATAATTATCTGGATATTTTGGACGGCGGGAAACTTTATTTTTTGAAATCAGATATTGAAAGCTTCGAATCGTATCGCTATCAACTGGATGATTTTTTACAGCGCGGTTCAGTGAATGTTGCTTACGAAATATACAATACCTTCGCCCTGCGTTCTGCCGAGCGCTATCTATACATAAAAAAAAGACTGCAACAACCTTTTGATTTTTCCGTGGACGAATCCATGCTGTTGAACCGGGACAATCGGCCGTGGGCTTCTACTACCGCTGAGCTGGATGACGTCTGGCGTAAACGGCTCAAAAACGATTTTCTCAATTTAAAGCTGTCCGGCAAAAAGGACGATAAAATCCGTGAAACCCTGCAAAAACGCTATCGTAATATTCCCAAATGGCTAAAGCAAACGGAGAGCGAAGATGTGTTTCAGAGATTTATGAACGCTCTGGCCGAATGCTTCGATCCGCACACCGCTTACATGTCGCCCAAGATCAGCGAAGATTTTAAGATTCGTATGAGCCTTTCGCTGGAAGGCATCGGCGCCTCGCTGCGCACGGAGGACGATTACACCAAAGTGGTAGCAATCATTGCCGGCGGCCCGGCCGACCGCAGCGGATTGCTGCACGCCAATGATCGTATTACCGGTGTAGGCCAGGGAGAAGACGGCGAGTTGGTGGATGTTATCGGCTGGCGCATCGACGATGTGGTACAGTTGATTCGCGGGCCAAAAGGCACAACCGTACGTTTACAGATTCTTCCCGCCGACGCCCCGGCCGGCAGTCCGCCGGATACCATTAAAATTGTCCGTGATAAAGTGCGTCTTTCCGACCGGGCCGCCAAAAGCGATACGCTGGATATTGAATATCATGGGAAAAAATACCGCTTTGGCGTAATCGATATTCCCGATTTTTATCTGGACTACGACGCCATGCGCAAGGGCGACCCCGATTACGCCAGCACCAGCGGTGATGTGCGCAAACTGATTGGTCAATTACAGGGCGCCGGCGTGGACGGCATTATCATCGATTTGCGTAACAATGGCGGCGGATTTTTAACGGAAGCTATTAATCTTTCCGGCTTGTTTATTAAAACCGGTCCGGTGGTGCAGGTGCGCGATACGCGCGGCCGCGTTAAAGTGGAGAGGGATATGTCGCCGGAGATCGTTTACGACGGTCCGCTGGCCATTTTGGTCAACCGGTTCAGCGCCTCGGCCTCGGAGATTTTTGCCGCCGCCATGCAGGACTACGCCCGCGGCATCGTTGTTGGCGATCAATCCTTCGGTAAAGGAACGGTTCAGAATATCATTCGCCTGAACCGTTTTTTCCCGCGCACTGCAGAAAAGTTGGGACAGATTAAAATGACCATCGCCAAATTTTACCGCATCAATGGCGGCAGCACGCAAAACGTGGGTGTAATTCCTGATGTGGCCATGCCTTCCCGTTTTGCCGGCTTAAAAATCGGCGAGCGCAGCGAGAAAAATGCCTTGCGCTGGGACGAAATCGCCCCGCTGGATTACCGTTTGTACGATCCCGCTCTGCCCAGCTATATTCCACGGCTGGTAAACCAGCATCTGGCGCGCATGCACAGCGATTCAACCTTGAAATATTTGCAGGAAGAGGTGCAAAACCTGCAAAAGGAGCGTGAACGAAAATTTTTATCTCTGCAGGGAAAAAAGCGTAAAAAATTGCGTGAAAAAGCGGAAGCCTTGAAAAACAAGTTAAAAAAGGCTAAAAAGAAAGACGGTAAAAACAAAGAGGAAGATATCTATTTAACTGAAGCGGCGCGTATTCTGAGCGATTATATTCTTATCAAGTAAAAACGTAACTCCGTTAATTTGGGTGAGCAAATAAAACATCGTTGCAGTTTGGTTTAGAGTTAATTCTTACTCTTCCGGAATCGTATCCATCCTCCCTGACAACGGGGCAGGCAAGAAACGATCAATAGCCAAGCCAGCTTATTCCAATATAAAACGAAGTAGGGGGAAATCTATTCCTCTTCCAAATCTTCCTGAATGGTGTTCAGAATATCATCTCTGAACAACAAAAGAATGGCCGCCTGGGGGACGATGACGTACTTTTCCTTGTCGAGTTCGATTTCCACACTGGCCTTTCGCACAAAGATGGCATAGTCGCCTTCTTCGGCCTGTAAAGGCAGGTATTTGGGCTCCGGATTGGATTTGTCCCAGGGCTCTTCGCTCATGGCGTTGGGGTCCGGCAGCGGGTAACCCGGCCCGACTTTAACCACATAGCCTCCCTGAACTTTTTCTTTGGATTCCACGCCCTGAGGAAGATACAATCCAAAAGAAGTTTGAGTTTTTTCTTCATCGGGACGAATCAATACGCGATCGCCCACTACAATGATTTTCTGTGTTTTTTTCATCTCTGCGATATTCTCATTTATTTTATATCAGCGTATTAGAATCAATTTTTTTACAACGGAACTCCGCCCATCGCTTAAACGGCAAAAAAATACGCCGGAACTGAGCGCCACACCATTTATTGCAATCCCCGGCCACTGGATTTGATGATAACCGGCCGCCTGATGGGACAGCCTTTTTTGCCAGACGAGTTGACCGCGTGTGTTGTAAACAGTCAGGCGTAGCGCACCGCCGGAAGTTAAATAATAACGCAACAGAGCGCTCTGGTTAAAAGGATTCGGAAAAATCTTTAAGTCAAACTTTAGCGCCGGCGGAGCTGCTTGCTTGACGGCCGTGGGATCATTTGTTGTTCCCGGCGTGGGCTGCAAGCTGCGCCAATCCGCCGCGCCATCCGGAAAACGTCCCCGGGTCACATCGGCCTGCTGTGGACCGAAGGAGAGCGAATCGATGTAGGTTACGCCGTCTTCGGCTACCAATCCAATAAATTCGCCTCCGGCGGCCAATTTAAAAGAGGTATGCAAACCGCTTTGCGTTAAATCATCATCGCACCAGATTAGGATAAAGTCATGGGATTCCAAAGGCGGCGTATCTGCCGGGAATGGCCACTTTGTGCGGTTGCCATTATCATCGGTAAGATATTTCCCGGCCAATGACACCGGCTGGTCGGAGGCATTGTACAGCTCCAGCCAGTCGTCGTATTCGCCGGCAGCGTCCGTGTTAGCATGGTCATTCTTAGCTAAAAATTCGTTGATTAATAAGCCGCTGTCGTTTTGTCCGGAGAAAATCAGGCGCACCGCTCCATCGGTGGGATAGTTCAGCTCCTGATCTTCCTGATCGCGTACGCGCACCCGAAAACGGATTTCGCCCGGCGTCTTCAGCGGCAGAATTTTACCCGTCCAGCGGTCGGCGTCCTCCACACGGGGGCTGCTTTCCGAAGGCTGACGGCTCATAGTATAAACATGCCACAGCGGCGGGTCGCCATAAAGCGTTTCCAGCGCGACTGAGTCCAGCCCTTCGTGGCTAAATACTGCCGCCTGTACAAAAACAGAATCTCCGGCCCGGGGATAGCGTGGCTGCCAGTTCAGCTCATAAACCACCGGCTGGCCGCGCACCCATTGTAATTGGCTGTTCAGCGACTGAGAGCGTTTGATTACAAACTCCTTCAACCCGGTTTTAACATGCTGATTGGCATAGGAATAGGCCGAGTAGGAGTTGTAAAAATCGGCGGCAGTGAAGCCGTAATCCTTGGTGCGGAAGGTATCGGCAACGGCCCAGGGAGCAATCAGGTTTTGCAGACTATCCAGCCGCTCTTCCCAGCAGGACAGATCAAATACATGTTGCCGGTAATAGTGTAACATATGTGTGTACAAATTACGCAGCCGGCCGTTTTGCATGATACGCTCGGCCAGGGGACGCGGAGCGTCGCCCACTTTGGGGAAGGCGTAAGGATTGGCCTGAGTCCAGTCAATATCAAACCAGTCTACGCCAAAGGTGTTGTCGTAATCGTAGGGAATCAGATTAAACTGGTCTCGTCCCGGCCGGTAATACAGGTAGAAATTGTTCATCAGCGACCAGTAATCGTCCCAGCTGCCGGTAAGGATGTTCATGGCAAAATATTTCAGCACACCGGCCACATCCATCACGGCTTGCAGGGAATCGGCAAATTCGTCATCCGGCGTATTGTTGACGACTTTAATCAGGCGCGCCAGCGGAGCGTAATCGTAGGCATCCTTATTGGTTTTTAATTCATAGGGTCTCGTTTCGTCATAATAGGGATAATAATCCTGCGGATTGTCTCCGCGGTAGGTCAAATCTGCCGGCCACAAACATTTCCACAAATTGCCGCCGGCCTCGCGGAAGTGTTCTTTAACAAACTCCTCATCTACATGCTCCACCATAACGTACAGTCCGTAAAACGCATCGTTGATATAAACCGCGGCATGCGCGGCGCGGCTGGCCGGCATTCCGATACGCCGGAAAAAATCCCAGCACAATTTACTGCGAATGATCGAGGGATCGTTGTGCTCGCCGTTGAGGTTTAGTTTTTCAACGCCATGGAACCGGCGGCCTTTGACGTAGGTATTGAACGACAGTTTGAAGGATTTCTTTTGGGCTGACCGTGATGTGTTGCCGCGCAACCGAAAGCCGACGGAATCGACGGTCTCATCGATTTGATTGTTTTGGAAGCGCACCGTAGCTGCGTGCATGGAATCGCTTTCCACATTATCGTCCCGATACATCCATTCCAGATCGGCAGGGTCGACAGTTATGCGAATGATCGCTACCTGATTGTCGTCATAAATTTTCCAGCTGTCGCCGGCCTGGGCAAAACTTCCAGTGGAAAAAAGAAGCGCTAAAATAAAAATTCCGCTTTTCATCGGCAGAAAGTTTCCTTATTCGAATACAGACACAATATCCGCAATATTGACCGCCGCCGCAAGTTCTTTTGTATTTCCTCTCCGCCCGTTTTTACCTTGCCCGTTACAGTCGGAACAGGACTTTTTGAGCCTATATCAGATTGCAGAAGGTTTAGTTAAAATAATTATTTCGAGCGCCTGCGGGCTTATTTGACTTTTAGAGTTTAAAATGATAAATTTCGCATCCGTAAAACAATTGCCGGAGTGGTGGAATTGTCCCGAAGGGATGCCTCCGGCAGTAGACGCGTCCCTCAAAGCGGGATCTACGCTACGCTTCGACGGGACTCAAAATCTTTTGGTCTTTTGAATATACACAAAATAAGATGCAGCATAATAAAGTTGCCGGAGTGGTGGAATTG
>CAZIBE010000039.1:0-32852 GCA_964536685.1 uncultured Calditrichaceae bacterium | reverse complement strand
AACGTTGATATATCAATACAAAAATTTGAACGTAAAATTATTTAGGACAGCTATGGGTTAAAATCATATTTTATTTTCAGGCAGGCTACGTGTTTAAATCTACTTAACATTATTAGCGGAGGCGGATAATATAAGCCAGATTTGTATCTGAAAAATCTGCCCAAAAGTATAGGTAATCGGAAAGAGACATGCAAGAAAATGCTCTGGCTCCGTCGGTTCTGTCCTCCTTTGTAAGTTTTCATTACTCTGTCGCAGATTCGGGTAAACTTTCGATTAGATAGGGATCATTAACCGGCACAATAGGTACTTTGTGTAATTTTTGTAAAACAAACCAAAAAAAGAATGCCGTAAAACCAACAACCGGCCCGATTTCCCAAATGGAAAGCGCCGGTTGGGAACCAAGCGTAACCGGCATTACAAAAATATACAAATCTAACCAACGACCAATTAGCACTACCACAGACATTTGTAACAGGATTTTGTCATTGCGCTTGCTGCCTCTCGGTAAAAGAACCAGGAATGGAATAAGCCAATTAATAATAACATTCAAAAAGGATAAAGACCCCCATCCTCCAAAATGCCGAAAAATATAATAAGAGGTCTCTTCAGGTAAATTGGAATACCAAATAAGAAGGTGTTGCGAAACCCACATATAAACCCACAGCACAGAAAAGGACATCAACAAACTGCCTAACACTGCTAAATGTTCTTTTGTAAATAGATAGTCGTATCCAAACCGGCGTAAAATAATGACCAAAATAGTAATTACAGAGATGCCGCTCACCAGCATTCCGGAAAGGATGACAAAAGGAAAGATGGTGCTGTACCAGTGGGGCTGCAACGACATCAACATATCAATACTGGCGAAAACCAGGCTGAGTCCGCCAAAAGCAATGAACAAACTCGAATTGCGCACATTTTTAACTGTATACTTCGGATCAGGGTCATGGTCTTGTCGTAATGAATTACGCAAAATAGCCAGGCTAAGACTAATCCAGATAGAAAAATAAATGGCCAGACGGGCAATAAAAAAAGGCTCATTTAGCCATCCGCTTTTTTTTATAAGAATTTCGTCCTGCGCAACTATCCCCGCATGGCTCCACTCATATAAGGAATGAATACCAAAAAGGAGAATAATGGCGCCGATGGCCGTGATTGGCAAGAAGCTTGTAACAATTTCCGGAATTCTTTTAATTGCCGTATCCCATCCGGCGTTGGATGCATAATGGATGGCCACAAAGAAAGCCGGGCCAAGCGTTAAGTTTAAAACATAAAATTCGGCAATTAAAAAATTAGGCCAGATGCGTTGGGGCGCTAACAATAAGCCTGCAATAAATATTAATAACCCGCTAAGGGCAAAAATTACTAAAATTCTGCTGGTAGTCTTCGAAACATCATAAGTTAATAATTCAAATTTCATGGCTGTCTCTCTTGTAATTTTCTCACATATTCGATAACGTTCCAACGGTCTTCACGGGTAATCTGATACTTATATGAAGCCATATTTTTAAAGCCGTACGTAATAATGTAAAATAATTGTCCGTCTGTAAAAGTTTTAACACGCCCTGTTAGCAACGAAGGCGGCGGGGGAAATCCCTTTTTTGTAACCGCGCCGTCACCTTTACCGCCTGCTCCGTGGCAGGGACGGCAAAAATTTTGAAAAACTTCCTGTCCACGTTGAACATATTCCCGTTTGCGTTCTTTATGAGAATTAATTAAAAGCTTCGCTGCCCGTTGCAATTCCTGATCCGGATTTTGTGGATTAAAATGAAGAGGCGGCGTCCCGATTGCAATACTGTGCGCTACTGGATTTTTTTGTGTCTGATTATTCGGCCAGAAAGGATTGGCAGACTGTGCCCGATAAGCGAAGGAATAGGCCAGATCCGGCATGTAGTCATAATTACGTTTTTCCGGATTTTGTCCCCAAAAATAAGCTGTTATTAGCATAGCAATAAAGCTCAATAATAAGAACCGGATTGTCTTAATCATACCGTCTCTCCAGCCACTTGTTTGATTCCCATAACATTATTTTGCTCGCAGATGTTCTGAATGGTTTGGAAGTCAAAAGAAGTATCCCGGATTTCGAGAAAGAGCACAAAAAGATTATCGGTCACACCGGGATAAACCAACTTAACTTTTTTACCGGGATGTAAACGCGTAATTATGAAAAAACTTAACACAACGCCGACTCCGCCGAACAGTACGAGCATTTCAAAGGTTACCGGCAGATAAGCGGGTAATGAATTAAAAGGTTTTCCTCCCACATTCAGAGGCCAATCAATCGTTCCTATCCAGAACTGCCCCAAAATAGCGGCTAAAACGCCAATCAAAGCAAAAGCAAAACAAATATAGGTTAAATAACTCGGTTTGATCCCCATGGCGTCTTCGATTCCATGAACGCCGTATGGAGTGTACACGTCATAAATCGAATAAGCATGCTTACGCGCCCGGCGTATCGTTTGCAATAAATCATGTTCATCCGAGAATACGGCTAATAAATATTGTCTGTCCATTGATCACCCTGTTATTTTGCTATCAAATCTCTTTAAGATACCAATGATTTCACTTTTTTGGTTTGTTTGTCTAAACTATCATTAACCACTACAGTACGATGTTTTGCATAGTTAAGCACACCTTTAACTTCACCGATGGCAATAAATGGCACAAAACGGGCGAACAACAAAAAAGCTGTAAAAAACAAACCAAAGCTTCCGGCCAGTGTGGCAATTTCAATAATAGTTGGTTTGTACATGGCCCAGCTTGAGGGCAAAAAGTCGCGATGTAATGAAGTAACGATAATAACAAAACGTTCAAACCACATTCCGATGTTGATAATTATTGATAATACGAATATAAGGGCAACATTACGTCGAATTTTCTTAAACCATAACAATTGCGGAAAAATAACATTGCATGATACCATCGTCCAAAAAGCCCAGGCGTAGGGGCCTATAGCACGATTTATCAGCGTGAATCTTTCATAATGATTACCTGAATACCAGGCCATAAAGGCTTCTATCATATACGATATAGCAACAATGCCACCCGTTAGTAAGACAATTTTACCCATTTTTTCAATATGATCGAGAGTGATATACTCTTCGTAATGAAGCACTTTTCGGGCGATGATCATCAGTGTTAACACCATGGCAAATCCGGAAAAAATGGCGCCGGCTACAAAATAGGGCGGGAAAATGGTCGAATGCCATCCCGGAATAACGGATGTGGCAAAATCCATACTAACAATAGAGTGCACCGATAAAACCAAGGGAGTGGCCAAGGCTGCCAAAAGCAAATAAACTGTTTCGTAATGGCGCCATATCTTAACGGATCCGCTCCAGCCAAAGCTTAAGAATCTGTATATTTTCTTTTTAATCTTGGATTTGGCACGATCGCGTAATGTGGCCAAATCCGGAATTAAACCCAAATACCAAAAAAGAAGGGAAATGATAAAATAGGTACTAATGGCAAAAAAATCCCATAACAGGGGCGACCGGAAGTTCACCCATAACGGACCGCGTGTGTTCGGATAAGGTAAAATCCAAAAAAATAACCACGGACGTCCCATATGAATTAAGGGGAAAATTCCGGCACACATTACCGCGAATAATGTCATCGCTTCAGCCGAGCGATTAATGGAAGTACGCCAGCGTTGTCTGAAAAGAAATAAAATGGCTGATATTAACGTCCCGGCATGGCCAATTCCAATCCAGAAAACAAAGTTTGTAATATCAAAGGCCCAGCCGACTGTTTTATTAAGTCCCCAGGTGCCAATCCCCACACTAATCTGATAGCTAACGGCAACCACTCCGATAATCAATAGAGTAAAAGCGGTTAAAAAAGCGCTCCACCACAGAATAGTCGGTTTACTTTCTAACGGGCGCATCACATCGTCGGTTATGTCCTTTAACTTTTTATCACCTGCAATGATTGGCTTTCTTAAAATCGAATACATCATCGACATAATTCAGTCTTTCTCCGCTTAATCATTTTCATTTCTCACATTTGTTCGGGCAATTCACTTCACCCGTTTTACTGTCACTGCACAGTACAAAAAAGATTAGCCTTTTTAACCATCGTTATTGCGCACTAACGTCAAGTAGCCAACGCTTGGTCTGAAGTTAAATTCTTCCAACATGCGGTAGTGCCGTGAATCCTGAATAAATGAGGAAACCTTACTCTGCGGATCGTTCATATCTCCGAATACAATGGCGCCGGCCGGACATGATTGTTCGCAGGCTAATTTAATATCTCCGTCGGCTAACGGTTTTCCTTGTCTTCTGGCCTCGGCCTTGGCTTCCTGAATCCGTTGCACGCATAATGAACATTTTTCCATTATACCGCGTGTGCGAACCGTAACGTCCGGATTAAGCACAAGATTTTCGCGGTTATCCCGTTTTCGGTAATTGAACCAGTTGAAGCGCCTGACTTTGTAAGGGCAGTTGTTTGCGCAGTAGCGTGTACCTACACAGCGATTGTAAATTTGCTGGTTAATGCCTTCATCGCTATGCAATGTGGCCAGAACCGGACAAACGTTTTCACAGGGCGCATGATCACAATGATGACACATGACCGGCTGATGAATCACTTCCACATCCGAATCATTGCCTGAGTAATACCGGTCGATGCGAAGCCAGTGCATTTCTCTGCGCCGGTAAACTTCATCTCTGCCCACGACCGGAACATTATTCTCGGCCTGGCAGCTAATAACGCAGGCCGAACATCCGGTACATTTGCTTAAATCGATTACCATTGCCCAATGATGTCCATTGTACACATGGTCATTAGGCCAGAGTTGTAAAATTTTATGTTCCTTTTGGTTGCCCGCCGCCGGATTTTTAGCGTATTTGGCAAAAGTAGTCTCGTGGACCAGATTACGCCGCTCACCGCCCAGTTTTTCCGGAACGTTTATTGTTTGGTGTGTTTGCGTCAGGGCAATAAATGTTTTTTTACCGGTGGAATGAATCTGAACATTAGTCGAAAAATTAATCAACCCCTGATTCCACTTGGCAAAAGGAAAGGCATTTTCTCCTACGGTTTGTCCAGATTCTACAGTCGGCCGTTTACAAATCCAATCAGGACCCATGTTATGGAAACGTTCGGTTCCTTTACAGCCGTATCCCACGGCAACGGCTAAAACGCCTTCATGTTGACCCGGTTGTAAAAGAACAGGTAATTCAATACGATACTTGCCATCAGTTACCTGAACAATATCGCCCTGCTGCAGTTTTAATTTTTTAGCCGATACCGGAGCCATACAAACATAATTAGTCCACACCGCTTTGGTTACGGGATCCGGCAATTCCTGCAACCATGGATTTTGAGCATGTTGTCCGTTAAGCATGCCTAATTTGGGGTAAAGCGCCAGTTCAAAATCATCCGTTTTAGTTGGGGCTACTTCCCAGACAAACGCGCTTAAAGCGTGTTCATTGAATTTCAAATCCTGGACAGGTGGTTTATTTATGTTCGTAAAACCATTTTCTACGGTTTTATCCCAAAACGATTGAAAATCCTTAAATTCTTTTTGCTCAGGGAAAATTTTGTTTTGCCAGAAGATTTGCATTAACTCATAGTCACTCGCGGGCGTATTTAGCCAATTGGCCAGGCACTCATTTACCGTTCGTGTTTCGGCTAAGCGTTGAATTAACGGTTGTGTAACACTCAAAAGGCCAGCCGCCGGTTCGGAATCGGCCCAGGTTTCCAGAAAATGCGGCGTTGGGCAAACCACGTGACTGTGGACGGCCGTTTCATCCGCATAACCGTTAAAATTGACTGTAAAAGGCAGGTCTTGCATGGCCTGACCAAATTGCCGGCCATTGGGCAAACTGTAAACAGGATTGGTTCCGTAAATAAATAAGCCGCCAACCCTTCCTGCTTCCATTTCGGAAATTAATTTTTGTATTTCAAAGTCATTGCTTTGCCTTTGATAGGAAGGATAGCGTACGCTTAATGTTTTTTCGTAATTTCCTAAGAGCTGGTTAATTGTATTTGCCAAAAACTGTAATTGTAAATCATTATTACCGCAAATTACCAAACTTTTTCCGGCTGCCTTCCACAATCGATCGATTATTTTGTCTAATTCCGCATGCTTGATGTTGTTTATATTAAGATCGGCTTCCGGCAGGCGTAGGTTTTTCCCCGCTTTTTTAGCTAAAACCCGGGCAAAATATAGAAGAATCTGTCCCAATTCGCCGCTGGAAGTTTTAACTCTTACATCAGCGTTGGTGCCTGTAAGCGACATCTTGCCCTCGAATTGAACATGATACGACATGGAAGGCATTTTTTCTTTTAAACGCCGGGTTTTCATATAGGCTTTAGTAAACTCAACAGGGGAAATCCAGGTACCGAGAAAATCGGCGTTAAAACTAACAATGACTTCGGCCCGGTCAAAATGGTAGTGCGGTAAAACACGGGCGCCGTGCGTTTTCGAATGGGCCTCTAAAAGAGCCGCATACGACAATGCATCGTATTGGATATGTCTGCCTTCTTTAAATTTATCTAAAAACCGGTTAATCCAATAGCGGGTGAGGGGACTGCTGATAGTTCCTGTTACAAAGTAAACCGGTTGGTTTATTTTGTTTAGTTTATCTTTAACAAATTGATCAACCGTTAGCCAATCGCTTTTCTTATTATTAAGTAATGGTTTTTGTAAACGATGCGCATCATAAAGCCCCAGAACCATAGCCTGGCCTACAGCACATACACCGCCATCGGAAAGCGGATGATTTTCATTTCCTTCAATCTTGATGGGGCGTCCGTCTCGGCTTTTTACCTGAATACCGCAGGCCGCGTTACAACCATGACAGGTAGATGCGTACCAATAAGACTTGCCCGGAGTGCTTAATTCTGCTCGATTTAATAAAGGAATGGCCTTATCTACCGGCCCTCGGGCACAGGCATTCAAGACGGCTGCGGCAATCGAAAACCCACTGGCTTTTAAGAATGAACGCCTGGAAAAGGGATTGTTGGACTTTTGAACAGAATTCAACAAATCGTCAATGGGTAACGGATCAGGAAATTCGTTCTCTAATGTCCTTAAAAATTCCGGGCTTTGCTCTCGCTCCTCTATACCTTTCCAGAAAGTTTTCGATTCGTGTTTTGCCATTTTATTTTTCCGTTGTTTCATCCGAAAACCTTAATTACTTATCATTCCAATGTTTACAATAAAATTTAAATATGACATACAGTACAACTAATGGATGGTTTCTTGCCCTTTAATTCCGGTATTTTACCATCCCTGACATTCCGATGACAATTGACACACCAGCCCATGGTCAAATCAGGTACCTGTTCTACGCGTTCCATCGTTTCTACCGGTCCGTGACATTTTTGGCAAGTAACGCCGGCATTAACATGACTACGATGATCGAAATAAACAAAATCGGGTAAATTGTAAACCCGTATCCAATGCAAAGGCTTACCGGAATATGGTTTATCCTCAAATTTCATTTGTTCGGAATTAAAAGAAACCGCCCGGTATAACTTTTGAATTTCCGGAGAGATAACCGGTTTCGGATCGCGTTTTTCTTTGTGCGCTCGTTGATTCTCAATTTGAATCTTGTCCCAGGCCGCCGGCACAAACCGGTGGCAATTCATACAGATATTTGCCGATGGGAGGCCTGCTCTTTTGCTATATTCCGAACCATAATGGCAGTAAATACAGGCTATTTGTAAATCTCCGCCGTGCAGTCTGTGTGAAAAGGCAATTGCTTGTTCGGGCGCATACCCCTGATTTATACCTGGCAAATTTATTTTTACCTGATACAGATAAACAATAACTCCAAATATCAGCAACAATAGAATGATTATGGATAAATTCTGCCTGTTCATCGTTTTAACTACTCGCTTTTATCTATATCTGATTTAAAACCGTCATTTTATTCTATCCTATCAAAAGCGATTTTAATGTTTACCCGGGAAACCGCCTGTTCCGGTGAACGCCATGTAGAGCGAATACAGTGTGACCAAAACAGCAATAAGCATTTCCCCATACAAAGTTATCACACCCCATTTGTACCAGGCTTCGGGAACAAATTCGTTTTTGTCAGTTGATTCATTTTCCTGCTTCATAAGCCTCTCCTTTTAACCAATATTCTTTATCGCCGATGCCATGCTCTTCGGGATGTTTTTCGTAGCGCATGGACCATAAGTAGAACAGTATAAAGGGAATAAAAATGAACAGAGCTACATAAGCGTAACCCATATGGATGTTCCCGGCAAAACCGAAAACCAGCGGATAAATAATGCCGCCGACGGTCGATACGCCGCCGATAAAACCCGTGGCAATTCCCGGACGGTCTTTAAAAATTAGCGGGACGATGGCAAACGTTCCGCCGGTACCAAAGCTTACACAAATTCCGAAAAAGGCTAAGACAATTACAGACATATGTATTAACCCGAATAAACCGGCGATAGTTAATAATATCATCATAATGGTAATCAATAAAAGCGCCATCATAAGCCAGTGTACACGAGGAGCATAAGACAGGTTTTTCGCTAACAGGGGGAAAGGGGTCCATCCTTTTCGTTGCCATAGATCGGACATGTATCCGGCAAAGGGACGGAACAAAGAAGCATTAAACGATTGTACGGCGGCAAAAGTACCCGCTGCTATCTGAATTTGTTCGGCTCCGCTGAAACCTAATTTATAAATAGCTTCTTTGAATCCTTCGGCATAATAACCGGGAAGCCAGGCATTCATGGCAATTTCCAGACCAAAAGACATAGCATAAGCCAGCATAAGAGCAATCGCTGTCCAGCGCGTCCAGACAAAAACCGTATCGCGTAATGTGGCCGATTTACGGGCAATGGCAGCACGTTGCTCGGTTTTAGCCGGAATGCCTTTCCATATATATATTCCGGCAATGATAATGGCGACGATTCCTAAATGTAAAAAGGCCTCCGAATAGTTTGTGCCGTAAATACGCGGTAATAGTAAGGCGCCCACGCCTGCGCCCACATTACCCGTACCGGCATACAGCCCCTCGGCCGTTCCCATTTCGTACTCTTCGAACCATTGAGCCACATGTTGAATACCGACCACAAAAGAAACGCCTGCAGCGGCAACGATTATCCGTTCGATAAACAGCACAGTGTAGTCTTCCACGAAAGAAGAATGAATGCTAACGATTCCGGTTGCAAATAAAATAACCGTAAAGGTTTTTGGAGCTCCAAAACGATCGGATGCCCAGCCGGCAATAATCCGCCCGATTGGCGCCATCCAAATAGCCGAGCTTGCCAGTATTCCTAATTGCTGGGTAGATAAATTAAATTTTTCTGCAATACTCGGGCTAAAAGCAGCTGTTGAAAACCACAATAAAAAACACCAGAAGAAACCTAAAGTCGCAATGCTCAACTGGCCAACTTTGTTATTCATGAACGCCTCCCAAATTCACTCAAGATTCTTGTTTATTTGCTATCACGGATTTTTTTTCGCTCCCAATACCAGCGAACCATCTGCGGCTTGCGCCACAAATAAGGGTTGGGAACCACTAATAAATGAACCAAACGTGTAAATGGAAATACTAAAACAATTAAATAGGCACTGATTACATGCAATTTTACCATGATAGGAAAGGGCGTAACGTAATTAATAAGAGGATTTAAGGTTAAAATCGACCATAAATACGGCTCCATTGAACTGGCAAACCATTGAGTGCCCCAGCCGTTAAAAATGGCCGTATGCAAACCGGAGATTATCTGAAAAAATAAAAGGCCTAAAACAATCCAGTCGAAAACTGTTGTAACCATTTTTATTCTGGAGTCGACTACGCGCCGGTAAAGAATATTAAGCAAACCGATTAAAGTAAAAATTCCACCGATAAAAGCTGCCGCTTCGATAACATATAACCGTAAAAGATTACTGTTCCAGAGCAACACTTGTTTCGGAATAAGAAAACCGATAAGGTGTCCCGTTAAAATAGTGATAATGCCGTAGTGGAAAGGCACCAGCCCCCAAAAGTGCACCTTGTTCTCTAAAAATTGTGAAGAAAGACTGGAATACGTAAAACCACGCCGGGCGTACCGTTGAATTGATACCAGAAAAAATGTAAACAAAGCAACGTAGGGCAATATGGCAAACCAAAAAAGATTGAAATAATCTAAAATGGTGGTATTTGCATTCATGACAGTTTCCTTAAACTTGGTTTTTTTTAAACACTCCGGTTCCCTCAGGAGTTTTTGTATTCAGTTCACTTATTTTAAATTGCTCTTTCAAGAGAGATACCATTACTGTCATTAAACTGCAGTAAGGATTATGCTCTGGCAGCTGATCAATGATTTTATGCAATGGTTTAATCAAATACGTTTCTGCAAAGGTTTTAGTATCGTCATAATCCAATAGGGCAATTAACTGTAAACAATGGCTAAAATGATCAGGTAATTCGATCGATTCTTTTATTTTGTAATCTGCCAGGGATTGACGCATATACACTAAAAACTGGCCCCGTTTATAATCTTCACCAAATAAATGCCAACCAATTTCCAGACACGTTGCAGGATTCATATCGAATGTTTGTGTAAACAATTCTTCAACCTCAGACAGAGAAGCCCGTTCGCAATAATTTGTAAAGGGAATCAGACGTTCTCTTTCGGTTCGGGGCAATAATTCGTATACCTGCGCCAAGGCCGGCTGGGAATTCTCCGTTGGGTATGAGAATAAGATAGAAAATGCTTTGGCTAATTCTGCAAATTGTTTCATTATCACAATCCTCTTTTGGGCTCTTCTCTAAATCCAAATCCGGCCGACTGTTTGTATTCCAAAGGGTCATGCAGCATTTCGATGGCTTCTTCCCGGTGTTCTGCGGGAATGACGAAGCGGTCTTTGAACGTACACAAAGAGGTCAGGTTATAGATAGCTTCGGCTTCTTCTACGGAAGAATCGGCTTCCAGTAATGCTCTTTGAGCCAATTCCATCTCCACGTCGCCCACAGTTAACGCCCGGCGATAGGTTCTGACAGCCATTTGTTTTTTTAGGACATAGCGAATTTTTGAATTATTACCTGCGGCGAATATTTTACCGAGAAATTCAATCGGCACCCGCGCTTTATCGAATTCCGGGAATAGTCCGTCATTCATATTTTTAATGGTGTTTCCATCAAAACTGGACATCACCGGCAACAGAGGCGGTACATAGAACAACATGGGCAACGTGCGAAATTCAATATGCGGCGGCAGGGCAATTTTCCATATTTTTACAAATTTGTACACCGGCGATTTTTGAGCTGCTTCGATTGTATGTTCGTGAATACCGTTCTTACGCGCCGCTTTAATCACTTCTTCATCAAATGGATCCAAAATAAGACTACGCTGGGCTTCTACCAGTTCCTTATCCGGAGTTTTAGCCACTTCATCGATACGATCGGCATCGTACAATAAAACACCCAGATAGCGGATACGGCCCACACAAGAATGGAAACAGGCCGGCGCCTGCCCGGATTCAATCCGCGGAAAACATAGAATACATTTTTCCGACTTACCCGTATTCCAATTGTAATAACTCTTTTTGTAGGGGCAGGCCGAAACGCAGGAACGCCAGCCGCGGCAACGTTTTTGATCAAGGAGAACGATACCGTCCTCACCGCGTTTGTACAAAGCCCCGGACGGACATGACGCCACACAGGCCGGGTTTAAACAATGGTTACAAATACGCGGAAAGTAGAAAAAGACCAGGCGTTGAATGGCGAAAAGCTGTTGTTTTTGTTCTTCAGTTAAAGCGCCTAAATTCGGATCATTTTCGGCATAAACCGGCGAACCGCTTAAGTCGTCATCCCAGTTAGGTCCGGCTTCAATGTCAATATACTTACCGGTGACCATGGATATCGGCATAGCGGTGGGCTGATCGGTTCCTTCCGGCGCATTAAATAAATGATCGTATTTGTAGGTCCACGGTTCGTAATAGTCGTCCAGGGTGGGCATATGCGGATTGTGGAAAATATTAAAAACAATTTTACCTTTCCCGGTGGACTTTAAAACCAGCTTGTTCCCCTTTTTTTCCCAGCCGCCTTTGTATTTATCCTGGTCTTCCCATTTGGTCGGATATCCCGTTCCGGGCTTCGTTTCCACATTGTTCCACCACATGTATTCGGTGCCTTTCCGGTCCGTCCAGATATTTTTACAGGCAATACTGCATGTATGGCAGCCTATACATTTATCCAAATGAAAAACCATGGAAATTTGCGCTCTAACATCCATTTTATATTTCCTTTGCAAATGTGATTACAATCGTTTTACCATTTTAATTCCGGTAATTTGCGCACCAGAACGTGGGTGTCACGGTTGGAACCCGTTGGTCCCCAGTAATTAAAGTGATAGGTAAACTGTCCGTAACCGCCCACTAAAAAATTAGGTTTTAAACGCGTGCGCGTTAGGCTGTTATGTCCACCGGCCCGTTTATTACCCCTCAACGGTGATTTAGGAACTGACAAAGTCCGCTCCGGAGAATGGTATTGGATACAAATCCCGCGGGGAATACGGGCGCTAACACAAGCTCTGGTAACCACAACGCCGTTGTCATTATAGATTTCGACCCAATCATTATCTACGATTCCTAATTCCAGCGCATCTTTATCGCTGATCCACAAAGGCTCCACACCGCGCGAAAGAGTAGTCATGCGATGATTATCCCCATAGGTGGAATGAATATGCCATTTACCATGCGGTGTTAAATAATTTAGCGTCATTGTCCGGCCTTCGGATTTACTGAATGAGATATCGGCATATTGTTGAGGCGTCGGTTTGGGTTTGTAAGTGGGCAAATGTTCGCCGAATTGAATGTAACCCGGATGATCCAGGTAAAACTGTTGCCGGCCGGTTAGCGTTCGCCACGGAACCAATTTTTCCACATTGTAAGTAAATGGAGAATATGCGCGCCCGTTGGTAACCAGACCCGACCACATCGGGCTATTAACAAAGCGACGCGGCTGAGCCTGCAAATCAGAGTAACTTAGCCGTACATCTCTGGATTTTTCCGCAAGATCGGCTAAACTTAAACCAACCTTCTTTTCCATGTTTTTATAGGAGCGATATGCTAATTCTCCGTTGGTAACAGTGGCTAAATTTAAAATCACATTGCATACATCTTCGTCTTCGTCCAGGGAAGGGTACTTCTTATCGCTCCATTGAACAACCGGACGGGTAAGCAACAATTCATCGTAGAAGTCTTTAATATGATAATGTGTTCCGTGTGCGCCGATACCTTTTTCGCGGGCTAACGGCCCAAATGAAATATATTGATTGTACAAATTTTTATAATCGCGATAAACTACCTGTATACCGGGCATGGTTTTTCCGGGAATGGCCTTGATTTCACCGTTAATCCAGTTTTTGATTTCAGGCTGCGCTATTTCGGCAGGCGTATCATGTGCCAGTGGTTTGGCGACTACATCGGCCACTGGTTCAGGAAAATGTTTTTCCGCCAGTTCCGAAACTTTTTTGGCGATCTGCTTAAAAATTTCCCAATCGCTTTTTGATTCCCAACAGGGCGGAACGGCTTTGGATAAGGGATGGATAAAGCTGTGCATATCAGTCGAGTTCAAATCCGCTTTTTCGTACCAGGTGGCCGCCGGTAATACGATATCCGAATACAGTGCCGAAGTATCCATACGGAAATTGAGATCAACCACCAAATCCATCTTACCCTGAGGTACTTTGTCGTGCCAGATAATTTCTTTTACGGAATCTCTGGCAAAATTTTCGTCATTGATAGCGTTGGTATGCGTGCCCAGATAATGTTTTAAGAAATACTCGTGCCCCTTGGCGCTGGACATCAAGGCGTTACCCCGCCAGATATACCAGATACGCGGCCAGTTTTCAGGCGCATCCGGATCTTCGACGGAGAATTTCAATTTGCGTTCTTTTAGCTGCTCAACGATGTACTCAATTACATCTTTTTCGTCATTTGATCCGGTCTTTTTAACAGTTTCCTTAACCAGCTGGATTGAATTCTTGTCGAATTGCGGATAAAAGGGCATCCATCCGTTCCGGACCGCCTGAATCTGAATATCAATGGTGTGCCCGTCTGCAAAAGAATTTTCCGGTGTATCGGCGGGTACTGTATGGTAATCGGTAAATGTTTTTTCATAACGCCACTGATCCGAGTGAACGTAATGCCAGCTGGGCGCATTCTGCAAACGGGAGGCACCGAACCAGTCTTTGGCAAAAGCAATAGCGCCCCATGGTTCGCCGGGCGCCAATTTTTCCTGTCCCACATAATGAGCCAGACCGCCGCCGTTCACACCGATACAACCACAGAACATCAACGCATGGATGGCTGAACGGTACATCAAATTACCATGATACCAGTGGTTAATACCGGCGCCGATAATGACCGTACATTTGCCGTTGGTGTATTCAGCTGTACGCCCCCATTCACGGGCAAACTTAATGACATTATCCCGTGAAAGGCCGGTGTATTTTTCCTGCCAGGCCGGCGTGTATGGTGCTTCTTCGTCATCGTATTCTTTGGGGTACTCGCCGCTAAGGCCGCGATCAATCCCGTATTGGGCCATTAAAAGATCATAAACGGTAGTAACTATAGCGGTGCCGTTTTGGGTTTCTATTTTTTTTACCGGCACACCGCGCAAAATCTGCGAACCGTCGGCAAAATTATCTAATTTTACCAGCACTTCGTCGTCACGCGTATTTAAAAAGGTTAGTTGTGGGGTAATATCACTGCCGTATTTTCCGTCTTTCAATAATAAATTCCATTGACCGTCTTTTTTACCCCAACGAAAACCGACGCTGCCCATAGGCATTTGCGCTTTGTTTTCTTTAGCATCCCACATTAAAAACTTCCACTCGCCGTTCTCTTCTTCATTGTAATCTTTAAGACGATTGGCGCGTAGTAACTGCCCTGGTTTATATCCGCCTTCATGCACAGTTAATTCCACTAACAGGGGAGCGTCCGTGTATTTTTTGGTATAATCAATAAAATATGGAGTTTGTTTTTCGTGATGATATTCTTTGAGTAACACGTGATTAACTGCCATCCACCAGGCGCCGTCCTGTCCGGCATTAATGGCCATCCATTCATCGGCATACTTGGCAACCTGATTAAAATCAGGCGCAAAAACGTACATCTTGGTTCCGTTATGACGGGCCTCGGCGGCAAAATGACAATCCGGCGTACGCGTCATATTCAGATTGGAACCCATAACAGCTAACAATTTGGCATTATACCAGTCTGCCGATTCCTGTACGTCGGTTTGTTCGCCCCATGTTTCAGGTGAAGCATTGGGCAGGTCGCAATACCAGTCATAAAACGAAAGCGCCACACCGCCTAACAATTGTAAAAAGCGGGCGCCCGAGGCATAACTGATCATGGACATGGCCGGAATCGGCGAAAAACCGGTAATACGATCCGGCCCGTACTTTTTTATTGTGTAAATGTTGGACGCCGCCATGATTTCCAGAACCGTATCCCATGAAGTTCTGCGAAAACCGCCTTTACCGCGCGCCTTTTGCCAGCGCTGGCGTTTTTGGGGATCTTCTACCAACGAACCCCAGGCATCGACTGCATCATCAAATTCATTGCGCGCTTTTTGCCACAAATCCAATAACGCGCCGCGGATATAAGGATACTTGACGCGCAACGGACTGTACAAATACCATGAATACGAGATACCCCGTTGGCAGCCACGAGGCTCGTAAGGCGGCAAACCGTGTTCTAATGACGGATAGTCCAGCCCCTGCATTTCCCAGGTTACAATTCCATCCTTCACATGGATTTGCCATGTACAGCTTCCTGTACAATTCACACCATGCGTACTGCGCACGATTTTATCATATTGCCAGCGATTGCGGTAAAATTGTTCCCAGGTTCGCTGTTCAGGAACCACATCGTCTCGTATCCAGGACTTAATACTCATTTAATCTTCCCCGATTTCTCACTTTTTTTGCCGCTTTATTGATTGGCTAAAAATTTACGCCTGCTTTCACGTAATAACACCCGACGCACTTCGCGAAAACGTTTATTCCAGGCAAAGTCAAAAACAACTAACAGCAAAACAGCACCGGCCAAACCAAATAAAATGAAATTAACCAGCAACGACGATTGCAGAGGCAAATCTTGCTCGGTTTCGCTTTTTAAAAAGGCCACAAGCGCTAAAATCTCTTCCGATTCCAGAGGCTTCTCTTTAAATACCGGATTCATGGTCAAACTGGGCGGATTAACCAGCCAGGCCGATAGGGCCTTGCGTCCGTTAAGGCGCGCGTATGCCCGCGTTAAGTTCAAACCCAAGCGTCCGCCGCCAAAAATGCCGGTCAAACTATTCACGTGATGACAACCAATGCAGGCCGGAGCGCCATTAGTTAACTGTTTTTTACCTAAAAAAAGATTACGGCCGTCTGCAATATCGTCCGGCAGCAAGGGACGGTTGCTGAGCTGAGTACCGGCAAATTGGGACTTTTCCTTTTTAGATTCTTTAGCAATAAAATCCAGCAGGGTATTGGCTAATTTCGAAGTCATTCCAGGAATGTTACGCATGATAGCACCGCGAGCTTCTTTTTGCAGCTTGACGGCGTACGGGTCTCCACCTTTTAACACACCTTCCGGATCCCCAATCCATTTAATCAACCAGTCCCGACTTTGGCGCTGTTCAACATTTTTTAAATCGGGACCGGTGAGTATTCCCCCGCCAATAGTATGGCAACTGGCGCAATTGTTCTTAAAATATTGCTCCAACTCCTGAGCTAAAAGGGAATAATTAAGTAAAAGAATTATTATAACGGCAGATACCGCATGAAAATAATTACATTTAATTGGTTCCATTCTTGCCTCATTCTATTATCCGTACACACCTCTTGCACAATTGTCGTTATAGCTTCAAAAGCTGTGCCAATAACTGGCGGATAGAATAAAGTAGTAGCCTATTGTATTATTTTTACTTTAGTTAATCGATTTTATTGATGGAATAGAATCGATGCTCATCTGGATAAAGTGCATAGGAGAGTAGGCAGGGAGGGTTTAATCTAAAACTGTAAGTTGGTGTAAAACAAAGAAATAGAAGATGGATACTTTAGTATGCATCCGAAAACCGGAAAATAAAGACAGGATTCAACTTTCAATTTGTATATCCAATTTACGCATGATGCGCTGGAAAGCGGCGCGCGTTATGCCGCACAATTTGGCAGCCCGCGAAATATTACCGCTGGTCTTTTGCAAAGCATTCTGAATATAGGTACGCTGGAATTGTTCGATCACTTTACGTTTGCCTTCTTCATACGAAGAAATTTCATCGAACAGATCTTCATTTATAGGCAATTCATCGTTAAATCCCAGGTGGGAAGGTAAAATCTTGTCGCCTTTACAAACGATCAACGCACGCTGGATGGTGTTTTCCAGTTCGCGCACATTACCTTTCCAGTGATGTCTGTTTAATGCCTCCAGCACTGCGGGCGAAAGGGTGGGGCGCGGCGTCTCTTCACGAACAAGGTCACGCCAGGCATGTTCTAAAAAATATTCTGCTAAAACTGGAATACACTTAGGGCGCTCATTCAGAGAGGGCAGTTCAATTTTGACGACTTTTAAGCGGTAGTACAAATCTTCCCGAAACTTGCCTTGTTTTACCAATTCTTCCAGGTTCCTGTTACTGGCTGCAATAAGCCGAAAATCAACAGGTATATCTTCGTGAACACCCAACGGCCGGATAACCTTTTCCTGCAGCACACGCAATAATTTGCCCTGAAACATCAGGGACATAGAAGATACTTCATCTAAAAAGACGGTTCCGCCCCGCACCTGTTCAAACAATCCCTTCGAATCTTTGTATGCTCCGGTAAAGGCTCCTTTTCTATAACCGAATAATTCGGATTCCAATAGCGTATCAGGCAGGGCGATACAGTTAATGGCTAAAAATGGTTTGTCCCTTGCATGACTGCGGTTGTGAATTTCGTGGGCGATGAGCTCTTTACCTGTACCGCTTGCGCCTTCAATAAATACAGGTACCTTACTGGGCGCCACTTGCTCCACCAGTTCCATCACGCGACGCATGCGCGGATCAATGGCGATTAAAGTTTGTGATTTGTATTTATTTAATCGTTTCTGTGCCTGCCTACGGGACAAAATACGGTAACCTGTCCGTTGAATGTATGAGATAATTGCGTTATTATCGAACGGTTTGGTAATAAAATGCGAAGCCCCGTTTTGCAGGCAGGAAACAGCCAGCTCGATAGTGCCATATCCGGTAATTAAAACCACTTCAATATCCGTCCAGCGACTGGTTATCTCATTTAGCAAATCAACCCCGGACATACCTTCCATCCTAAGATCGGTAAATACGATATCAAAATGTGTTTTATTCAGAAAAACAAGGGCTTCTTCGCCAGATGAGCAAACCTCCACTTCGCAGCCCAAAGTCCCTATCAGTCGTTTTAAACCTTTGCGCACATCGGCCAGATCATCAACAATCAAGATGTTCAAGTCTCCGAAATCGTAAATATTTTTTATTTTCGAAACGGCCATTTATATGAATCTCCTGTTTATGCACCTCTTTTACTAAAGTAAACTTAGACTTCTGTGTTAAAAGTGCTTCTCAGAAATCGTTTTACTTTTATGTTAAATAACTATACGGAAGCCGAATTTGAAATACCGTTTTACCCGATTGACTGAATTTTAAGACCAGATCACCACCATGCGCCTGAACGATCCGTTTGGCCGTAGATAGCCCCAATCCAGTACCGCCGACTTTTTGAGCGGTAAAAAACGGTTCGAAAATTTCGTTTTTATATTTATTTTTGATACCGGTGCCGTTGTCCTCTATCTCGATAACCATGCTATTTTCTTTTACATCCTGAAACGTTGTAATCTTTACCTTACCAGTAGATTCCGGAACGGCTTGTATGGCATTTAAAATAACATTAACTAATACTTGTTGCATCTGAGTAGCATCACACAGAATAGTAGAGTTTAAAAGTTTGACCTGCATTTCAATGTGTACCTTCTTGTTTTTACAAACCGGCCTTAGAAAATGGATTACATTATTGATGATCTGGTGCAGATCGATTTCCTGAATATTTGGTTGCGGAATACGCGCAAAATTCAATAGCTGTAGCATAATCCTTTGGCAGGTCAAGGTGTTGCGTTTGATTACATCCACATGTTCGCGGAAAGAGGAGTCTTCGGGCAGTTCCGTTTCCATCATCTGGTTGTACATGGAAATGGCGGCCAGCGGGCTATTTATTTCGTGAGCCACGACCGCAGCGGTTCTACCCAATACAGCCAATCGTTCTTGATGGGCCTGCCGCTCATTCATACGTTCGCGTTCAGTAATGTCCCGGGATACCAATACTTTTCCAGAAGCACCGTTAATGGCCGGAAGCCGGGTTGTAATCACCTCGTAGATCGAATCATCTAATGTTAGAACACAAGAAGTGCGCATCGTCGTGTCAAGCAAACAGTTCAAACAGTTTGCATGTTTGCGCGCATCATGCGAACATTTACGTATGGCAATTTCAGTATCCAACTGTTCAAGAAGGTGTACAAAAGGTAACGCGGCTTTATTGTGCAATACAATTTCATTACGGTCGTTAAGCAGGATCAAACCGTCGCTCATCGAATTAACCACGGCATTTAAACGGTCATGTTGGATTCTGAGCTCCTGTTCCCGTTTTTTTAGATCCTGAGCTGTTTGTTCCAGACGTCTGGTGCGTTCTTCGATAGCCTTAGTCATCAGGTTAAACGAGCGGGCTAAATTACCGATTTCATCTTCTGAGTTAATATGGATACGCGCGGAAAAGTCGCCGTCTTTAATTCGAAATGCCATTCTTTGTAATTCACCTAATGGCCTTATTACAAACTGCACTGGAAAATAAAGTAGAAATAACGTACTCAAAGCCACCAATAAAGCAACTCCTACAAGATTGCTCTCTAAAGTTTGGATCGGTTTTAGTGCCTCCCGGGCATTCACTTCGATTAGAATATTCCAACCGGTGCTATGTAGGGGGTAGCTCTGTCCGAACATTTCCTTGCCATTTTTACAAATATGTCGTCCATGATGCAGCGAAGGTAAATCCGGATTGCGTGGTTTAAGATATTTAATTTCAAAAATGCCTTCAGTTTTAGAAGTGTTGATATTATCTTTGATTTTCTTAGAGTACCAGCCCGGCACTTCCAAACGTACACCTTGATCGTCAATAAAGGTCAAAGACTTTTCAACAGTCATTCGGGCATCGTAATATTCGTTAGCTACCCCATGTATCACCCGTTTTAGGTTGAGTAAGCACACCAGATAGCCGATTTTACGTGTTCGCTTGATATCCCATAGAGGCGTAATGATGGCCACCGACGGGAAAGTATCCACACTGTCAGGCTGGATGATGGAACTAAATTGCGTTCGCTCAATATCCCTGTTAAAGTTGAAATATTTTTTTAGGTTAACAATTCTATTATGAACACTTGCCACTTTTTGAAATTGTAAGTTCAGAACCTGTAAATCAAAATACTCTTTAATTAATGATAATTTATTTTTTTTCAAATGAGCTGTTAAGCGGTTATAGGCTTGTTTTACAACTAAAGGATCATGATTTTGTGTAAGTATTTCCGTCTGCGCCCGTATAAAGCCATCCGAGGCAAAATCTTCGGCACGTCTTTCGAAGGTTTCTAATTTTTTATCGAATATAGCGGCCTGAGCCAAAGATTCGCTATGCAAGCGGGAACGAATCTCGTTTTCCAGCGAATCGTATACCGAATTAATGATGAAATAACCACCGGCGCCAAAGACAATTAAATACAAGGCCACAAAACTGAGCGGTAACTTATATTTAATGGCAATTTTTGAAAGAGGGTCTTCATTAATCCAGCGCATCACAACACCTTTTTCCTAATGATTTTTAATATGAATGACCAGTTAAATAAAATTTTAGAAATATTGGGCTATCACGTAAGTGATAGCCCAAAATAATTTCAACCGGTCATTTGTATTTTTATTATAATTTCAGCAATAATTGACCCATAACCAAAAAATTTATTTAAATCAAAGTAATTAATGCTTCAGGCATAAGCGGAAGCCATGCACCATAAGCGGCAGCTGAGCCTGAATATTTTACCCAATTAATTTTGCAATTAACTTACCCTCCGATTAAATTTGATCATATACAGAGAAGGTTAAAATACTCTCTAACAACAATTAATACATATAATTACATTGGTTAATACACGAAAGGAAGGCGTATTTGTCTTCTTTTATTCATTTACATAATCATACCCAGTATTCGCTTTTGGACGGCGCCAGTAAAATCAAAGAAATGGTACAAAAAACCGCAGAACTGGGGATGAACGCGTTGGCCATTACCGATCATGGTAATCTGTTTGGAGCGTTGGAATTTTACACCGAAGCAAAAAGCGCCGGCATAAAACCCATTATCGGCTTCGAAGCGTATATCGCTCCGCGCGAGCGTAGCTATCGAAAAAAGATTGAAGGCGAATCCCACTCCTACCATTTGGTTTTATTAGCTAAAAATGAGATCGGTTTTAAGAATTTAATCAAACTGAGCTCCATTGCTTTTTTAGAGGGCATGTATTACAAACCGCGCATTGATAAGGAAATTTTGCGTCAGTACTCGGAGGGTATCATTGCCTCTACCGCTTGTATGAAAGGCGAAGTGCCTTACAAATTACGACGCGGCATGCGCGAACAGGCCATTAAATCGGCTGAAGAATATCTGGAGATATTCGGCGATGATTTTTATTTTGAGATACAGGATCACCACATTCCCGAAGAAGCGGCTGTGTACCCGCTGATGTACGATTTGGCCAAAGAAATGGGCGTGCCGGTTATTGCCACTAACGACAACCACTATCTTAATAAAGGCGATCACGAAGCGCACGATATTTTACTGTGCTTGCAAACGGGTAAAGACCGCGACGATCCCAATCGTATGCGCTACGGCACGGAAGAACTCTATTTAAAATCTCCCGACGAGATGTACCAGCTTTTTAAAGATAAGCCCGAAGTGCTCGAGAACACGCTGGCCGTTGCCGAGAAAATCAATTTGGAAATTGATTTTAACAAGCGCTACCTGCCGGAATTTCCCATTCCGAAAACTGAAGGCCAAATCGGCGCCGATGAATATCTGAAACGGCTGACCTACCGCGGAGCCGAAAAACATTATCCTGACATGGACGAGCAGGTTCGCCAGCGTATTGACTATGAACTATCGGTGATCAAACAGATGGGTTTTGCCGGCTACTTTTTAATCGTGCAGGATTTCATCAACGCCGCCCGCAAACGCGATATACCGGTAGGCTTGGGGCGCGGCTCGGCGGCAGGCAGCATTGTGGCCTACAATCTCGGCATCACGCAGGTGGACCCGCTAAAATACGATTTGTTGTTCGAGCGCTTCCTCAACCCTGACCGCATTACCATGCCCGATATCGATATCGACTTTTGCGTGGAACGGCGCGACGAAGTGATTGAATATGTGCGTGAAAAATACGGGCAAAACAATGTGGCGCAGATTATCACCTTTGGAACTATGGCTTCCCGCGGCGTCATTCGCGATGTGGCGCGCGTGTTAAAGGTACCCATCGCCAAGGCCGACGCTATTGCTAAGATGATCCCTCATGTGGGCGCCAAGCCCATGCCTTTAGCCGATGCCATTAAAAAAGTGCCGGAAATTAAGGAACTGGCCGAGAGCGACGATGTGCAGATGCAGGAGTTGTTTAAGTACTCCCAAACGCTGGAAGGCCTTACTCGCCACGCTTCGGTACATGCCGCCGGTATCATTATCACGCCGACCGATATCAAAAATTACGTCCCTCTGTTTAAAACTTCCGAAGGCGATATCACTACGCAGTGGACGATGACCTGGAGCGAGGCTGTCGGTCTTTTAAAAATGGACTTTTTGGGACTGCGTAACCTGACCGTGATCCAAAAAGCGGAAAAAATGATCAGCCAGCGCCTGGGCAAGGAGTTCCGCGTTAGCGAGGCGCCGCTGGACGATCCCGAAACCTTTAAGCTATTCGGCGACGGTTTAACCATCGGCGTATTCCAGTTCGAAAGCTCCGGCATGCAGGAATACCTGAAAAAGCTCAAACCCTCGCGCATCGAAGATCTGATCGCCATGAACGCCCTCTATCGTCCGGGGCCAATGGACATGATCGACGATTTTATCGACCGAAAATACGGGCGTAAAGAAATTAAATATCTGCATCCCAAGCTGGAACCCATCCTAAAAGAGACCTATGGCGTCATCGTCTATCAGGAACAGGTCATGCGCATTACTTCCGATTTAGCCGGTTTTACTCTGGCTCAGGCCGATTTGCTGCGCCGCGCTATGGGGAAAAAGAAAAAGTCGGTCATGGCCGAACAAAAAAAGAAATTTGTTGAAGGCTGCGTTAAGAATGGCATCAACAAAAAAGTAGCCGGCGACATCGCCGATTTAATAGAGAAATTTGCCGAATACGGTTTTAATAAATCGCATTCCGCTGCTTATGCCATCATCGCTTATCAAACGGCCTATTTAAAAGCTCATTATCCGGCGGAATTTATGGCCGCCAACTTAACCACCGAAGCAAGCGATTCCAATCGCGTGATGATTTTAATGGATGAGTGTAAAAAAATAGGCTTAAAAATCAAAGCGCCGGATGTCAATTACAGCGAGGCCTATTTTTCGGCCATGGACAAGCAGACTATCGCCTTTGGCATGGCCGCCATTAAAAACGTAGGTTTAGCCGCTATTTCGTCCATTGTAAAAGCGCGCCAGGAGCACGGGCCGTTCAAGACTGTTTTCGATATGCTGCAGCATGTGGATTTGCGCCAGGTGAATAAAAAGGTGCTGGAAAGTTTAATTCAGGCCGGCGCATTGGATTCGCTCGCGGGGACGCGCGCTCAGCTGTACAATGTGGTAGAGCAGGCCATTGCTTTTGCTCAGGATTTGCAGGGCAGTAAAACACGCAATCGCAATCAGCGCAGTTTGTTTGAGCTGGCCGGTTCCCAAAACAGCGCCGACGATCTGGTCTCTTATCCGGATTTGCCCGATGTGCCGGAATGGAGCCTGGCGGACAAGCTGAAAAAGGAGCGGGAACTGTTGGGCTTTTACATCTCCGGGCATCCTTTGGAGCGCTTTCGTAATATTGTGGAACTTTTTTCCACGCCCATCGATTTATTACTGCAAAGCTCCGAACCCAAAGCGCCGTCCGGGCCGTTTTATATTGCCGGACAGATTGTCGATATACGCGTCATTCTGGATCGCAAACAACAGAAAATGGCTTTTGTTAAATTAGAAGATTTTAGACGTACTTACGAGGCCGTGGTATTTGGCTCGGTATTTCCCCAATTTGAAAAATATCTTGTGCAGGATGAAATCGTTTTTATGCAGGGCAAGCTGAATTCTGCGCTGGACGATAACGTCATTAAAATAATCGGCGACCGCATACTGCCCATTGACAAAGTACCGGAAGAACTGACTGAATCGGTAGAATTGGAAATCGAAAAAGAACATTTCACGCCGGAACAATTACATAAACTCAAGATTACCCTGAAATCAAGCCCGGGAACCAGCCGTATCTATTTTAACATTAATCTGAACGGCAGCGGTAACTACCGTATGGTTTCCAATAAGATCAAATTAAAACTTTCGCTGAATACGCTGAATGAACTGGAAAAAATTATCGGCGTAGAACACATCAAAATTAAGATACGGAGCTGATGAAAGTAGTCGTACAACGCGTTTCAGAAGCGCAAGTTACCGTGGATTCAAAGACCGTCGGCAAAATAGGCGGCGGTCTGCTTTTACTGGTTGGTATCGCCAAAGAGGACACCGAATCGGATGTGAACTTTGTCGCTCAGAAATGTGTAAATTTGCGCCTTTTTCAGGATGAAAACGGCAAGATGAACCGTTCCCTGTTGGATGTGGGTGGGGAAGTGCTGGCTGTTTCGCAGTTTACATTGCTGGGCAATACACGCAAAGGACGGCGTCCAAGTTTTATCCAGGCGGCTGAACCGGAAAAAGGGCAAAGGCTGTACAAACTTTTTGTAAATAAGTTGAAATCTTTTGGGATTCATGTGGAATGTGGTATATTTGGCGCCATGATGATGGTGAGCCTGGTCAATGACGGGCCGGTAACGCTGATTGTTGAGAGTAAGTGAGGATCTATGTGGGAAAAAATCAGACATAATATTTTCTTTAAAGGATTTGTAGCGCTGGTAGCGTTGGTTCTACTCGTAGTATTAATGGATCGCGTGGTCATGCCGCTGTATGTGCGCTTTGGCGACGAGGTGGAGCTGCCGGATGTGGTGGAAATGAAAGTAGATCAGGCCAAAGAAAAGCTGGCGCAAAATGATTTTATCGCCGTTTTGGCTGATTCCGTTTACGATGCCGATTATCCCACAGGAACGGTTGTGGAGCAAATGCCGCTGCCGTATTCGGTGGTTAAAAAAGGGCGGCATGTTTATTTAACCGTCAGCATCGGAGAAAAGCCCATTCATATGCCCAACCTTTTCTATAAATCGCCGCGCGATGCGGAACTCATCTTAAAGGCCTACGGCCTGGAGCGGGGCGCAAAATACTACCGCTATTCGGATATGTCCCTGGCCGGCGTTGTTATATCGCAATCCTATCCGCCCGGGCAAATTGTCAAAAAGGGCGCCAAAGTTGATATTACCATCAGTTTGGGGCCGCTGCCCAAACAGCGTAAAATACCGGATTTACTCGGTAAATCCCTGGATAAAGCCAAAAACCAGCTTAAGCAGTTGGGGATTTCCAAAATAAAAGTTGAATATGTGGAACAGGATAATATTCTGCCCGAAACCATTGTCGGTCAAAGCGTCAAGGCAGGAACGCCCATTACAGACAGCACGGTCATTACGTTGCGCGTAAGTAAGATTAAACATATCGGGGAACGGTAATGTCCTTTTTAGCGCCTTCGGTATTATCAGCCGATTTATTGCAACTTAGAGATCAGGTAAGGCAGGTGCAGCAAAGCGGCGCCGATTATATCCATGTGGATATTATGGACGGTAGCTTTGTGCCTAATATTACATTTGGCCCGAACATGGTAGGCGCTTTAAAGCGCATTACCGATCTGTCGCTGGATGTGCACCTGATGATTGTTCATCCGGAGCAGCATATAGAGGCTTTTGCCCGCGCCGGCGCGTCTCTAATTACCGTGCATCAGGAAGCCTGCCTGCATTTGGATCGCACGCTGCAACAAATCAAAGACGCCGGTTGCATGGCCGGTGTGGCGCTTAATCCGGCTACGCCTGTATCGACGTTAGAACATCTGTTAGAAAAACTAGACCTGTTATTGATCATGAGCGTTAATCCCGGTTTTGGCGGTCAGCGGTTCATTCCTTATACAGTACATAAAATGCGTGAAGCCGCCGGGATACGCAAAAGAACAGGTGCAAGCTTTTTACTGGAAGTCGACGGCGGCGTTAACCTGCAAACAGCGCCGCAAATACTGGAACAGGGTGTGGATATTTTGGTGGCCGGCAACGCTGTATTTGGCGCTGAATCGCCGGCACAGGCCTGCCGGGAAATGAAAGATTTAATGGGAAAAACGGTTTAAAGCGAGCGAGTTGTCAGTTACCAGTCATCGGTTCTTAGCCATAAAAATTAAGTGTCTGATGCAATTATTGTTTTTTGTTATCGGTTCTCGGTTGCCAGCCATTTTTCAGTATTCATTACTATCGGATGAAAGCCAAACGCTATCAGCTAATTGAATTTCCGGTTTATCCGGACTAGGAGTTTGATGTTGTCTGACCGCTTAAATCTGCGGCTGGAAATTCAGCGCAAAGCAATTCATATGGCAGCTTCGGTAATTCCTCTCGCTTACTTAAGCGGGGTACCGGAGCAGGTTATTTTGTATATGCTCTTGTTTTTGAGCGTGGGATTTTTAGCGGCCGATCTTTTGCGGATGAAATTTGCCCTTGCAGAGAAATACTTTTTAATCGTATTTTCAGCATTGTTGCGTGAAAAGGAGCTTAAAAAGCAAATCACCGGCGCTACATTTTTGCTGTGGGGAATGACGGCTGCGGTTTTTTTGTTTCCTAAGGAAGCGGCAGTGCCGGCCATGCTGTTCATTTCATTAGCGGATCCGGCGGCGGCGATTGCCGGCAAAGCCTTCGGGAAAGAAGCCTTTTACGGTAAAACCATAGAAGGCTTACTGGGATTTTACTTGACCGCTTCGGCGGTGGTTTTAATCTTTACCGACTACAGTTGGGCCGGATTACTAATCGCTTTGGCCAGTGCGGTCCTGGAATTTTTACCGTTGGGTATTAATGATAATTTTCTGATTCCAGTTGTTTCCGGATATTTATTTATGGTATTCAGATAAGAGTAACGGAGCATCTTTTGAAAAACAGACTTATTGTAATCGGTTTACTCATCATTTTAGTGATTTCCTCGGTCAATGCGCTGTCTTTTCGCAAATATGCCGGAGAATTTTTATACCTGGGCGCCGGCAGCAGAGTGTTGGCAATGGGCGGCGCGGGAACCGCGTCAACGCGCGACGTTACCGCCGGATACTGGAATCCCGCCGGTTTGCGCGAAGCCGCCGGTTTGCAAGTGGAATTCATGCACTCCAAGCAATTCATCAGCAGCATTCAGCAGAATTACCTGGCGATTTCCCGTCCTTTAGATGACCGGCAGACGCTGGGTCTCTCTTTCATTTATTTAACGGTGAACGGCATTAAGGATAGCCGGCAAGCATACAATGAGGCAGATAACCATGTGGATTATTCGAAGATTCGCCTGTTTAACACCGGCGATTACATCTTTTTATTTTCCTATGCGGCAAAATACAATGATAAAATAAACTATGGCGTTAATCTTAAAACCATCTACCGCGATTTTCACAGCGCATCCGGCTGGGGCATGGGTTTCGACGCCGGTTTAAAATATTTGTGGACGGATCGCCTGTCCCTGGGCCTGATGCTGAGCGATATTACCACCACCATGCTGGTTTGGAGCACCGGCGAAAAAGAACTGATCACGCCCTCTATGCGCGCCGGCGTCAGTTACAAGTTTCCTTGGGAATCTCTGAATTTAGTCATCGAGCCTACCGCCGACTTTAATTTTCTTTTAGAAAACCGCCAATACGCCAGCCAGATGCATCTTGGGCCGCTCAGCCTGGATATTTTTAGCGGCCTGGAGATACGTTACGGTAAATATTTAGCTCTGCGCGGCGGTATGGATGATTTGCAGCGTTTTACCACCGGCATTGGTTTCAGCATTCCTAAAATCACCTTTGATTACGCTTTTACCGCCTATCAGAGTGAGCTCGGAAATATTCATCGTATATCTTTCCATCTGCAATTCGGCAAATGAATCATTTTTAATGCGGGTATGAACCTCTCGTATGTGGAGAAAATTCCCATCTAATATTTTTTATTCTATTTTAGCAGTTGACTTATAGAATAGATTACTCTATTTTATCAGTGCACTTATAAAATGGAGTAAAAAGATGTATTTTACCAGACAGCTCGAAAACCAAATAACAAAAGCATTAAGCAATCACCGTATCACGGTTGTTTGCGGTCCCAGGCAATCGGGTAAAACAACATTATTAAAACATATTTTCGAAGAATGTTCATCACCGAAGCTGTTTCTTGACCTTGATATTCTGGAGAATCAGGATATTTTTTCATCTTACAGGGAAGTCGTCCGCTTTCTGGAATTCAACGGATATAAGCAAAAGAATCCATTTATTTTATTTTTAGATGAATTTCAGACAGCGCCTAACATTTCCGGAATTTTAAAAAATTTACACGATCATCACCCAAATCTTAAAATAATGGCCACGGGTTCATCGTCCTTGAGCGTATTGGAGCAATTTAAAGAGAGCCTGGCTGGAAGAAAAGAAATACTTCATTTATATCCATTAACCTTCCAGGAATTTATTCAATTTAAAGATTTAGAAACAGCTCAAAAAATTAAAGAAACTTCAATTAAGAATATTCCTATAACCGTTCGGCAACAGTTAATTGCCTATTTAAAAGAATTTTTAATCTTTGGTGGCTATCCCGAAGTAGCTCTTGCTGTTGATCCTATGGAAAAAAAAGAAGTCATTCGCAGTATTTTTGATCTATTTGTTAAAAAAGACTTGATTGCCTTGTTAAAAATGAAGAATCCGCAAGCGGCTGCAAATATTTTGCGCTATGTGGCCGTAAATATGGGCAGCGTGTTGAACTATTCCGATTTAAGCACATCTCAACATATTGATATAAACACGCTCAAACGCTATTTAATGATCTTGAATGAAACATTTATTTTGAAATCTATTTCCCCATTTTTTACCAATAAAAATAAGGAAATTGTAAAAGCCCCAAAAATCTATTTTGTGGATGCCGGAGTACGAAATTATTTTCTTAAAAATTTTTCATTGATGGATGAACGTCCTGACGCAGGTTTTCTTGCAGAAAATTTTGTGCTTTCACAAGCATTAAAGCAAAATGATTTTTTAACCGAAATAAAATTCTGGCGGGATAAAAACGGGCGTGAAATTGATTTTGTATTTCAAAGAGAAAATAAATTGATGGCCTACGAAATAAAATGGAAAAAGAAAATCAATTTAAAAGATGTGGCGCATTTACGCTTTTTTAAACGCAGCTACCCACAGGCCGGTGTTTATTTAGTTAGTTTGCATAAAGCGAAGCTGCGATTGGATGATATTGGCGAACGGGATTTTTTTGAAATCTGATAAGCTACTATTTTCCATAGTTTTTACGCTTGATTTACTTGGGTAAAATCTTGTATTTTACGGTGCACAAAGCAAAGGAACTTCTTACAAAAAGTAAAATATGAACATCATTTCCGCAAAAAAGGCCTTAGTGGAATTTGGCCAACGCATGTACCAAAAAGGATTCGTGGCCGCCAACGACGGTAATCTGAGTATCCGCCTAAAAGACGGACACATAGTGATCACGCCGACCGGCGTAAGCAAGGGCTATATGCAGACTGCCGGGATGGCGCTCCTGGATTTGCAGGGAAATTTGCTCAGCAAAAACGCCCGGCCTTCTTCCGAAGCCGGCATGCATCTGGAATTGTATAAGCTGCGACCAGATATTGACAGTGTCTGCCATGCGCATCCGCCCTATGCCACGGCCTTTGCGGTGGCCGGTCTGGCTTTAGATAAATGCATTATGCCGGAGATGGTTGTTAGCTTAGGCCAAGTGCCTTTAGTCGAATACGGCACGCCGGGCAGCGCCGAATTGTATGTGCCGTTGCGTAAATACGCCGCCGACCATGACGCCTTTTTGTTAGCCAACCACGGTGTGGTTACCATAGGAAAAACCATGGAGGAAGCCTGGTTTAAAATGGAAACCGTGGAGCATGCGGCCAAAATCCAGTTTTTAGCCATGCAATTGGGGCGCGTACAAATTTTAAGCGACGATCAGGTGGACAAACTCATTTCTCTGCGCTCAGAGAACAAACGCTCTGCTTTGGCGTCTTGCGAAACGGGGCAAGAGGTCAGTGAACCGGAGGAAGATGTGCGCAGAATTACCGAGGCGGTTCTGAAGAAGTTGCACTAACAGTTCGGTTATATGTTTCTCGGAAAAACGATCAGAGACCGTCATGATAATCTCTGATTCAATAGTAAACTCATATTAGACAGTAGAACAAAATGTAAAGCGCTTAGACCATTGCTTATTTCATGTTTTTTATTAAATTGATTACCTAAAATAAATGGCGAGGTGTAAGATGGAATTAACAGTCGTAACGATTGAAAAACCGGAAGATATGAATTTTATTCTCGGTCACTCCCATTTTATTAAAACCGTAGAAGATATTCATGAAGCTATTGTAAATATTAATCCCGGCATAAAATTCGGCCTGGCTTTTTGCGAGGCATCGCAGGATGCGCTGGTACGTTACAGCGGGAACGATGAATCCCTGATTGAACTGGCCCAAAAAAATGCCCTTAACCTGAGCGCCGGACATAGTTTTATCATCTTTTTAGGTAATGCCTTTCCGCTCAATATTCTCAATGCCGTAAAGAACGTTCCGGAAGTAACGCGCGTGTTTTGCGCAACCGCTAATCCCGTGGAGGTAATCGTCGCCGAAACTGATCTGGGGCGGGCTATTTTAGGTGTGGTAGACGGCGTTAAAACCAAAGGCGTCGAAACCGAAAAAGATATTGCCAAACGTAAAGAATTTTTGAGAACCATAGGGTATAAATTTTGAGTTGTGACAGTTTATCGGTTACGGCTAAGTGGTAAATTTGTTAAGAAGAACAACGTAACACAAGGCGCTGCGCTAATCTCTGGTACGAGATGAAAAAACATATAGAAGCGCGCAACGCTTAATACTGATAAAAAGTGAATAAAGTTTTTTATATATTGGGCCGATATTTGTTGCGCCGAATAGAATTCATTTTAACGGGTATTTGCTAAAATCCTCTTGGCAGCTATGGAGAGCGGATGCAAAATTTAGAAGACCTATATACCTATTACATTCAAACGCGGCCTTCCTTGGGAAAGCTGCAAAACGCCTCGCGTTTTTTAATTCACATATGCAAATCCATGGATGTGGCGTCTGCGGAAAAGATCACCGAGGATATGTACGCCGACATTCCGGCAGCCATTGAGCGCTTCCATAAGGGGGCGCAGCATCGCGCTATTCAGGATAAAAGCGTTTTGGCAGAGATGATAGGGCGTTACGGCCCTCGCGACGGCTGGGAAAAACCGCTGGATATTCTGTTAAACGACCCAGATGAAAATTTGCGGCAATTTACTTTGCAGGCGCTTGGATATTCCATCTGCAAAGAGGCTGAACGAATCATCCCCTTTCTGGAACGCAGCAAAAACTCCGGCAATCCTCTGTTGCGCCAGGTTACCATCCAGTTAGTTAACCGCGGCTTATGTTCCGATCAATGCGATCGCTTAAAAGAGGCGGTGGTTCGCTGGGCAGAAGAGGGCGATTTGCAATTCCTCCGGCAATTAGCCGATGATTTAAAATTAAACAACCAGTCTGACGGCGTTTGTCCGGAAACTATGGATTGGATTGAAAATCTTTTTAAGTAAACCTTTCGCCCCACAGCAACAGTACGGCTTTCTGTTTTTTGTGCCCCGGATCATTTGAATCCGGGTTCGCTTATTTTATCATTGCACACGCGCCGTTTCAAATGGAGACGATGGTATGTTTAGTCTGATTAGTCCGGGCCTGCTTAAACAATCGCCGGGCGACAAACCGTACCGCTGGCTGGGCGATCCCGACCGAAGTTTTGATATTTTCTTCTGGCAGGACGAACTCGGCCGGGCTCAGCGGTTTCAAATTTGGGGCGAAGATCGCCTTTGGGAATGGAATGCCGATAAAGGCTGGAAATTCGGCTTGTCCGATCCGCAAAGCGGCGCCTTTAGCCACTATCAATCGCCAACCTATCGTTACGCTAAAAAAAAGTATTTACAACCTCTGTCCGAATTAGAAAAATCCATTAGTGAAAGCTCAAATGATGAATCATTGCAACCTTTTTTATCAGTTGTTTTACAAGAAGTGAAAAAATTGCTTCCGGAAGAATAACCAGCCAATGCATTTGTGCAGATGTACACCGATCAGTAAATGGTTTACCCTGAAGGGGCGCCTGCGGCGCAAATAAGGTAATCGGTATCATCCCGATAAATCGGGATTTCGTACAAAACACGTATGGCCAATGCCCCCCCTTTGACGGATATTAAGTATTCAGTTTTTATCACACTTGTCCAAAATAGATTTTCAGAAACAGTGAAATCGGCAAAAACGCTAACCCATCCCCTTTTCTTCCCCTTCCCTAATACATGAGGGAAGGGGATAGGGGTTGGGTCAAAAATAGGGCTGAGCTATAAATACTATTTAATAGTGTGTAACTCTTTAAAAAAACAACTAATATGAATGACCAGTTGAACATAATTAGAATTATTTAAATCGTTTTGCCTGGA